>NZ_BAJW01000050.1 GCF_000613905.1 Acetobacter persici JCM 25330
GTCCACTTCACCATTGGCTGAGATAGTTGCAACCTGAGCGGTTTCTTCGTGACCAGAAATCGCTTTGGTGCGCTTACGCAATTCCTCAATAACAGCTTTGGTGGCGTGCTCAATCCCACGCCGCACATCCTGCGGGTTAAAGCCCGCTGCAACAGCCTTTAGCCCCTCTCTGGCAATGGACTGAGCCAGCACTGTGGCGGTGGTTGTGCCATCGCCTGCCAGATCATTTGTCTTGGTGGCCACTTCACGCACCAATTGCGCCCCGAGATTTTCAAATTTGTCAGCCAGTTCAATTTCCTTGGCGACAGAGACCCCGTCCTTGGTGATGCGTGGCGCACCGAAGCTCTTGTCCAGAACAACATTGCGCCCCTTGGGGCCAAGCGTCACCTTGACGGCATCGGCCAGAATATCAATGCCTTTCAGCAGGCTGGCACGGGCGTCGGTGGCAAATTTTACGTCTTTAGAAGCCATTTTCTTTTCTCCCTTCTCAATACAGATCTTAAATTACGAGGCGTTTTCCAGAATACCGAACAGGTCAGACTCCTTTGCAATCAGCAGATCCTCACCATCAATACTGACCTCCGTGCCAGACCATTTGCCAAACAGCACATGATCCCCTGCCCGGACATTCAGAGGTACAACCTGCCCGCGCTCATCACGTGCGCCCGGCCCTACGGCCACGACAACGGCTTCAACAGGCTTTTCCTTAGCCGTGTCAGGGATAATAATGCCTCCGGCTGTTTTGTCGGCCGGGGTAATACGACGCAGCACAACACGATCCTGCAAAGGACGAAACTTGCTCATGATCTTTTAACTTTCCTGAATAGGATCAAATCTCTCTCAGCCGACGCGGAAGACGCTCTGGCCCGACGGAACTGCCGGGTAATCTGACGACTCAGAGACCCAGAGTGATCGAGACGTTGATTATGAAAGGATTTCACAGCCTCATGCACAGCGTAAAAACGCTGCGGGCATGGCTTGCAATCCTGAATGAAAGAGCCGACAAAAACACCATCGATTTCAAGAACGTGGGATGCCAACATCACACTCAGCCTTCTGCGCATCTTGCGGAGCCGACAGTTTTCCGTCGGCGAATTTAGCCTGGATCCCGGTCTGACGACCGATCACGGTACATCGGCCCCAAACCGACATTCGGTATCTGCTGTGCATAATGCGTTGACTCCGCTGGAGACATCAGAGTGTCACAAACCGGGACCGATGATTCCACCAACCAGAAATGTAGTCAATCTGTTAAATCATATTATTTTTGTAGTTTTTTATAAGCACGGTTTAATGCGTTGTTTTTGTACTCAGGCGCATGCCATCTTGATGACCTACACCCTACAATGGACTCTTTGCATGAGCGACAAGCACACACCCTATCAGCCCCCCAAAGTCTGGAAATGGGACGGCCCGGACGGCAGCAGGTTTGCTGCGACAAACCGGCCTCTTGCCGGAGCAACGCATGAGAAACCTCTGCCTGTCGAGCGGCATTCGCTCCAGCTTTATTCTCTTGGCACACCCAACGGTGTGAAAATCACCATTCTGTTGGAAGAACTTCTGGCCGCAGGATATGTGGACGCCGATTATGATGCCTGGCTCATCCGTATTTCAGAAGGGGATCAGTTTGGTTCCGGCTTTGTGAGCATTAACCCGAATTCAAAAATTCCCGCTCTCGTTGATCATAGTGTTCACCCGCCGCTTCGGGTTTTTGAGTCCGGTTCTATCCTGCTGTATCTGGCAGACAAATTTCAGGCCTTTATCCCGCAAGATCTGCATGGCCGTACCGAATGCCTCAACTGGCTCTTCTGGCAGGTTGGCAGTGCGCCTTATGTTGGCGGCGGCTTTGGCCATTTCTACGCTTACGCGCCTGAAAAGCTGGAATATCCGATCAACCGCTTTACTCTGGAAACCAAACGGCAACTGGACGTGCTGGAACGCCGCCTTCAGGAAGTGCCCTATGTTGCTGGTGAGACCTACAGCATTGCGGATATCGCCATTTTTCCATGGTATGGCGGTCTGGTAGAAGGATGGCTTTACGGCGCATCAGAGTTTTTGGGGGTGCAGGCCTACCCGCACGTCAAGGCGTGGGCAGACCGCCTGCTGGCGCGCCCTGCTGTCCAGCGTGGCCGGCGTGTTAACCGCATTACTGGCCCGGCTGAAGACCAGTTACCGGAGCGTCATGACGCCTCGGATTTTACGGCCAGACCGAAGCCCTAAAGTCTGGTCTGTGCGGCCCCTCATTCCGATTGCCTGTTTCCGCTGCCCGTAACAGCAGACAATCGGTTGCATTATCGCGCACGGCCAGTCTGTAAATACTGCGTACCTTTCCAGCCCAGCAGAATACCTGCAACCAGCAGCCACGCTTTCCAGCCGTCCAGTCCGAGCAGAACAAGGGCCGGACCGGGACACACGCCAGTCAGCCCCCAGCCAATACCAAACAGGATTGCCCCCATCACAAGAGCCACATCCGGCGGCCAGCGCTTCGGCCAGTGTTGCGCCTTATCAGACGCGAGGCCTGTAACCTGCCGGTGACGAAGCCACCAAAAACCGGGAAGCGTGACAGCAACGGCTCCTCCCATCACAAAAGCCAGAAGAGGGTTCCACGCACCGGTCACGTCCAGAAAACCCAGTACATTAGCAGGGTCTGCCATCCCTGACACCATCAGGCCGAGAGCAAAAATAAAGCCACAGAATCCGGCTGCCACAGCCTTCATGGGAACCAGCTCCCGCTATGCTGGAAAAAGACAACAAGCCCGGCTGTTCCCATAAAAACCAGAACCGCAATTAAAGAACGTCCGGATAGATTTCCCAACCCACATACACCGTGACCACTGGTGCACCCATTAGCCAGTCTGGTCCCGGCCCCTGTCAGCAGACCCGCGACCAGCAGACGTTCCCACCCCAACTGGCTAAAACTTGCTGGCAACAGAACGCCCATACCGCGCATGACAACCGCGGCACCCACCACACCCGCGAGAAATGCCCATCGCCAGCTTCCTGCGGAACGTGAGACAGCATTCCCCAGAATACCGCTGACACCAAGGATATGCCCCGTCGCCGCCTTCAAAAAAACGGCGGCACTCCCTATCAGAAGACCGCCGCCGAATGCAGTCAGAACTGCAAAAGTCATGTCAGTGCCTTATCAATGACCTGAGTGCTGAGACCAGAGCATCTACATCCTCAAAACTGTTGTAAAGGCCGAAAGAAGCCCTGACCGTGGCCTCCACACTAAAACGCCGGAGCGCAGGCTGCGCGCAGTGATGCCCGGAGCGCGCAGCAATCCCATAATTGTCCAGATATTTTGCGACGTCCGTCACATCATGCCCTTTGACCACAAAAGACAAAACACTCGCCTTGGCCGCAGCCGTGCCGATAATCCTGACACCCGGCAGACGCTCAAATTCAGAAGTAGCATACTCCAGCAAGGCATGTTCATGCGCAGCAATAGCCGGCAGGCCTATCTGCTCCAGATACTCCACAGCCGCCCCCAGACCAACAGCCCCGGCTATGTCTGGCGTGCCAGCCTCGAACTTTTCGGGAAGCCCCTGAAACTCCGTGTGGGTAAACGTAACATCCCGTATCATGTGTCCACCACCCTGCCAGGGTGGCATAGCCTCAAGGAGCTCGCGTTTGCCATACAGGATGCCAATCCCGGTCGGACCGTAAACCTTGTGGCCAGACAGCACCAGAAAGTCTGCGTCCAGCGCGGCCACATTCAGTGGTAAATGGGGCGAGGATTGCGCTGCATCCACCAGAACCGGCACACCATATGCGTGCGCCAGTGGGATAATCTGCTCAATTGGATTGATGGTGCCCAGCGCATTGGCAACATGCGTCACCGCAACAATTTTCGTGCGTCCAGACAGAAGCGCCGCAAACTGTTCGAGCAGAAGCTCGCCTTTGTCGTTTACAGGAGCGACGCGTAGCACAGCCCCTGTTTGTTGCGCCAGTAATTGCCACGGCACAATGTTGGCGTGATGCTCGATTGTGGTGATCAGAATTTCGTCACCAGCACCAATATTGGCGCGACCGTAGCTTTGCGCTACCAGATTGATGGCTTCTGTTGTGCCTCTGACAAAAACAATCTCCGCGGCCTCACGCGCACCGATAAAATGCCGTAGCTTTTCCCGTGCCCCTTCAAACGCATCTGTGGCGCGCGCTGCGAGGGTATGTGCTGCGCGATGAATGTTTGAATTATCATGCTCATAAAAATAAGAGGTCGCATCAATCACAGCGCGTGGCTTTTGCGTTGTGGCGGCATTATCCAGCCAGATCAACTTATGTCCGTTGACCGACTGGTTGAGAATAGGAAAATCGTTCTTAATCTGCCGGATATCGTACGCGGACAGTATTTTTCCCGTACTCTGTGATTTATCGTTTAGAAAATACGGTGTAGCTGAAACCTCTTCTGACAGAGACGGCCGGGATGGCAGCGAGAATGCTCCAGAGAAAAACGGGGAAACAGCTTTTTCGGAAAGAGCGCCAAACTGAGTGTCTGGCGACGCCGGTGCTGTTACCGGCGTTCTTGACCATACAGGCTCATACCCGGATGCATCTGCTCCTGACGCAAACGCTGGCGTCGTAAGCTGCGGGCGGCCAAAGGGAGCAGCGTCAGCCGCCCCCTCATTCAGAACATCCTGAAACGCACGGGCAAGAAGAGTCTGATGCGCCGTGATTGGCGGCACGTCGCCAGCATCAGGGTGCGTAGTCATAATAATTTCCAATCAGCACGTTATCAAGCCGGGCAATTGCATCTTCAACCAGAACAGCAGCCGAAAAATAGCGTGTGATCAGATGTGATGCGACCGAGAACTGGTCCGTCCCGCTATAGCGCACGGAAAGGCCCGGCTCGACCTCGCCTGTAATGCCCGTATTATGCAGCCCAATGACGCCCTGCTCTTCCTCACCAACACGAAGCAGTAGAATACTGGTTTCCCCAAAATCAGAAACCGGAATTTTGTCTGAGGGAACAAGAGGAATGCCACGCCACGTCAGAAAGGCGGAACCAAAGAGGGTGACTGTTGGCGGCGGAACGCCCCGGCGCGTCGCCTCACGGCCAAAGGCGGCAATTGCTTTGGGATGTGCCAGGAAAAAACCAGGCTTTTTCCACACTCTGGTTAAGAGTTCATCCAGATCATCCGGCGTGGGCGGACCGCTCCGTGTGGGAACCCGCTGCGCGATCGCCGTTTCACGCAGCAGGCCGAATTCCGGGTTATTCAGAAGTTCCCATTCCTCACGTTCCCGAATCACGTCTATGACCACCCTGACCTGCTCCCGCAGCTGGTCAAACTCGTTGCTGTAGAGGTCGGTAATGCGGGTGTGGGTGCGCAGAACAGTTTGCAGGGAGTGCAGGTAATACTCGCGCGGGTGATCCTGATAATCGACGAATGTTGTAGGTAGTTTTGGCTCACCATCAACACTGGAAAGCACCTGAATAGCGGCCTCTCCATACTGGTTTACACCAACCGCAGGCTCTCCTTGCTGGCCGATCTGATCAAGCGCACCGGATAACCAGGGATGGTGCTCTGCCAGAGTCGGAGAAAGTGTCACGATCGTTGTGTCACCCGTGGCGACAAGCGGGCCATGGTGCGCATCGTGCCGCACAATCCCGCTTTGACCCGCGGCCAGAAACAGATGCCTGATCTGCCGCCCTTCCGGTGTTGTTGCGCTCTGCTGAATCTGCCCGTTCACAACAATCAGCAGGCTACCATCATCAATCGAAAGCTCTTTTCCTGCGGGCAGCTTATGCGATTCAAATTCCTTGCTGACGGCCTGAATATCCTCTGGCGTCTGCCCCGCAAAGCCGGGGAAAAGAGACAGACTTTCAGGAGTGGGGGCGAGCGTACGGTCATTGCCGGAAAATACAACACCCGTGAAACGGGACGACACAATGCGGCGTCTGTTCACACGGAAAACACCACCTCCTACATTCACCCATGGCAAAAGACGGTGCAGCCAGCGCGGCGTACGCTCCAGATTCTGGACACGCGTAACATGTGCTGTAGAAAGCTGCCTTGCAGACAAATTACGATCAAGCGCAGATGCACCAGCGGACGTAGGCTGAATCTCAGTCATGAACTGCCAGACCTTATAATTTAAAAATATAAAAGAGAATTCTTTATTTATTGGTTTTATTTAACAACATCGAATCGGAAGGCGAACCGGATAAACCATTTTATCGCTCCATCGTATTTTCGATATACCTCAACAGGCAACCGTGACTCTGACCGTAACACCCTCATATCAAAAATCAACAGAAAAACGATATCACTAAGTGTCTTTTTTATATCACTATTATTTTTGTTATAATATATAGTCGATGGCAGGAAGGGACTGATCGAAAGTCAGTGCGGGCAGATGCGTATGGCGTCCCACAACCTGCGCCGGATTCCCAAAGACACAGGTAAACGCAGGAACATTTTTTACAACCACTGAACCGGCACCCACTTTGGCTCCTCGGCCGATTTCAATTGCACCGAGCACTTTACTGCCCGCACCAATTACGGAACCCTGGTATACTGTTGGATGGCGTTTACCGCTTTCTTTTCCCGTGCCACCTAAAGTAACACCTTGGAAAAGAACAACATCATCCTCAACATGCGCTGTTTCTCCAATTACAATACCTGTTCCATGATCCAGAATAAGGCGCTCACCCAAAACAGCAGCCGGATGAATATCAATGGCCCACCGTTCGGAAATAAGACTCTGAATAAATCTGGCTGCGGTTTCTTGCTGTTCTATCCATAGCCTATGCGCAATCCGGTAGCATTGCAGGGCATGATACCCTTTAAAGTTCAGAAAAGCTGTTCCATAATCATGCACCGCAGGATTACGATCATACAACGCACGCAAATCTGACTGCGCCACTATAGAAAGGTGAGGAAAAACCTGATAATATTTTATGAAAAGACTAAAGAAATTTAAATCACTCTCTGCGCCAGAAGACAACTTGCCTGACAGTAAGGAAGATAGCGCAAGCGCAAAGCATGCATCAGGACCTGCGTTTGCAATATTATGTTGTTTAATAAGCTCCTTTAAAAGTGGGTTCGGCTCCCTGCTCAGGATACCCCATATAGTCTGAGCACCAGTTTCTCCAGACGCACTGACAGACGATGATAAAGACTTGTTTCCAATTTCTTGTTTGCTCGACGCATAAGCCTGATCTCCCATTGTAAGCCATCGCTTCCAAAACCATTTTTAAAGATTCTTTTCTGGACCAGACTTCTTTCTGCATTTGCAAAGAGAATCAGCCCGTGGTTTTTTCAGTTGAGACACTCAGGCAGAAACAGCACCGTCCGGACAGGAACAGACAGTATCACCCCCGCACTCTGGGCGGAGGACAAAAGATTTATAGCCATAATAAAAACAGTCAGATTAGGAAAAAGGGATCAGTACCCTGCTGCACAGATCAGGTTACCATATTGTCGAAAACAGTCTCCTGTTATCGGCTGCCCATACAACATCGCAATAGCATAGCGACTGGTAGCAGATGATCTTTCTGGAAAGTCATCACATCCTCTCTTCCAATCACGCCACTTAGCCCGAGTGCAGCGACCCTGTCAAATAATTATCTGTCGTTTTAGTATTTTTATCATATTACAAAAATAAATAGTATTATTTTTGTCTAATGGGGCTTTTGCATAGTCCTGCCCTGCCACCTCCGATTGCCAGTGCGCTCTTCGTATAACGTCCCAGAATACCAATCTCCCGCTCAGCATACTGTACGGCAGCCAGTTTATGGCATGCCGTCCTTCAGGACCAACGCATGGCAACATGAATTGCTCATAGGCAACGCAGATCAGTTTCCGTCTATCCGGATGCAGGGATGTAAGGAAAGTCTCTCCATCTTGTGGAAAAGGCCTCAGCCAAGATGCTGTGTCAGAAGAACGTGAAGCTCTTCTTTCATACTGTATTCCATTTCTCTTCGATAAACTGCTTACTATGCCAAACAATCTCGGCGCACTGAGCTTGTGGATAGACCGGCCTTGCGTTCCAGGCATCAGGCACTCAGACGATTACGACATCTGCCGCCTGTCTTATGCTCTTTTATCCGTGCCCCTACAGCAACGCCTGTAAAGCTTATGCCCGTCATAAAACCTTTAATGTAAAAAATGGAAACATTGCATTTAGTCCATTTCTATTTGTCGCTCAATTAGACCAGCCTAAAAACAAGCAACGGCAGCAAATAACACGCTGCTTTTCTGATGAAAGATCCACCACCATGAGCCTGTCTCTCCCGCGCGATCCTGTTTTGCTGGCATCACGCCTGCTGCTTGCCATGCTCTTTGTGTTTATGGGCTGGGGCAAACTGACAGGTTTCTCTGGCACCGTGCTTATATGGCCACGACTGGCGCACCATTGCCTTACCTGTCTTCCATTATCGCTATTCTGGTTGAGCTGGGTTTTGGTCTGTTCATCGCCCTGGGTGCCCTGACCTCTCCCATTGCCATTCTTCTGGCACTTTACACACTCGCCACGGCGTTTATTGGCCACCATTACTGGACGTTCTCTGGAATGGAACGATACGATATGTGGATCCATTTCTACAAAAACTTCAGTATTGCTGGCGGGCTTCTGGCTCTTGCTGCTACCGGGCCCGGTCATTTCTCCATTGATGGGATTTTGACAAGCACTGCGCAGGGCACCACGGCCAGAAAACTCTGAAAATACGCAATCCCAAAACAGGCAACTGAGTGTTTCCTGCTTTTATATATCTCTTCCTTACACAGGGCCTATCATGATGGAGCCTCTGAAAACCTTACGGAAATTGTTCTCGACACCAAAGGAGAAATCCAAAATGGCTAAAGTTCTTGTTCTTTACTATTCATTTTACGGACATATCGAAACCATGGCCAATGCTGTCGCCGAAGGCGTGCGGGCAGCGGGTCTTGAGGTTGATATCAAGCGCGTTCCTGAACTGGTACCGGGAGACGTTGCCATAGCCCATCACTTCAAAACGGCGCAAAACGCACCAATTGCAACACCAGACGACCTGCCAAATTATGATGCTATTATTATCGGCGCGCGACACGATTTGGACGGCTTCCGGCCCAGATGGCAAACTTCTGGGATCAGACAGGAGGCTTGTGGCTCGCAGGAGCACTGGTTGGAAAAGTCGGAGCTGTTTTTACCTCAACCGCGTCTCAGCATGGCGGGCAGGAAACCACCCTGTATTCCCTGATGTCCAATCTGATCCACCACGGCATGATTATCAGCGGCCTGCCCTACAGCTTTCAGGGGCAACTCAGGCTGGACGAAGTTACCGGCGGCTCGCCCTATGGGGCCACCACACTTGCCGCGGGAGATGGGTCACGCCAGCCAAGCGCTAATGAACTGGAAGGAGCAAAGTTCCTTGGCCAGCATGTCGCGGGTATTGCCAGAAAACTGAGCTGAGAATAGTGCCTCAATTCAGGAAGGCTTACTTGCCACCCCATGTCATTCATCAATGGCATGGGGATTCTCTTTCAAAGAGATTTTTTAGAATGCAGAAACAGAAAAATATTGTGCCCGAATCACATGCTTATTTTGCCTGCCTCAACCATCCCGGTTGACTAAAACATTCCACAAGATAATCCAGCAAAGCCGTAACCCTCATTGGTCTGAGCGCGCTGGATGGCGTGACGAGATACAGCGCAATGGACGGCGCATGCCAGTCCGGCAGGATCCGCTCAAAAAGGCCGGATGCCAGACCTTCCCCTACCATGAATTCGGGAAACAGACCAAAGCCCAGTCCAGCCTTCAAGGCAGGAAGAAACGCTTCCGCATTATCTGCACGGAATCTGGAAGTTTGCGTGAGAACAAATTCTTTTCCATTTTTATTATGCTGAAGGCGAATTTTTCCGGGCGCAGACGTGTTGGTGTAGACAAAGCTTTTTTGAGCTTCAAGATCCCGTGGGTGCTCAGGACGTCCCACCCGATCCAGATAAGCAGAGCTTGCAACCAGTAAAAGCTGAACTTCGCAGAGTTTCCGTGCCCGCAACGCAGAGTCTGCAAGAGACGCAATACGAAGTGCAACATCGTATCCTTCTGCAACAAAGTCCACGAGCGTATCACTGAAATCGACAGTCACATCAATATCCGGGTATTTGGCAAGAAACGCAGGTAAAACAGGTGACAAATGGCCTATGCCGAAAGACATAGGGGCCGCAATCCTGATCAACCCGGAAGGCCGTTGCGTGCCTCCGCGTGCTTCTGCTTCCGCTGCCTCTGCTTCCACCAGAATACGGTTCGCATGCCCCAGCACCGTCCGCCCCGCTTCCGTGAGAGACAGGTGGCGGGAATTCCGATTAAACAGTGCAACGCCGAGCGTTTGTTCCAGACGACCTACCGCTTTGGATACAGTCGGCTTGGAAAGCTGGATTTCTTCTGCGGCCCGAGCGAACGAACCGAGTTCAGCGACTTTTGCAAAAATAGCCCATGCTTCAAAATCAGGGAGGCGCATCAGACGATCTCGCGAAAGAGTTGATAAGGATAATGTCTATATCTTGTTTATCAGAACGTGTTTGCATTTTCTGGATACAAAATACCCCACATTACAAAAATGGAAACGATATCTTTCCATGATTTCTATATCCTCCATACTCACCCGCGCTTAACGTCTCATCAGACACTTACGTACCAAATCGGGAAAGCATGTTATGATTGAAATCCGCCCCTATGACACACTTGGCCACGCCAACCACGGCTGGCTGGATGCAAGGCACCATTTTCTTTCGCCCATTACTATGACCCCAGCCGTATGAACTGGGGCAGCCTGCGCGTCTGGAATGATGATACCATCGCACCGGGCACCGGCTTTGGTACTCATCCGCATGAAAATATGGAAATCATCACGTATGTTCGTGAAGGCGCTATCACGCATCAGGACAGCCTTGGCAATAAAGGGCGCACTGTGGCCGGAGATGTGCAGGTTATGTCCGCAGGAACGGGTATCCGGCACAGCGAACATAATCTGGAAGATGTCACAACACGGATCTTCCAGATCTGGATCATGCCAAATCAGGCAGGTCACGCACCGTCATGGGGCGCTCGTGCTTTTCCGAAAGACGACCGTGCTGGAAAATTCTTCACTCTGGCATCAGGTTTCCAGAATGATGGTGACGCCCTTCCCATTCACGCCGATGCACGTGTGCTTGGGGCAACATTGAGGAAAGATCAGGTAGCCGACTACCTCCTTGGCATTGAAAGGCTTGCCTATCTTGTAGTTGCCAAAGGCTCGGTTGAGATTGAAGGCAGAAAAATGAGTGAAGGCGATGGGGCTGCACTCTCGGAGATAGATATTCTCAAAGTTCGCGCCCTTACGGATGCCGAAGTCGTTCTTGTCGAGACCGCAGGCTAAAGTTCTGATGGAGCAAAGAAGAGCTGGGTATTTCCATCTTCTTTGCTCCTTATAAATCTCTGCAACGGCAAGCTTGGAGATCGTCGATTTTTAGTCGTCTGACTGCGGGGTACCAGTCTGAACTGAAGCCATTGCATGAACGGCTGAACATTGAAGTTTACAGCTTTAACGCAGCGACGCACTGATATTTATTGTCTGACAATCAACTGCGTTGCGTTTGGTACTGCAAGCCGGACGTGTGGAACAGAAAAATCCGGCGTGACGCCGATGGATGGGTGCTATTGCGGTAAGGATTTAGGATTTGGTTACGGCAATTGCAATTTGAGAACTCATGGATATTAACAGGTGTTTTGACGAGTGTTTTTCTGAAAATGCGTGACGTCTTCCCGAAATAAATCCGACGCAGTCCCATGGTCAATTGAACATCCGCGTGGACCATTCCTCAACTTGCCTCACTCCGCCGCAACGGCAACGCCTTTCGACGGAGAACGCCCAATCCGCAGTGCCATCAGCGCTGCGACCAATCCGGCAAGCCCGGCCATGAGTAGCATGTCACGATAGTTTCCCTGTGCCTGACGGAGCACACCGGCAAGCGATGCAGCCAGAGCCGCGCCGATTTGATGCCCGAACACGATCCATCCGAATACAACCGGCGCGCGTGCCTCGCCAAAGGCGGCATTGGCTAGACGCAAGGTTGGCGGCACTGTCGCAATCCAGTCCAGCCCATAAAACACACCAAACAGCGTCAGGCTTGCACCGTGGAAGTCTACAAACGGCAGCGCCATCAGCGACAGGCCCCGCAGTCCGTAATAGGCAAAAAGTAGCCGCCGCGCATCCATCCGGTCGGTGAGCCAGCCCGAGGCTGTGGTGCCGAACAGGTCAAAGAACCCCATGAGAGCGAGATACCCTGCCGCCGGGACCGCGCCGACACCGTGATCAGCACAGATCGCGATAAAATGCGTGCCGATCAGCCCGTTTGTCGTGAAGCCGCACACGAAGAACGTCAGGAACAGCAACCAGAAATCCCGCATAACCATCGCATCACGGAGCGCCGATATGGCGATATGCAGTGGATGGCGTGACGGGCGCGCGGGAGGAATATATCCCTCCTCCGCCCCGTGCGGCACAAGGCCCAGACGCTCAGGGTGTTCAGGCAGGAGCAGTGCGACGAGCGGCACAAGACCCAGACACACAACCGTGACAGCGCCAACCGGCCCGCGCCAGCCATGCGTCTGCGCGAGGGACGCCAGTAGAGGCAGGAACAGCAGCGACCCTGTTGCCGTGCTTGCCGCGAGCAGCCCCATGACCGTGCCGCGACGCGCCACGAACCAGCGATTGACGACCGTAGCGCCGAGCACCATGGCAACGGCCCCGGTGCCAAGACCGGTTAGCAGCCCCCATGTGAGGAAAAATTGCCACGGCGCTGTCATGAACAGTGAAAGCCCGGACGACGCACCGATCAGCAGGAGCGCCCCGATCAGCGTGCGCCGGATTCCGATTGACTGCATCAGCGCCGCGGAGAACGGCCCCACAAAACCGTAGAGGAAAATGCCAAAAGCGGCGACCGACGAAACCGTGGTGCGGCTCCACCCCAACTCCATTTGCAGGGGCATCATCAGGACGCCGGGCGTTGAGCGCACACCAGCCGACACCAGCAAGGAGAGAAAGGTGAGCACCACGACGACCACAAAGACGGCACCCTTGCGGATAGGAAGATTTCTGCTCATATGACTAACCGGTAAGTTACACTTTACTGAGCCTAGGTACCGATCGGTAACATCGTCAAGCGGAAATAGATTATGAAGCGACCCACACCCGGCGTCAGCGCCGCCGAACGGATTCGGAATTCAGCACGCGAATTGTTCTATCACAACGGAATACGCGGCGTGGGCGTCGAAGAAATCGTGCAGAACGCGGGCGTCACCAAGCCGTCGCTTTACCGTGCCTATGAGTCCAAAGACGGGTTGGCTGCGGTCTATCTTGATGAATTCTACGGGACCTGTCGGACGCGCTTCGAGGAGGCCGAGGCCGATTTTCCCGACGATCCACGCAGCCAGATCCTTGCCTATTTTGACGGTCTGGCTGAACGGGCCTCCAGCCCGACCTATCGGGGCTGTGGGCTGACAAATGCAATCCTCGAATTCCCTGATCGCGATCATTCTGTCCGCCGGGAGGCGCGCGACTAAAACAGGCGATGGCCGACTGGATTGCGTCTCGCGTGGCACTTCTGAACGCACGCGACCCTGAGGCGCTGACCGCTGGTCTGGTGCTGCTGATGGAGGGGATTTTCGTCGCAGGACAGGCCTTCGCGCCGCCCGGTCCGAGCGCCCATGCTGGCACAGTAGCCCGCCTCCTGCTCGATATGTCAGTGTTATGAAGCCTCTCTCCGAAGAGGGCTCGGAGCCTCCGCTCCTCCCCTCATATGAGACAGGGCCTCTATCACGGTTGAACCCGTAAAACGGCCCGCTCGCCACATCCAGAAAGAACTGCACGGTTGGCCGCTAGCCCAGTACGCCCCGACAACATGCACTGCGCGGCTCATGCGCATCGTGTGCTGACGATTATGCTTATGGAGCCCTCCGCAAACCTGTCTCTTACGCCGGATGATATACGCCTTCTGGACAAGACGGATCGTCGTCTATCCGTGCACAAAGGACGCAGTAAAAAGACAGCCTGCTACATCGCATGACGCCATAATCCGGGAAAGGGTGGCCAGAGTGTCACTGACTTTCAGGCTTGCAGGCAGGGTCTTTCTGAAGAACCTGCACAGAGGACGTTGAATCTGCGTGCAGTCGCATCCAGCGCGCGAGATCTCTGTCCGGATAATCGCTTACAATTTTATCGAACACTGCCGGAGTTTCACCCTGCCCCAGCTTGAAGGACGGGCGGAAGGTGAGATTCGTAATTTCAAAGCCAATAATATGTTTCTTGAGCGCCTCTGCACGTGGCCCACTTTCACTGATCTGCCAGGGTTTTGCGCGCGCCTTCTCCATTGCGTCAACCAGCACCTCAAGACCTGATTCTGTCAGATTCTCGGAAAAATGCAGGGCTCCGCGCGCCCAGACGCGCGCATAATTCCATGTCGGTATCCAGCCGCGATCTCCCGCCACTTCCGGCGACACATAGCCTTGCGGGCCAGAAAACATAACCTCCACAGCTATCGGCCCGGCTTCAGGCGGTATCGTGAGGGTACGCCGCGCCATATGACCGATAAGGCGCGCATGCGACAAATCCGAGGGCTGACCGGAAGTTTCCAGAATGAGAGGAAGATGAACCGGCATCCCATCGGCGGTAGAAAGACCACTCACCGCTGCAAGGGGATATTCACCAATCAGTTGTGCTATAAGGTCATTCATGTTTCTGGTCGGCACACTTCAGGAAGAATCGAAATTTGCGCTTACGGATCGTGCTTTACTGCCGCGGCCCGTCAGGATATCCAGACTGTCTGTTGATAGGGACAGCACGGATGCTCTTTCCCATTTCACGCACCTTGCTGGGCACGACAAGAGCCAATTGTTTCACGAGCAGGGGGCCATAAGAAAAATCTGTCCGCAGTCTCGTTTTGTATTTTTGAGTGGGAACATCATCTGATGCTTCGTCCCCGGCGCGTACCGCTTGATATCACTCTGGACCCGCAATCCGTTCAGCCGCTTTACCTGCAGATTGCCAACGCAGTTACGCAGGAAATTGAACGGGGCCGCCTTTCAGCGGGAGACTATCTCCCCAGCACCCGTGCGCTGGCGGATGCGCTGGCCGTTAACCGCAAGACAATTGTGCTGGCCTTTGAGGAACTCGTTGCTCAGGGATGGATTGAAACATCCGGCACCAGCGGCACACAAGTCTCCGCGACATTGCCGGCACGGCCCGCATCCTCCCGTCCCGACAAGAAAGCTGATCCGGAAAAAACTGCTTCGCCACAGGCTGGTTTTCGCTATATTGCAGCCCCGGCACGCGCCCTTGCGGTGCTGGAAGATCACGGTGTCAAACTTGATGAGGGCTCACCGGATGGGCGGCTGTTTCCCGCCGATGTCCTGGCCCGCGCCTACCGGGGTGCCCTGAGCAAAGTCTCACGCTATAATCGCCTGTCTTATGCTGATCCGCGTGGCTCGGCCTCCCTGCGCCAGACAATCGCGACCATGCTGAAAACGGAGCGGGGCCTGCCTGTTAACGCGGAGAATATCTGCATCACACGTGGCAGTCAGCACGGTATTTTTCTGGCCGCCATGACACTGATCCGCCCCGGCGACATTGTTGTCGTGGAGGAACTCACTTACGAGCCTGCCGTCATGGCCTTTCAGGCACTGGGGGCAGACCTCCGGACAATCGGGCTGGATGGAGACGGTGCAGATGTCACGGCACTCGAAGCGCTTTGCGCCACGCAGCGCATCGCGTTCGTTTTTCTGACACCGCATCACCAGTTTCCAACAACAGTCTCGCTCCATCCTGACCGGAGACTGAAAGTTATTGAACTTGCGCGCCGCTACGGTTTTGCAATTCTTGAAGACGATTACGATCACGAATTTCATTTTGAATCACAGCCTTTATTACCGATGGCAAGCTACGCCCCGGAAAGTGTGATTTATGTCGGCTCCCTCTCCAAACTGGCCATTCCGGCTTTAAGGCTGGGCTATGTTGTGGCGCCTGCCGCGGTGATTGAGGCTCTGGCGCACCATGTCTCGATTGTAGACGGGATGGGCAATATCGTGACGGAAGAAGCGGTCGGGGCGCTGATTGAAGAAGGCGAATTACGCCGCCATGCCCGCAAGGCCGCCCGCCTTTATGCAGAACGCCGGGACGCCTTTGCTCTGGCGCTGACGGAAGAATTCGGTTCTTCCATTACCTTCATACCGCCCAAAGGCGGGCTGGCCTTCTGGCTCCGGTTTGCCGATACCACCATACTGGACCGGATAGAGCGCAACGCCGCGGCTCTGGCTCTTCGCTTCGCAGGGTCGGACTCCTATAAGGCACGACCGGCAGCACCCCGCGGATTACGGATCGGATTTGCCAGTATGAACGCCGAGAAGACACGTCATGCTTTGCGTCTTCTCAAACAGGCGAGCCGTCTGCCTTAAGAAAAGCCACGCTTATGGCGTGGACCCGTCACCGTTCAAAAATTGGATGTTCCGGATAGACAACAATCTGCGACAGGATCAGGCAGGATCACAATAGCCCAAAGGTCATGCCTGCCTTGCGTTATAAAAATATAATACGCACTGCTCAAGTATTTCCCACGGGAGTGGGACGCACTGCGTCTGTCCGGATACTTTCCTCTGCACTGATCACTCTGCTGGTCTCATCCCCCGCACTGGCAGCATCGCATCCGATCACACCGCAAGACATTTCAGCACTGCGGCAGGTCTCAGATGCCCAGATCGCGCCTGACGGCCACCAGATCCTTTACAGCCGCATCACCCCCTCCAGTCACACCGCACCGACGGCACCGGAGCTATGGGCAGTCACGCCCGGTTCACACGCGGAACCGAAGCAATTGCGCGGTACACTCACAGGGGACCATCACCCACGCTGGTCTCCCGATGGTACAACGCTAGCCCTCCTCCGTACGCATGCACCCGGCACAGCGCATGGAGCACGCCTCGTACTGCTCGACATCAAAAGCGGGAAAACACGCACTATTCCCGGACTGACGGGAACGCCCGTCACCTTCACATGGGCGCCTGATGGCCGTTCCATTGCGATCATCACCCATGAAGCACCGCCTGCGCTCCCGCATAACGCGACGGAAGAAGGACGCAGCGGTAGCAGCCACCTGATCCTGCTTGACGTCGCCAGCCTGAAGAGCAGAACCGTCCCGACCCCCGATCCCTTCATCTTTGACGTGGACTGGGGGCCAAAGGGGCAATGCCTCATTATCCGCAGCGGTAAAGAAGGTGGGCTTGAATACTACTGGTACCGCTCAACCCAGTCCGTCATCAAACCAGATGGCACGGTGCTGTACACCCTGCCCGGCCACGCCACGGCTGTGCATGCCTCTTTCTCTCCAGATGGGAACACCGTCGTCTATGGGTATTTCTCAGAAGACGGCATTGATGGTCTGGTTGGAACCGTTGATCTTGCAACGGGAAAACGTGAACCCATTGCGTCCTCATGGGGTGGCGCAATCCTGCGTGCCGCGTGGGACACTGACGGGCATGGCCTGACCGTTCTTGGCTTTAAAGGTGTGGAAACACATCTGGCCCATGTGGCGTTCGATCACGCCAGCACGGCCGAACCGACTGAGATCGCGACAGTTATGGGGGAGGTCTTCTCTTTTTCCCGTGACAAGAGCGGTGACATCGCCCTGACAGCGTCAACCCGCACAATGCCGGATGAGGTCTGGCTTTACCACAAGGGGCACGGGCAGCAACTGACGCACAGCAATCCGGGCGTAGATCAATGGTCCCTCGGAGAGCAGCGCATCATCCACTGGAAGGCGAAGGACGGGCTTGATCTTTCCGGCATTCTCGTGCTGCCACCAGATGCCAGCCCGCATCAGCCAATGCCGCTTTTCGTGCAAATCCACGGTGGTCCGCTGGAGGCCTGGTACGATGGATGGCTGGGCTCATGGCACAACTGGCGCGCATGCTTGCCTCCCACGGCATTGCGGTGTTCATGCCCAATCCACGCGGTTCCGAAGGCGGCGGCCCAGCGTTTAGCGCCGCCAATCGGGGGGACTGGGGCGGCAAGGATTATCAGGATATCCTCAGCGGCGTCGATCACCTTGAAAAAGACGGCATTGCCGACCGGCGCGCCTTGCACTGGGCGGCTGGAGTTATGGCGGCTTCATGGGCATGTGGGCTGCCGGACATAATGACCGTTTCAAAACACTTATTGCGGGTGCAGGCATTGCCGACCTCATGACGATGGCCATGAGCACCGATGTCGGTCTCAGCTTCATCCCGCCCTACTTTGGTGACCCACTCACCCACCAAAGCGACTATTCCGCCCATTCACCACTCAGCTTCGTCCAGAACGTCACTGTGCCGGTCCTGCTCCTGCATGGTGATGCGGACACACGCGTGCCCACACTCCAGAGCCGCCTGTTCTACGCGGCCCTGCATGAACGTGGAAAAACGGCACGCTTTATCCACTACCCCGGCGCACCCCACTGGTTTGGCGGCAGTGTCGGGCTCGATACCGAGATCGACGTGCAGCAACAGGTTCTCTCCTGGCTTCAGAAATATCTCTGAACCGACCCATCACGTTACCGACTGCTCCCTGTATCAGCTCTCTTCAGGAACGAGCCCTCATGATCAACAGCTCTTTTTCCAGACTCCGTCCCCGTTTTCGGCTTCTGCTCCTGGCCGCCGTTTCCGCTTTTCCCGGAACAGTGCTGGCCCAGACTGAAACAGATTCAAAACACCACGCACATCCAGCCCGCCCGGCTCCGGCCGCGCGTCCGGTCGTCCGCCAGCCAGCCGCACCCCATATGAACAATCGGGCAGCGGCAAAGGAACAGCCTGATACGCTGGAATCCATTACGGTCTCAGCGGAACGGCGGCAGCAATCCACCCATGATGTGGCGAACTCTGTCACCGTACTTTCCGGAAAATTCCTGCAAAAAATCAATGCGCAGTCTTATAGCGACTATATCGCGCAAATTCCGGGGGCAACGTTCAACCAGTCCCTGCCCGGCCTGTCGACTATCACTTTCCGCGGTATTGCCACCACCGCTGGCATTGATCAGGGGCAAGGCACTACCGGCTATTTTCTGAACGACATTCCGCTTTCTGAACCCGGCTTTGCCATTGCGGTACCGGATATCGATACGTTTGACGTCGCCCGCGTGGAAGCCCTGCGTGGTCCACAAAGCACGCTCTTTGGTTCCGCAACATTGGGTGGTGCGATTGACTACATCCCCAATCAGGCTGACACGAGCAAGATTGACGCCGCTGCTCAGTCCTCCATCGTCGGGATGCCCGGTCATGAAGTTGGCTACGGCGAAAAAGGTATGTTCAACATACCGATCATCAAGGGCAAACTTGCCGTGCGCGGCGTGCTTGGATACCGGCAGGACCCCGGCTACATCACCAACTTAGGCATAGGCCGCAATACCAATACCGGATACACGCGCAATGCCCGCGCAAGCGTTGTCTACACGCCCACGGATGCGGACAAGATCGCCTACACCTATATCGCCCAGAGTTCCGATATTTCAGATGATCCCTATTCGCTTGCAGCGTTGCCTGATTATCAGAAGCAGCGCCATATTGAGGAACCGCTCCGCACACAGATCCAGATGCATGAACTGCGCTACGATCATGATTTCTCCTTTGCCACACTGAGCGCGATGGGAGCGTTCACCCGTAAAGGAAAAAACGCCACCACCGATTATACCCCGTATTACGGAGATACGCTGGGCGGAGGGAACACAACGCTCAATGAAACAGGCGACAGCAAGTCCATGTATTATGAACTGCGTCTTGCCTCCAGCAAGCACTCGCGTTTCAACTGGCTGATTGGCGCAGCCTATTACGAAACATGGAAGCGCATTGAAGATAATGTCATGACTGACAATGTTCAGTCCTTTATTTCCGGCCTGTACGGCGCATCCCTCGTGCCGCAGTTAACGCAGGGTGACAGCTGGTATTGGGGCACAGCAAATTACGATGGCACTGAAAAATCCATTTTTGGTGAAGCTCCTACGAAATTTTCAAAGGACTGACCCTGACAGGCGGCGCCCGCGTCTTTAACGCATCAGAAAAAACCTCAAGCGAGACGCCCGGCTACCTTGCCTACAGCAGCAACGGCAGCCTGCTCAACCGCACGGCCTCCAGCACCTCGCAGACAAGCGCACTCCCGAAGGTTGCGCTGCGTTATGAACCAAACAAGCAGATGATGTTCTACTTCCTGTTTTCGGAAGGTTATCGTTTTGGCACGCCCAATTCGACAATATACAATGCCGCCTACCCCACGCCCCGCGGCACACGGTCGGACACGCTGAAAAATTACGAAGTTGGTGCGCGTCTCAACCTTTTTCACCATCACCTGCTGATCGAGCCCACGCTCTACTGGATTGACTGGAGCAACATGCAGGCGCGCCTGTTGCGGCCTGACGGCCTGACCTATGGCGCAAACGTGGGAGCCTCCGTTAGCCGGGGCGCGGAACTGAGTGCAACATGGATCACACCGATCAAAGGGCTTCAACTCCGTATAAACGGTACGTATGATGATGCACACACAACGCAGTCCGTCTCTACGTCCGGCGGTGTCATTCCTTCAGGATCACAACTGGCCTCCAGCCCAAAATGGCAGTTCAGCGAAATTCTCAGCTATGCGGCTGTAGATTTACCACATGAGCCCACGCTCTCCATTATTCATCACTATCGCGGCTCCGCACCGGGCCTGCTTGGCAACAGCATGCGGATCGGCAATTACAATACCGTAGACTTCCAGTTGACCGGACATTTTCACGTCCCCAAAGGGCAGCTTGACCTCAGCCTCTATGCCAAGAATGTTGGCAATTCCCACGGGCTCAGCATGGGCTATGATAATGGCAGCGCGCTCGTAAACCAGTATTATTTCATCCCGCCGCAGTCTGTCGGAATGACGCTGAACTGGCATCTATAATCTGGCGCAGGAGACACTATGGCCGCAGAGATAAAAACAGGAGCCTCTTCCCTCCATCGCGCCCTTGGGCCGGTGGATCTCCTCCTGCTCGGGGTGGGCTGCGTGGTAGGAGCCGGGATCTATATCCTGCCTGGGGTGGCAGCGGCGGAATACGCAGGTCCGGCAGTCACCCTCGCCTTTGTGGCCGCCGCTGCGGCCTGCGGCCTCACCGGCCTTTGCTACGCGGAACTCGCAACCGCCATGCCAATAGCTGGCGCGTCCTATAGTTATGTTGCCCGCGCATTTGGCCCGGTTGCCGCCTTCGGGGTCGGCTGGGCTCTCACGCTTGAATTTCTGCTGGCCGGTGCCGCAGTCTCGACAGGCTTCGCCAGTTATTTCATGAGCCTGCTGCACGAGTTCGGCATTGACCTTCCACAGGTGCTAACACAGGCAAGCATTGCCGGCACCGCCCCGACCGATCTGCCAACTGGCGGCTTCCATACCAACGCTCTTGCACTCCTCGCCCTGCTGATTGTCGGGGGGACACTGATGCGCGGTGTGCGGGAATCCGCCCGTGCGAATGCCGTGCTGGTTGTCGTAAAAATAAGTGTATTACTGACGTTTTTTCTGATCGGCGCACGCCATGTCCAGCCTGCTCTCTGGCACCCCTTTCTGCCTCCGTCTGAAGGGCCGTTTCGCTATGGCGCATCCGGCTTTTTGCGGGCAGCCTCCGTCGTCGTCTTCGCTTATCTCGGGTTCGATACCGTCGCCACCGCAGCCGCAGAAGCACGCAAACCCGCCCGTGACCTGCCGATCGGACTGATCGGCACACTGACTGTCAGTGCGTTACTCTACGCGCTGGTTTCTCTCGTGCTGACAGGCCTCGTGCCGTTTCGCACGCTGAATGTGCCAGATCCGGTCGCCTTCGCCATGGCGCATGTTGGCTATCCCGGTATCGGAATGCTGCTGCGGGTCGGCGCGTTAGCCGGGCTCGCCTCCGTCATGCTGGCTAATACCTATGGCCATTCGCGCATTTGCTTTGCCATGGCCCGTGATGGACTTCTGCCCAACTGGTTCACCCGGCTGCATCCCCGCCACGGCACGCCAGGACACGGCATTGCGCTGACAGCCGGTGCGGCAGGCCTGCTGGCAGCACTCTTCCCGATTGGCATTCTGGCTGATCTGGTCAGCATTGGCACAATGGTTGCCTTCGCCGGTGTTGCACTCAGCGTCATGCGTATGCGGGTCACCGCACCTGACATGGTCCGACCCTTCCGCCTGCCTCTGGGGGGTGTGCGTGTCGGCGGATTATGGCTCGGCATCATACCCGTCTGCGCCTTATTCTTATCCCTTACAACAATTGGCGTCGTCATTGCCGGGCTCTGGCAGCAAGCGCGGATGGGGCACCCTGCAGCCGCCATTTTCCTGCTTCTTTACGTCACAGCAGGATGTGTACTGAGCGTTATCCGGGCGCGCATAGTAAATAAGAGCAGCCCAAAACAAGACCTGACAGCACCCGAAGAAAGTATTTCATGAGCAAAATTGACCCAGAAATCGCAGCCTTTCGCCGTCATATGGCCGATGTGAGCCGGGATTTTCCTCCTTTTGAAACCCTGCCACCAGAAACCGCACGTCGTCTTGCGGCTCAGGGCCGCGCCACTCTGCCCAATCTGCCAACCCCCGGCGTCATCATGAGCGAAGGCAAGATGGAGAGTGTCTCACCACCCATGAAATATCGGATCTATCGTCCTGCCGGTAAAATCGCGGGCGTGCTCTTTTATCTACATGGCGGTGGATGGACGATTTTTGGCGTCGATACGCATGACCGTCTGACACGAGCCTATGCCGAGCAGGGAAACCTGCTGGTCATCGCGCTTGATTATGCACTCGCACCAGAACATGTCTTCCCGACCGCGCTCCATCAAATTACCGATGCGATCAGCATGCTTGCCAAAGATCTTGCTGGAGACATTGGAACTCTGCCCCTCTTCCTCGGTGGGGATTCAGCGGGGGCCAACCTTAGCCTTGCTACCGCACTTGCCCTGAGAGACACGCGTGCTCTGAGGTTAAACGGCCTGCTGCTCAGCTACGGTGTCTATGATTCTCGTTGCGAGAATACCTCCTTCGATGCCTATAGCGGCCCTGAATATATGCTGACCCGTGATGAAATGGTGTTCTTCTGGAAACGCTATATCCCAGAGGCATCTTCCCGCACACACCCTCAGGCACATCTGGTCGCGGCAGACCTGCATGCCCTGCCGCCATGTTTTCTGACAATTGCAGAATGTGACGTGCTTTCTGATGAAAGCCATGCCATTGCGCATCAGCTAAAGGAACACGGCAATGATGTGACCGCACGCGTCTATAAAGGTGCCACGCATTCTTTTCTCGAAGCCCTCGACATGGCGGCTCTGGCCCGGATAGCAATCAAGGACCAACTGGAGTGGATTGCGTCAAACTCCTAGATATAGCAAAGGCACTCGCTGGCTTGAGCGTATCCGTTATCTGACGCCCCCAAGACGGTCACTCCTGCGAATTACGTTCCGTGTGTGAGGGCTCATGACCATAATACTTGCGGACGTCGGGTAACGCTCTTTGCAAGACATTAGCATAGGTCAGCAGGATTTCAGATCTGAATATCTGGCGGTAAAGTCACGAAACTTCCACTAACGGACGATCTATCAGCTTCTGCGCAATGCCGGTAAGGGTTGACCGCCTCGCGGCCTGTGAGAAAAGGGGCGCTCCGATCATAAGTTCGTCCGGCTGATGTTGTTTTATAAAAGCGGAAATTTCTTTGGCCACGATATCTGCCGTTCCTGTAAACGTATAACGCCGGGTTCTGTCGATAAGAGCCTGCTCCTGTTCGTTCCATGAAACGGCGCGAGGTGCTGGAAATTGCGTTGGACGCCCTCGACGCAGCGCAACAAAATGTTGCTCCAGTGAAGTCGCTGCATGCTGCGCCTCGGCGGGTGTATCTCCAATAATCGTATTGACGGCCAGCATGGCGTAAGGCTTCTGAAGACGTTTTGACGGTTCAAAGCGCTGACGATAAAGAGCCAGAGCCTCTTCCATCAAATCCGGTGCAAAATGACTGGCAAACGCAAACGGCAGGCCCATGATTGCGGCCAGATGCGCAGAAAACAGGGAGGACCCGAGCAGCCAGACGGGCACATCCAGCCCCGCTCCCGGCACAGCAAAAACCGTCTGCCCCGGTTGGGGCTTCTCGAAATAATGCAGCAGTTCCGCAACATCCTGAGGGAAACGATCGGCAGAGCCGGATCACGCCGCAGTGCCCACATGGTCGCCTGATCGGAACCCGGTGCCCGCCCCAATCCAAGGTCGATCCGTCCGGGATAAAGAGAGTCCAGCGTCCCGAACGCTTCGGCGACGGCAAGCGGTGCGTGATTGGGGAGCATGATGCCGCCTGCCCCCACCCGAATGGTTTTCGTCGCTCCCGCAACATACCCAATAGCCACAGCGGTCGCAGCAGACGCGATACCGGGCATTGCATGATGTTCCGCGAGCCAGAAGCGACGGAACCCTAAACCCTCTGCATGCACAGCAAGGTCCGCGCTACGCTGAAGCGCCTCTGCTGCTACACTCCCTTCATTGATAAATGCCAGATCGAGAATTGAAAGCGGAATCATGCAAGCCCCTTCCCTGTTTGCCGGGTTCCTTATGTGGGGTCGATACCGCGTCACACCAGAGGACCGAGCAAAGCGTAGACAATTACAGAGATACGGCTGCGGATTACACCGGCTCTACCCGTTCCCTTCTCATTTCTGCTCTGGGAGAGTGTGATGGACTTTATGGATTTGCTGGGAGATTAAGTGCAACGCAAAAATCCCGCCTGAGGGAAGCGGGCTGGCTGTAGTGATTAGAATTTAGTGGGGTTTTGGTTGCGGGGGCACACAACCAAAGAAAACTGCTGCTTGTCAGCGGGTTCGTAGAGAGGCTCGCTGCATGACATAGTCGATTGATAAACAATCGTTTTTATCGATATTCTGCCTCGCCGCGCCTTTCCCAGTCAGACCGTGTCAGTCAGCCAGTCCTCGGTTCGAAGCCCCTCCACCCGCTGGAATTCCCGAAGGTTCCCCGTCACGACAATCAACCCCCTGCTCCGGGCATGCCCGGCAATCATGAGATCATAGGGACCTATGAC
>NZ_BAJW01000049.1 GCF_000613905.1 Acetobacter persici JCM 25330
CAGTCGCAAGTGTCAACGGGCAGATATCTACACAGTGCGTATAGCCAAAATACAGAAGCGTATAATGCCCTTCAAAATCCGCCTGACTGACAGTCTGCCCATGACCATTAACCAGAGTGTAAGGCCCACCAATCTGTGTATGCTGCTGCGACGTCAGAAATAGTCTTAGTCCCGCAGCCCCAGAAAACAGAAATAAGACTATACCAAGCAGAAAAAATATCGTTTTCCATTCCTGCCGTCTGGAAAGAGACGCTTGCTTGGTTGATGCAACTTTTGTGCGCTTCTTATGCCTCATCTTATCATCATAACAAACGGTGCCCCGAACAACAGCATAATACTTTCTCAGCCAAAAGCGCAGGTCCAATCGGTCTGTCATCATGAAACAAACCGTTAAAGAATTCCCGTAACCTAAACCTATGTATAGCTAAGTCAGCGACAACAGAACATCTTATCAAGCCGTATGTCAGACCTCTCAGGCAAAAGTGGTGGAACCAGTATCTGTTTGAAACTATCCAGGCTATGCAGGAGGTCAGAATAGAATGGCTCTGAACACATAACCATGACAGACGCACATGAGAGGCGCTGATTAAGCCATCCCCCAAATGAAAAAAGATGCATGAACTCTCATTCAATGCCTTACTAAAAATAGAGAAAATCACCTTCTTTTCGGTCTCCAGATATGAGACTTAAAATACTCAGATAACGCGCACAAATCCGATACAAATTCATTGACACTGCGAGTTAATAGTTCTTTATGAAACCAGTCATATATTGGAGTTATCAATAATTTTGACTACTCTCGAAACTCGACAGAAACACAAAACAACACCCCTCGCAATTCTTGTGAGTATGTTGGTTCTTGTCGGGTTTTTAGGACAACTTTTCCTTCAAGGTTTTTCCCTACCTGATGAAGCGCCACGGGCCGCAATTGAGCGGCTAACAGGCATTGATATCAGCCCTCAGCGCAGCATGAGCCATGATATGGCGATGATGGATATGGATATGCCTATGAGCATGTCAGGTCATCACCATAATACGCATCATCACGACAAAAGCTGTCCGCTTTGCCCGTTGCTGGAACTTGTCGCTGTTATTCTGACAAGCCTGCCCGCCCTGCCCGCTTATACTGTATATCGATATCAACAGGAAATGCTGGCGCATCCTCCCAGAGCGCCACCATCTGTTCTGACAGGTCTGCCACCGGCGCGCGGTCCTCCTTTGTTTTCCTGAGCCTTTCGTCAGCCTATGGTTTGTGTCGTCTCATCCCACACGCCGCTTTTGTGCGTGTTCGGGAGTGTTTCTGCACGATCCAATGCTGAGTTTTTCTCAGTTCAGGATTTTCTTTAATTATGTATGAAAAAACCCGTGGCGCTCAAGGAGCGTTAGCATGTCGCTTTATCGCGCGCATTGTCGTGCTGTCTTACGGTTTTACCGCTACACCTTTATGGGCGCAGAGCAGCACAGACAAAACATCACTTTCCCAGACTGGGATATTACCTCAGAAAGAGAAAAAAATAGAAGTCGTGTCCCAGTCAGAAAGCTTTGTGACCGTTAATGGAACACGGCAACCTGCCGAGAATTATCATGCTCAGACCAGTAGTTCAGCTCTAGAGCAATTTCCTCTCAATCTGGCTCATATCCAGCGGCTGTAAAGAAGTTTGAGCATTCTGCTGGTGAGACCTGATTGATCAGTGTGCCGATCCTGTCCCAGAGGGCGTCGCGTGTGCGTTCTGCGGCTTTACGGAGATGGGCCTTGAGTTTGGAGAAGGCCTTCTCGATTGGATTGAAGTCCGGGCTGTAGGGTGGAAGGTAGCGCACGGTTGCTCCTGCCGCTTCGATGGCGGCCTGCACACCTGAGCCTTTGTGAGAGCTGAGGTTATCCATGATGACAATGTCGTCTGGCCGCAGATCGGGTATCAGCACGCGGTCGACGTAGGTCTGGAAGCTGCGGCCATTGATCGGACCATCCAGCACCATGGGCGCTACGATACCGCTCAGCCGCAACCCGGCGACGAATGTCGTCGTTTTCCAGTGACCATGTGGCACGGCAGAGCGCAGCCTCTGGCCGCGCAGACACCGCCCATAACGGCGTGCCATATTGGTGGAGGCCCAGGTTTCATCAATGAAGACCAACCGTGTTGGATCGAGATCGGGCTGGGCATCGAACCACTCCTGGCGTCGTGTCAGGATGTTCGGCCTGTCCTGTTCCGACGCGTGAGCGGTCTTTTTTTCCATGTAATCTTATGACGGACGAAGAAACGCCACAGCGTGCCGATTGCAAAGTGATGGCCATCCTCAGCCAGTCGGGCACGGATCTCGGACAGGGTCAGATCATCCTTCCCGGCAATCAGAGCATGAATGCGTTCAGCCTGCGCCTCGATCCGGTGAGACAGACGATCCCCGCCACGCGGTCTGGCGGCAGCGCTGCCGGTCGTGGCGGCAAGAGCGCACCAGCGAACCGCACTCGCAGGACTGACGCCAAACCGTTCAGCCGCCTGACGACGCGACAGACCATTCGAGACAGCAGCGACAACACGTTCGCGAAGATCCAGAGACAATGTGCGTGATGACATCCACAGCCGGCCCCCATCCCGGTTATCATCTTGAATCAGATCACAACCACTTTGGGAATCCCTGACGACTCATTCTGCGCAGAAAACGCTCTAGATACAGATGTAAAATCTGGTCCAGTAAATGAATAATTAGGCCCAATATCTCCATAAATTGGATTGTAAATATCTATCGGAAAATCATTAAAATCATAGGTTAGCGGCTGAGAAACATCTATTTTTCTAAAATCCATACCTGCAACAAGCGTCTGATTTACTAAACCGGTGGGAATATGACCTACAAACCTGCTACCAAGCCCGATATTATCATTTTTATCTCGACTTTTCCACGCATTACGATATAGTGTTTGCCCATCACTACTTTGGTAATCTTCATAATATTGATTCATATTTTGTTTCGAATTAGAATATCGAAATACCTGCTGGAATGATACGTATTTATTAAAAATATGATCAAACCGATATTCAAATTCGGCAGATGTCGCACCTGATTCGTTAACGTTTGGGTCACCCAAAAACCGACTGCGAGGTATCGTGCGGCCATTATTTGGAATTAGCGTTCCGACAAGAGGGTACCCAACCCAGTTTATACCATCATTTGGGGTATAAACGTAACTACCTATGAAAGTTAGATTGGTTTTTTTATCAATCTTCCATTTAATTGATGGCAAAATCCCTACTCTTTTATAATGGATATAGTCAGTCTGTGAACCTTGGGTTACGCCGATAGCAGCCACTCTGTACTGAAGGTTGCCAGACTTAGTAATATTATCCCCGATATCAGCAGTCGCTTCATATCGTCCCCAGTTGCCGAAGCCTACTGATACGTTATGAATAGCGGTATCTGTTGGCTTTTTTAGACTGGTCGCAATTAGACCGCCAGCTCCCACCTGTCCATATAGTACGGAAGCCGGCCCGTTTACCGCCTCAACTCGTTCTACAAACGCTGTCTCTCCTGCTGAATAGCTTCGTGTATTCAATCCATCTACGAATTGGCTTGCATTAAAACCACGCATTAAAATTGAAGCGCTAGTTCCTCCTCCTGTTCCGTTAATGGCCATAGATCCATTATCGCCTGTACCATACTGACCAGCATAAACTCCGGGAGTATATCGAAGCGCCTCCATGATGTTTTGAGGCTGTTGGTCTTGCATTTGCTGTTTTGTAACAACGTAGATAGAGTTGGGAATTTCTGTAATAGGTGTGTCGGTTTTTGAGCCGGCGGCGGTATAATGTGCGACGTACCTAACTTGGCACTGATTTACCTGTATGTGTCACGCATCCGCGGAATTGGCAACGATTCAAGCGACACATCCCGAATACCGCGATACGTCAGAGCGCCTTCAGCGCACGTTCGACGCTGACGGCCAACGTAGTGGTTGGACGTCCAATGAGTTCGGATAGCGTGCGCTCAGTGCCATAGAGCGCCCCTTGGGAGGCACTGACGTCATAAGAGGCCAAGGCCGTGGCAAGGCCCTTCGGCAAGCCGGCACCTTCGAGCGCGGTGGCGTAGTCAGCTTCCGGGAGGTTGCGGTAGGGAATGTCCTTGCCAGTCTGCTTGGAGATTTCCGCGGCCAGATCTGCGAGCGTCCAAGCTGTATCGCCGGCCAGTTCGTAGGTGGCATTCACATGGCCGTCGCTGCTCAGTACTGCCGCCGCAGCCTCGGCAAGATCCTCGCGGGCTGCTGACGAAATCCGCCCCTCGCCTGCACTACCAAACAGCGCGCCGTTGGCCAGCGCTGCACCGACGAACCCGGTGTAGTTCTCCGTGTACCAGCCATTGCGCAACAGGGTATAGGCCAAGCCAGATGCCTTGAGATCAGCCTCGGTGGCACGGTGTTCGTCTGCCAGAGGCAGCACGGAAGTGTCGGCGTGCAGCGCGCTGGTATAGACGATCCGCTTGACGCCAGCCTTCTTCGCCGCCGTGATGACATTGGCGTGCTGAACGACGCGCTGGCCGACTTCACTGGAGGAAATCAGCAGCAGGGTCTCCACGCCCGGAAACGCGGCATCCAGCGTCTCCGGCTTGGTGTAGTCGATCGCCTTCGCAGCGACGCCCAGCACTTCGGTCTGCTCTGGGTCACGTACCAGGGCAAGAATGTTGTCCGCGGGAACTTTCAGCTTAAGGTTTTCGATAACGAGGCGGCCCAGTTGGCCGGCGGCACCAGTGACGGCAATGCTCATGGGGATCACTCCTTGGGTGGATTAGAGGGTTGAAGAAATGGCCATGAGCAACCATAGAAGTAAAAATTACTTTTCGTAAGTACGCACAAAAATGTAAGTGCTCGACCTGACTGTCGATTCACGACCGAAGCCAGCGGTACGCCACCGGCTACGCCGTTGTCAGAAAGGTTCAGACGGGGCGCCTGTTGACGCCGCTATGACCTTCCAGTGAAAGTCCTGAACCACTTGACCAGCCGCTGGGGGTTGGTGCTAGTCGCACTGCTGGTCGGCACACGGCGTTCAGTCAACCGCGCCGCAAGATCGGCGGGGCGGGCGCGCGGATGCTCGCGCAAACGTTTCGCAACTTCTGGACAGCGACGGCGTGGTCGAACGCCACGCTTACGAGGTCGTGCCGCCGCATGTGGCGTGCCCGCTAACGCCGCTGGGTAGAGAGGCGGCAGCGAGAGTGTGGGGACTGGCGAATTGGGGAGGGCACGCTAAGCTGAGGTGCTTAGCCATCTCGGATCGGTCGTCTTTAAAGGCAGTCCCGCAGAGGGTTCGCGCGAGGCGAGGCCATGGTCGACTTGGTCGGAATACGCGATCAATATCTACTCGTCGGCGTTGTATCCGGCTGTCCCCTGTAACCTACCGCTGTGACAGCGGGTCGCTACGTCAAACGATAGGCGGCATGAAGCTCAAGCAGTTCCCCGCTGGCGCTGCGGTCGAAGGGCGCAGTACCCCCGAAGAGTGGCAGGTGAAACCACAGTCGGGCTTTCGGGGGTCGCCCTTACTACATAACCATCACGTAGGTCCGAAGATCCTCTTCTATTGTTTAGCTGTGCCCGTTGCCGTCAGAGGCTAAGGGCACTTAGCCATCAGCGGAACAAGTTGAGGTCGATGGCGCCTGCCATTGCCGCGTAGCCGGCAACGTTCGGGTGCAGATGATCACCGCTATCGAAAGCGGCCTGCATTCGAGTGGGTGCCGACGGGTCGCGGATGATCCGGTCCAAATCGATTACCGAGTCGGCCGCAGCGGCGTTGGAACGAATCCACGTATTCACGGCTTGGCGCTTCTCTTCCGCCGCTGCGCTGAAATAGGGTGCACCTGCGTCGTCAAATGGAAGTAACGTGGACAAGAAGACTTTGATGTTGCGCGCTTTGGCTCGATCCACCAGTGTTTTTAGACCGGCTGTGATCTGATCTGCGCTGACATTCTGCTCGGCGACCAGGCCCGAGAAGCCGATGTCGTTGATGCCAATAAGAATGATCACGTGCGTCACTCCGCTGACGGCGAGCACATCTCGCTGGAAGCGATCCAGTGCGCGCGGGCCTGCGACGTCGTTGAGGATGCGGTTGCCAGAGATTCCCGAGTTCACCACACTCATGTTCTCCAAGCCTGGATCGGCAGCCAGCCGACGGGCCAACACGTTGGGATATCTGTCGTTGCCGTTCAATGTTGACGCGACGCCATCGGTAATCGAATCGCCGAACGCCACAACTGTGCCCTTGCCGCCGTTGCGCTGGACGTCCAGCGCAGTGACCCAGTAGTACTCAGTCGGCGCATTGGCCGTAGTGATCGTTGACGCTGAGACCGCGTTGCCCGCGACGATGTAAGAGTTCTGGACACCCAACTGGTGGTAGGTGGTTTTCTGCGTCTTGCCTGCCACGTACATCGAAACTGCAAGCGTGTCACCTGTTTGCACAGCGAAGTCGGCGAAGTCGCTCCAGGCTTCCTGGCCTGCCGGCACCGTCACCCTCTCCTGTCCACCAAACTTGAGCGCAGTATCTGTGGATACATCAATACCACCGTCACCACTGGAGCGTGCCAAGTGCACGTTGTCGATCACAAGCGGTCCAGTGCCGAACACATTCGATATCTTGGCGCGAAGCTGTTGGCCCCCTGCGGAAACGCGCATCACATGGCGCAGCGTCTGATTCTCGAAGTACTCGGCTTCCGGCGCAGGTCCAAAAGGACCGGCGCTGTCAAAGTTGGAGGCCGCGGCGACCCAGGTTGCCTGCACACGAGCATCATCGTCGCTACTGCCGCCGCCTCCGCAGGCTCCCAGGGCAGCCGCCAACGTGGCAGCCGAAAGTGCAAACAGGGCGCGGCGTCCCAAACGAGCGAACGACGGAATGCGGGTGATCATTAATGCCTCCTAAATAATGGTTTTGCTATACCGATAAGATCGGCAGACATCGATTGGATCGATTGTTTGATCGACTTGTCTTTCGGAAATCCGTACTGATTTCTGTAAAAGCGCTGTGTACGGGATAACCCTGGGTGACTGAAGCTGGGCGGGTTCATGCCCGCCGACCAGTCGCTGCGCAGCCATCCGCACCTGAGTCAACGAGGCGCTGGTCGAGATGGACTCGAAGTTGTCAGCCATGTACGAGGCCGACATCAAGGCGGCGCCCTAGCATCACGCCGGAGACGCTGATGCGGCCATGAGGGCTACGCGATGAGCATGCGCGTCAGAAAGTGCATCGAGCAGTGCTTCGGTTGGTTCAGGGCCACTGGCGCCGGTGATGGTGCGCGAACTGGACAAGGTCGCCCAGCTTCTGACACTGACGATGCCCGCCTACAACCTCTCCCGCTCGCGTCTCTTGGCACAATTGCGTCCGCAGGTGCGCGATGAGCGCCGAGACAACTGACACGGGCCCCCCCGGGTTCCGAATCCCTGGAGATTGACCCGAATCGGGTGCGCTTCGGCGTTGCGACGTGCTGGATGACCAGCACGGAACGATTCAGGGGTGGCAGGACGGCTCTCAGGGATGATTTCCAACGACCTGTTAGCAGAGGACACGACGCATGCATGTTTCCGATGGCCCTGTGACCACTTGCCAGCACGCGCATCAACTCTTACCTAGGGATTGGGGAGGGCCGCTGATCCAGCAGGCCGACGCCCCGCGATCAGGGTCTGCTGAGCCTGGCAAGCAGCCGTTCGATGGCATGATGGTCTGGATCGGCGGGCCTTGCGATGTCGAACTGGTATGCGATGGCGTCGTCCAGCGCTGGCGCCGCACCACAGGTATGGTGGACTTGCTGCCTGCCGGGTGCACCGTTCAACGTGTGGAATGGGACGGTGCGCCGATGCAATGCAGCAGCCTTAGCCTAGCTCGCGAAGGGTTGCCAGTGCTAGCGCCAGGTCGTCCGCGATTCGGCGTATTGGATCCACACCTTCTGGACCTAGCCCAACGACTGGCTGAGCAGGCGCGGTTGGGTCAACCATGGGGGTTGTCCTATGTACGCAGCTTGACAAGTACCTTGCGCTCCTACTTGACCGGCCGCTACGGCGAATGCCTCTCGGCCGAAGACTCGGCGCCGCGACGCGCAGTGTTCGGTGAGGTGAAGCTCCAGCAGCAGCAGAAGAAGACGGTGCTGGGGTACATTGAAGAGCAACTAGCCAACGACTTGTCGGTCAGCGATCTCGCCCAGTTACTCGGCTACAGCCCCGACTATTTTTCGCGTTTGTTCAAGTGCACCTTGGGCCTGCCACCCAATCAATATGTAATTCGCCGCCGAATAGAGCGTGCCAAGATGCTGCTCCGCAGCGGTTCACTGCCGATTGCAGAGATTGCGTTGATGTGCGGCTTTGCGACACAGACGCATCTGCACGAGATGTTCAAGCGGCACATCGGGATGACGCCGGCAGCCTACAGACGGTGTTTCGACTAGACATCTCGCCCGCTCGGACAGGCGATTGGTCTTCAAATTGAAGTTTGCTCCGAGCTTCACCGGCATCCATGGTCGTAGCGCCTTGTTCGCTGGCGAACGCTAGGCGACCCTCGAAAGCGGTATCGCACTTAGCTAAAGGTACGACAAACCGTTGTCGCAACTGCGGTTGAACCAGCAGATCACGTCGCCGGTGCGCGGCAAAGCATTTATGGGAGTGGAAAGCAGCCCACGCTATCTATATGCCCACTTCTACCGCCGCTGACTCAAGGCGAATGCGTCCTGCTGGCTCAAAACCTCTGGGTAGTGGCCTTCTATCCAATCGGCCAACTCTCGCACCTTCATGGCAGCCTCCTTGCCCAAAGGCGTCAGAGAGTATTCCACATGTGGCGGAACGACCTCATAGGCGCGTCTCTCCACAATGCCGTCGCTTTCGAGAAGCTGAAGCGTCTGAGCCAGCATTCGCTCGCTCACCCCACCGATCTTGCGACGCAACTGACTGAACCGTTGTGTGCCAGGCAACAGTGCGATTAGGACCAGCACCCCCCAGCGGCTGGTCAAGTGGTTCAGGATTTCACGGGAGGGGCAAAGCGGTGTCAGCACATCGCCCCGCCTGAACCTTTCTGACAACGGCGTAGCCGGTGGCGTGCCCCTTGGCTTCGATCGTGGGTCGACAGTCATGCACTTACCTTTTTGTGCGTACTTACGAAAAATAATTTTAAATTTTATAGTCGCTCATGGCCATTGCTTCAACCCTCCCATCTATCACGGGTGATACCCATGAGCATTGCCATCCACTGGTGCTGGTACGTGACGCAGAGCAGACCGAAGTGCTGGGCGTCGCTGCGAAGGCGATCGACTACACCAAGCCGGAGACGCTGGATGCCGTGTTTCCGGGCGTGGAGACCCTGTCGCTGATCTCCTCCAGCGGGGTAGGCCAGCGCGTCGTTCAGCACGCCAACGTCATCGCGGCGACGAAGAAGGCCAGCGTCAGTGGGGGCGGCAGATGGGGTTAGGGCTCATCGTGGCTTTCCGTCCGGCACGGTTAGAACCGGGACGCCTCCTAACAACGATCAGTAAGGAATGAGATGACAAATCTTGCAGGAAAGATAGTCGCCATCACCGGCGCATCGAGTGGTATTGGCGAAGCCGCCGCCCGGCATCTTGCCCAACAAGGAGCGAAGGTGGTGCTGGCCGCACGGAGGTTTGAGCGTCTTGAATCCATTGTCGCGGCGATCAAGGCCGATGGAGGCGAGGCCAGCGCGATTCCAACCGATGTCACGCATCCGGAGGATCTTCAGAAATTGGTGAAACATGCGATCGACGAACATGGCCGCCTTGATGTCATGGTGAACAATGCCGGCTTGGGAGCCGTTGCGCCGATTTCTGCATTGCTGATCGATGAATGGGACCGCATGATCGACATCAATCTCAAGGGGCTGCTTTATGGCGTCGCCGCTGCATTGCCAGTGTTTGAAGCGCAGGGTTCGGGGCATTTCGTCAACATAGCCTCGGTTGCCGGCTTTAACGTCCAGCCCAATGCTGCGGTTTACAGCGGCACCAAGTTCGCCGTTCGTGCGATCTCGGAAGGGCTGCGCCAGGAACTTGGCAGGGTCATTCGCACCACCATCATATCGCCAGGTGCCATCGCCACCGAGCTTGGAAACGGAACAACCCATGAGGAAAGCGTTGCACTCCTCAGCAACTTTGCCGGCATAGCTATTTCACCTGATGCGATCGCACGGGCCATCGCTTTTGCTATCGGCCAGCCTTCCGATGTCGACGTTAGCGAGATTGTCGTGCGCCCAGTTGCGCAGGAATTTTGATGCGGAGAATGCTCGGCGTTGCCGGCAGCGAAGCTCCAATTTTTCCGTTCTAAAGCGGACCTGGGAGAAAAAGATGAAAGCGGCAGTAGTCAACCACGTTGGTGACAAATTCGTGATCGCCACCGTACAAATTTCGAAACCCGAAGGGCGCGAGGTCTTGGTCGAGGTCAAGGCCTCCGGCCTGTGCCACACCGACCTGCATTTTGCCAACAATGTATTCGGTGTCCCGATGCCAGCAGTGTTCGGGCATGAGGTGTCGGGCATCGTGGCCGAGGTTGGTCCGGACGTCCGCGAGTTTTCGGTGGGCGATCATGTCGTTGCCTGCCTAATCCAGCACTGCGGTCATTGCGAATCCTGTCTGGCTGGCCGAATGTATCAGTGCAAACACCCGGAAGAGACCTTGCGCTCTGCGGAGCAATCGCCACGCTTGACACTGGAAGGGCAGCCACTGACGCCGGTGTTCGGTACGTCTGGATTTGTCGAAAAAACTCTGGTTCACGAAAACCAGTTGGCCAAGGTGCCTGACAGCATTCCCTTTCCCCAGGCGTGCGTGCTGGGCTGCGGCACGGTGACTGGAGCCGGCGCAGCGATCAATACCGCGGCGGTCAAACCGGGCGATACGGTTGCGGTCATCGGCATCGGCGGTGTAGGCCTAAATGTGATTTCCGGAGCCAAGTTGGCCGGGGCGACGCACATAATTGCGATCGATCTGCAGCCAGCGAAATTCGAACTCGCCAAGAAATTCGGCGCGACGCAAGTAATTGACTCTTCGGCCGTCGATCCCGTCGAGCAGGTATTGTCGTTGACGGATGGCGGCGTCGATCACGCCTTCGAAGTGGTGGGGCTCAAGCAGACCTCGGAACAAGCTCTGCGCATGACCCGCGTTGGCGGTGGGGCGTACCTCATCGGGGTTCACAAACCGAATTCACGGATCGAGATTTCGGTGATGGAGGAATTCATCGCCTCGCAACGGCGCATCCAGGGCGTGATGATGGAATCTTCCAACATCAAACACGACATTCCGATGTATGCAGAACTCTACCTGCAAGGCAAGCTGAACCTCGACGACCTGATTTCGCAAGAGATCAACATATCGGAAATCAACGAGGCCTACGAAGAGCTGAAGCACGGGAAGATCGCACGCAGCGTCATTACCTCGTTCTGAGTGAGAACATCCAATGAAAGCAATCGTAACTCTCGCCATCATTGTTCTATCGGCTTACGGTTTCTTAGCCAAGGCGCAGGACGCAGTGGTGCCTGCCGAAAACGTCGAAGCGCTGTTCACCAGCAACGATTCCCAGCTTCATGCCAACAAGCAAGTGGTCTATCACATCATTCGCGACCTTCTCGAAGCCGGTCACTGGGACAAGGCCGGCCAGTACATTTCCGAGGACTATGTCCAGCACAATCCCAATGCCAAGAGCGGACTGGCGCCGGTCGTCGATTTCTTCACGAACGTCCTGAAAGTGCAACCTCGGCCAATCCCCGACAAGATCAGTCTGCCCATCATTGCAGTCACGGCCGAAGGCGATTTGGTTACGGTTCTCTATCGGCGAACAGTTGAGGACAGCAAGCATCCTCAAGGCCGCTATACAACGACTTGGTACGATACTTGGCAAATCAAGGGGGGGAAAGCCGTGCGGCATTGGGACCCGGCTCTGCTCGGCGAATCGTCGAACCTTCGTTGATGGCCTATTGACGCCGACTTACAACCGAGCGTGGTCAAGACTCGCACTGCTGAAATGCCGAGCTACCAATGTCACCGTATTTGGATCTGCGGGTAGAAGCTCACTATGCCGAGGTTCTACGTCGAAACACCGCATTCGCCAGAAAGTGCTGATAGCCGTTAACCTGTTGATTTTCACTGAGAACTGACCCGGGTTTTTCATCAGGAATTGACCCAGCCAGATGCTATTTCAGGTATAGTTATGCGGGCGGTCAAGAAGGAGATCTGTCCTTTCTGTTTTTTGACGCGGCAGTGCTGGCGCGGAACCTGTAGCTGTCATTTCCTGTCTCGAGGATATGACAGTGATGGGTCAGCCGATCGAGGAGCGCCGTCGTCATCTTCGGGTCAGCGCCGCGGATTACGCGCGATGGGTGGTCGAGGCGTTTCAGAATCCTGAAGTAATGCCGGAACATTGTCCCGTTCAGGGACCGGAAGCAATTTCCGTCAGACAGGCGCTGGAGCGGTTTGTAAAAAACTACGATCCCTCTCTCAAAATTCGCGTGGCGCCGCTCTGGGTTATGCGGTTGATCGGCCTTTTCAATCCGAAAATGAAGTTCGTGGCGCATCTGTTCGCCTATTTCGGAGATCACGAAGATCCGTTTTATGCCAAAGAAACATGGGAAAAACTGGGGAGGCCAACGACCACGCTTGAGATGTTCGCGCGGAGGCTTCGGCAAAGTCGGAATTTGCAGGAGAGCGTTGAATGAACGCTCTTGAAACGACTGCAAACGGAAAAAGAGCATGGCACACCTAAATGCCATGAAGAAAATCGGACGGGGCCCGTCGTCCCAATTGTGGATTTCAATCGTTGTGAGGGAAAAGATGCTTGCGTCCCATCATCTACGCCCCACAGCGGACATTCGGTGAATTGATGGCGTTTGCGTTCACACGATCGCGTTCTCTCGTTACTGCCCTCCTCGCAGCTCTTGTATGAGAACCTTTCGTAAAGAGAGTCACATACACTTCCGATCACCCACATTGAAAAGCTAACCAGTTCAATGATGTACTGCCCTGAAAGCCTGAAGGTAAGCTCAAGATCGACCTTGACCAGTATGCGGTTAAGGGCCAGCCTGCATGAGACCTTCATCGAAGACACGTGCGCACTCAGTGATCGTATGCCCGAGCAGTAGCAGCAGAATGCTCTCGGTCAGATCAATGCAGTGATTCGCACCATGACACTTCTAGCTTGAAACGGACGTGATGGACTACGCGCAACTTCGCTCTCTATTGGCTCCGCTCATCATGGCGTTAACGGACATTAGCACGCATGCCAAGTTGCCGACCCTTTGCGAGGAATTGGGGTTGCCCGCGCCTGTCACTGACGGCACCAAGCATGACCGCATGGCCTCCAGTTTTGAGGCAAGCGCCGACGCCGACCTGCCTGAAGTTGCACGCAGGCTGTTGATTTGCCATCCCCCGAATGCCACGATGCGCAACCAGATTCAGGATCTGCTCTGGAGCGACAATGTGGGACCAGCGATCCCCAAGCGTTATCGGCGCAACGTCGCTCGAAAACTCAACGATGAAAAGTTGTATGGGGATGCTTGCAAGTTCGATGACCTTCTGGATCGGTTATGGGTCTTAGATGCCGATGACTGGCTTTACTTGATGAGTGGGAAACCCAGTGGGTTGCGCGCGGACATTCAGCTGCACGTCCACCGAAATCCAGAAGACTGGTCGGCGGAAATGCTGTTCGACCAATTGGGCGCCTATGACGCTTCCGATCGGCGCTTTGCGCTGTTTCTTGAAGGACTGGCTTCGGCCGACGTGCGGCCCGACGAGGCAGCACAACGCCACTTCGTAGCGTGTGTTAACGAGACGCTACGCGACTGCGGCGTCGAGTTGCGTGAGACGGATTCAGAGGGAGGTTACCCGATTTTCTCGATGGTTTCGTCGCATGCGGCAGTCAAAGGCCGACCGAAAAATCTTATCTTTGCCTCACCCGATAAGCCCGATCTACGCTTCCGTGACGCGCTGGATAATGACGTTGAGATCGTCACGAATGCCGATAAAGTGCTCGTCTATGACCGTCCCATTGGTAATGATGGACTGCGCTGGAGCGATCTGCAGCAGTGGTGGAGTGATACAGAGCGGATCGCTGATGCCGAGCAAGCCAAGCGCTCGCTGTATTTGCGTCTCAAAGACAGTTTACCGCGGAACTCCCCGCCCCAGACCTTGTTGTTCGAGGCCTTCTTTGAGGGGTTCCGCAAGGCCGTACCGAACTTGCCAGCACTGATACCGGAAGTGTGGCTTCATTGGGATCCACTTACTGTTAAGGAGCGGGGGCCGGATGCACTTCTGCGCTTTCGCATGGACTTCCTGTTGCTATTGCGCCAGGGGGTTCGGGTCGTCATCGAAGTAGACGGAAAGCACCACTACACGGACGGCGTAGGGAACGCCGATGTGCAACGCTATGCAAATATGGTCCGGGGTGATCGTGAGCTCAAACTTGCCGGCTATGAAGTCTTTCGTTTTGGAGCTGCGGAATTGCAGACGCCAGATGCCAAGGCAAATGTGAAGGCTTTCTTCAACGCTCTGTTCAAGCGCTACGGTGTTCCAACGAGTTGACAACCCAGCTTCATGCTGACATCGGCAATTCTTGGGAAAGAGCAGTGCAGAAGCACCTGAAGTCTGGTTGCCTACTTGAATTGATTGGAGGGCAGCAGTCCACAAATCGTCCCGAATTTTACGCCAGAAAGCAGATCCTTTTAAAGATACGATAAAAGTATCAGCCTAAGACAATAACATGTGCTAAAAAATGAATGCTTGGCGCTTCAATTTACGAGGCCCTACAGACGATAACGTTGTTTCGCCATTCCTCAATTTTGGGGAGAAGAAGAGATAATTCTAGCCTCTGTCCTTCCAATATTATGGCCAACAAGTTTGAGCATGTATATTCTCGCCATGGCGTTATAGCCGTCAGTTGATTAAACGTATTCAGAGCATTACCCGTCAACTCGGCATCGATCGATTTGTTAATTTTTTCAGTCCACTCTTCCACATGTTTCCAATAGTTCGCCCCTAAGTTGATTGCTGTGACGAGGGACACCCCATGGCTCGTCATTGGCGGTATGCCAAACGCTTCATTCATTCCGATACCGAACCCTGTTCGCGTCGCGGTTAGGTAACGTTGAATGGCTACGAAGCCATGTCCAATAAAGTATTCACTGCTGTCACGGAGAGCATCCACTTCAAGACCACCAGACACATCAATAGCTGCATTTAGTCTGACCAACTCAAGGTCGAGGAGGCTCAAATGTCTACGAAGCAGAAGAAAATCCCCGTCGGCATAGCTGTCGTCAATTTTTATAATTACCATAATTATTTCAGCCCATTACATGAAACCACGAATTTATTTAATATATAAGTGTCCAATTATGCTAATGAGAAAGTTCTCAGTCAAAATTTAATGCGCGAATACCCGTGCTCGTCTGGCAACCATTCACCACAAACGTTAATGCTGCAAACGGCCTCCTTTCGATCGCCCATTTCCAATAGCCGACGTTCCCCCTCCCACACACAACTGTCATTCCAAAGGCCGCGAAGGATCGACACAAACGAGCATGCCATCCGACAAAGGCTTCTGAAGCCGCAGAGCGGCGCTGACAGGCGCATTCATCCACACATCCAGTTCGTCCGGCTGCGTCAGGATCACTGGCATGGCGTTCGGATGGATCTCGCCCACTTCCCGGTTGGCCTCTGTGGTCAGAAAACCGAACAGATCATCCGTCGTCTCTCCATCAGCCAGTTTCCGCACGGATGTCCATCGGCACCAGATCCCGGCAAAGAAAGCCAGTGGCTTTCCATCGCTGCTGGCAAACCACACCAGTCGTGATTTCCCATCAGGCAAACGCTCGGGTTCCGAGAACGCCGTCAGCGGCACCAGACAGCGGTGCTCCACCCCTTCCCAACGCTTCCACCATGTCGAAGTCGGATTGCGGATATTGGTCACACCTCGATCCACCTTATGGCCTTTCAGGTAACCGGGCGGTGTCGGCATGCCCCAGCGCGCCATGACCAATTCACGACCGCCTTCCCCGTTCCGAACAATCGGCGCCATGGTGTTCGGATAGATCTCAGGCAGCGGTTGGAGATTGCCCGTGCGATCCTCAAGGACTTTCGCGATCTCCCGGATCGCCTGCGGATTGGAGGTCATGGAATAGAGATTGCACATCCGCCTGCTCCCTTACGACCACATGCCGCGTAATCTGGCCGCCATATCGATCCGCACGGACTGCACCGCCTCCTGCCTTGCCTGCTCTTCCGGTTTCACGACCGGCCAGGCCATGGACTGGAACAAAGGCAGCATGTCCCGGTCAATAAAGCGGGTGCGCGAAGCATAGACATGCCGGTCTCCCCGGCTGTGCTGGCCATGCACATAGAAACGCTGCGGCACCATGATATCGAGACTGTCCTTCGCCCGCGTCATGGCCACATAGAGCAGACGACGTTCCTCCTCGATGTCGTCCTGCTCGCCCGTCGCCAGATCGGACGGAATGCACCCATCGACCACGTTCATGACGAACACGTTCTTCCACTCCTGCCCCTTGGCGGAATGAATGGTGGAGAGGATCAGATAGTCTTCATCCAGCAACGGCACGCCAGCCTGATCGGACGTGGCATCCGGCGGGTCCAGCGTCAGTTCGATCAGGAATTTCTCACGCGATGGGTAGCCCCCGGCGATCTGTTCCAGCTGCACCAGATCGGCCAGACGGGTGGAGGCATCCTCATACAGGCGTTCCAGATGCGGCTCATACCAGTACCGCACAGCCGCGATCTCGCCCGGCCAGCCGACCTGATGGCTGCAAGAGTGGTAAGCGTGTTCACAAACCCCGCCCAGGCCTCGCCACTGCGCTGCGGCACTTTCACACCCTTCAACGCCTCGAACGGATGAGCATTCTCCCCCATCGTATCCAGCACACGCCGGGCCGAGGTTGGACCCACGCCTGGCAGAAGCTGCAACACACGGAAGCCGGCGATACGGTCGCGTGGGTTTTGGGCAAAACGCAATAGCGCCAGCACATCTTTCACATGCGCGCTGTCGAGAAACTTGAGGCCACCGAACTTCACGAACGGAATATTGCGCCGGGTCAGTTCCACCTCCAGCGTGCCGCTATGGTGCGAAGCCCGGAACAGCACGGCCTGCTGCTTCATCGGTGTTCCCGCCTCCCGCTCTTCCAGCACCCGATCCGCGATATAGTTCGCTTGGGCGGTATCGTCCCAGATGGTGACCAGTCGCGGCTTTTCCTCCGAAGCCCGCTCAGTCCACAGATCCTTGGTGAACCGCTCGGCGGCCTCTCCGATCACGGCATTAGCAGCATCCAGAATGGGTTTCGTGGAACGATAGTTCCGGTCCAGCGTCACCACACGGGCCGGGGGATCGAAGGACGCCGGAAAATCAAGAATGTTGCGCACGGTCGCAGCCCGGAAGGCATAGATGCTCTGCGCATCATCACCCACCACCGTCAGACCGCGCCCGTCCGGCTTCATGCCCAGCAGGACATCCGCCTGCAGCCGGTTGGTGTCCTGATACTCATCGACCAGCACATGATCCCACTTACTACCGATATCGCGCCCAGAACCGGATCGCTGACCATCTGCGCCCAGCACAGCAACAGGTCGTCGTAATCCAGCACGCCCTGTTCCTGTTTCGCCGTGACATAGCCTGCAAAAAGCTGCCTGAGTTGGGCTTCCCAGCCCGCGCACCACGGATAGTGCTTCAGCAATACATCGGCGAGCGGTGCGCCGGAATTCACCACACGGGAATAGATGGCAAGGCACGTGCCCTTACCAGGAAACCGCTTCTCGGTTTCGAAACCCCAGGTCATGGCGGATCAGATTCATCAGGTCAGCGGAATCTTCGCGGTCATGGATCGAAAAGGCCGGGTCCATACCGATCTGCTGGGCATACTCCCGCAGTAGCCGCGCACCAATGGAATGAAACGTCCCGGCCCAGGCCAGCGCGTCGGCCAGTGGACCGGTCTTGTCGCCCAGCACGGTTTTGCAGATGCGTTCCACCCGGCGCGTCATCTCCACACTGGCCCGGCGCGAGAAGGTCAGCAGCAGGATGCGTCGCGGATCAGCCCCCGAAGCGATCAGATGCGCCACCCGGTGCGCCAGTGTGTTCGTCTTGCCCGAACCAGCCCCGGCGATAACCAGCAGCGGGGATGAGGTCATCCCGCCTGCCGAGACTCCGGTCCCGTGCGTGACGGCCTGCCGCTGCGCGTCATTCAGACGGGACAGATAATCGTCGCTGCCCGAAGCGGGAGAAGGTTCTGGATTCAATTCCTTAGCGCACTTTCATCAACAATACTGAGCCGACATTGGACACCAGCATGCCGGATACGGAGCGAATTTGCATTGACTTGCGTAGCATGATTGGAACAAATCAGGAACATATAATCAGGAAATTTGCCTACACAAGGAACGCCGAGCCGTGACATGACTGCTGCAACCCATAAAAAACCCGGTCTGGAGACGCTGCGGGCAGCGATCAGCCGTCTCGAAGGGCACAGCGACCGACGCCGCAGGATGCTGCCCTTTGGCGTGTGCGAGATCGACAGCCGCCTGCCTGGTGGTGGTCTGGCGCTGGGTGCCCTGCATGAGGTGGCGGGCGGTGGGAATGACGCCCTGCACAGTGCCGCCGCCGGTCAGTTCTGCGCCGGGATTGCGGCCCGCACGCGCGGCAAGGTGCTCTGGATCGTCACCCGTCAGGACGTATTCCCTCCCTCCCTGAAACAGGTCGGGCTGTCGGCACGGCGAACCATTTTTGTCGAGGCCAGTTCGGACGTCGAGGTGCTGGCCTGTTTCGAGGAAGGACTGCGGCATGGTGGCCTGGGGGCTGTGGTCGCCGAGGTGGCGCGTCTGTCCATGACCACATCCCGCCGTCTGCAACTGGCGGCCGAGACGTCTGGTTCGCTTGGCATCGCGATACGCCGCTGGCGACGGCAGACGGATGCGGCGGATTTTGGTCAGCCAACCGCCAGTGTGACCCGATGGCGGGTGTCCGTCCTGCCATCCGTGCCGTTGCCGGTTCCCGGTGTCGGAAGACCGCGCTGGCTGCTGGAACTGATCCGTGCGCGTGCGGGCGAATGTGCCGATTTTGAAGTGGAGGCCTGTGATGGCAAGGGTCGTCTCTCTTTACCTGCCACTCTGGCCGACGGATCGGATCAGGAAGCGGCTTGGACCAGACGCGCCCGCGCCTGAAACGCCGTTGGCCCTTGTCGGACGGGAAGGACGACGACGGGTCGTGTTGTCGGTCGATCTCTCCGCCCGCAAGTTGGGGCTGCGCCCAGGCATACCGGTGGCCAAGGCTCAGGCGCTCTATCCCGATCTGGTGCTGATGGATGCCGATCCCGAAGGCGACCGGCTCGGACTGGAAAAACTTGCCCTGTGGTTCCAGCACCGTATCGCACCCATTGTGGCCGTTGACGCCCCGGACGGACTGGTTCTGGACACGACCGGTGCGGATCACCTGCATGGCGGTGAACTTCCCATGCTCAAGGATATAGTCCATCGCATGGCAGGAGCCGGGTTCCGGGCAAAGGCCGTGGTGGCGGACACCTGGGGTGCCGCACACGCCATTGCCCGCTACGGTCGGACACCAATTGCCCTTGTGCCGCCGGGTAACACCGCTTCTGTATTGGCCGATCTTCCCATTGAGGCGCTGCGCCTGCCACCCACCATTATCGAAGGTCTGGCCACGCTGGGCGTATCCCGTATCGGGCCACTGGCTGCCATGCCCCGCGCACCGCTGGCCTTGCGGTTTGGCCCCGACATCGCCCGCAGGCTGGATCAGGCGTTCGGGCGTATGGGGGAAGCTATCGTGCCAGTCCGCCCGGTTGATCCAGTCGAGGTCAGCTGTAATTTCGCCGAACCCATCGGGGCCGCCGAGACCATTGCCCGTTATATCGGCAAACTGGTGCTGCTGCTCTGCCAGGGACTGGACGAACGTGGACAGGGCGTGCGCCGTCTTGATCTGCTGCTGCATCGTGTGGACAGCCGCACCGAGGCGATCCGGGTCGCGACCGCCATGCCGGTACGCGATGTGAAGCGCCTGACCCGACTGCTGTGCGAGAAAATCGAAACGATCAATCCGGGCTTCGGCATCGAGCGCATGGTGCTGATCGCCTCTCTGGCGGAGCCCATGGATCGGCGACAGACCGTGTCTTCCCTGATCGCAGAGGAAGAGACCGATGTGTCCGACCTGATCGACACACTGGCCAACCGTGTCGGCATGCAGGCGCTGTATCGCTTTGCCCCCGTAGAAAGCGATCTCCCCGAACGCTCCTTCTGCCGCGTGCCTGCGCTGGCCCCCGAGGAGACGAAAGACTGGCCGGAGCACTGGCCTCGCCCTACCCGGCTACTGGCACGACCGGAACCGGTGCAGGCCATGGCGGAACTGCCGGACCAGCCACCGCTGTTCTTCATCTGGCGGGGCGTACGGCGGAAGGTGAAATGTGCTGACGGGCCTGAGCGGGTCTTTGGCGAGTGGTGGAAAAATGACGCCGAGCTGACCATCGCCCGCGATTACTTCCGGGTGGAGGACACCAGCGGCGAGCGGTTCTGGCTCTATCGGGCCGGCGACGGCGAGCATGGCGAGACCGGCTCACAGGGCTGGTTCCTGCATGGGATCTTCGGGTGAGCATTTCAGCACCACGCTACGCCGAACTGCAGGTCACGACCTATTTCTCGTTCCTGCGTGGAGCCTCGTCGCCGATCGAACTGTTCGAACAGGCAAAAGCTCTTGGCAGTGAGGCACTGGGCATCTGTGACCGCAACTCCCTGGCCGGGATGGTGCAGGCCCATGTCGCGGCAAAAGAGGTCGGGCTCCGGCTTGTCGTGGGATGCCGTCTCGATCTGGCAGATTTTCCACCCGTGCTCGTTTATCCGACAGACCGGGCTGCCTATGGCCGTCTCTGTCGTCTGCTCAGCCTCGGCAAGGCCCGTGCCGGGAAAGGAAAATGCCATCTGCTCTGGGAAGATCTGATGGCCTGGGGCGCGGGCCAGATCGTTGTCATGATCCCCGACACGGCAGACGATGCCTGCGCCCTGCATCTGCGCAAGCTGAAAGACGCTTTTGCCGATCGCGCCTACATGGCGCTCACCCTGTTGCGTCGCCCCAATGACCAGATGCGGTTGTATGAGCTTGCCAATCTTGCCCATCAGGCACGCGTGCAACGGTCGTCACCAATGACGTGCTGTTCCACACCCATGACCGCCGTATCCTGCAGGATGTCGTCACCTGCATCCGGCACAACACGACCATCGACGAGGCCGGGTTCGTCCGGGAGCGGCACGCAGACCGCTATCTCAAACCACCACAGGAGATGGCCCGGCTGTTCAGCCGTTACCCCGAAGCGGTCGCCCGCACCATAGATATCGTGGAGCGCTGCCGTTTCTCACTCGATGATCTGGCCTATCAGTATCCCGACGAAGTGTCCGTGCCCGGTCAGACGCCCCAGCAGGCGCTGGAAACTCTGACATGGGAGGCCGCAGCACGCACCTATCCAGAGGGCATTCCGCAGGAGGTCCGCAAAAGCCTGAACCATGAACTCGGCCTGATCGGCCGCATGGAATACGCGCCCTATTTTCTGACGGTGAACAGCATCGTCCGCTATGCCCGTAGCCAGGACATTCTCTGTCAGGGTCGTGGATCGGCCGCCAATTCCGCCGTCTGCTACGTGCTCGGCATCACCGCCATTGATCCGGCCCGTAACTCGCTGCTGTTCGAACGCTTTGTCTCCGAGGAACGGGGCGAACCGCCGGACATTGATGTGGATTTCGAGCATGCCCGCCGCGAGCAGGTTATCCAGTGGGTCTATGAGCATTACGGGCGTGACCGGGCAGCCCTAACAGCCGTGGTGATCCGCTATCGCGCCAAGGGAGCCTTACGCGATGTCGGCAAGGTGATGGGACTACCCGAAGACCTGATCCGCACACTCTCGGGCCAGATTCACGGCTGGGGGCGCAAGCTGGACGATGACGCCCTGACTGACAGCGGCATTGATCTGTCCGACCGGCGCATCCGCCTGACCCTTGATCTGGCCCGCTGCCTGATCGGCGTCCCCCGTCACCTCTCACAACATCCCGGCGGTTTTGTGCTCACACATGATCGGCTGGATGAACTGGTGCCCATTGAGCCTGCGTCGATGGAGCAGCGCCAGATCATTGAATGGGACAAGGACGATATCGACGTCCTGAAATTTATGAAGGTCGATATTCTGGCACTTGGCATGCTGACCTGCATGAAAAAAGGGCTCGACCTGCTGGCGGAACAAAAGGGCCAGCACTTCACGCTTCAGAGCATTCCGGCCGAGGATCCGCGCACCTACGCCATGATCCGCAAGGCCGACACGATTGGTGTATTCCAGATCGAGAGCCGGGCACAGATGTCCATGCTTCCACGGCTCAAGCCGCGTGTGTTCTATGACCTGGTCATTGAAGTGGCCATCGTCCGCCCCGGCCCCATTCAGGGTGATATGGTGCATCCCTATCTGCGTCGCCGCGAGGGCCTTGAGCCCGAAGACTATCCGACACCTGAACTGGAAGCGGTTCTGAGTAAAACGCTAGGCATCCCGCTGTTTCAGGAACAGGCGATGCAGGTGGCCATGATCTGCGCCGGTTTTACGGCTGCTGAAGCGGATCAGTTGCGCCGGGCCATGGCGACCTTCAAAAATACCGGCACCGTCTCACAGTTTCAAAGACGTCTGATTGAGGGCATGCGCGCCAACGGTTATCCGGAAGAATTTGCAGAACGGATCTATCAGCAGCTCGAAGGGTTTGGGTCTTACGGATTTCCCGAGAGCCATGCCGCCAGTTTCGCCATTCTGGCCTATTCATCGTCGTGGATGAAATGCACCCATCCGGATGTGTTTCTGGCCTCGCTTCTGAATTCCCAACCGATGGGTTTCTATGCCCCCGCGCAACTGGTTCGCGATGCCCGGGAACATGATGTGGAAATCCGGCCCGTTTGCGTCAATGCCTCGCGCTGGGACAGCACACTGGAAGGACCGGAAAGACCAGATGGAATATTCGCCGTAAGGCTTGGCATGAGTCTGGTGAAGGGGCTGGCCAATGACGATGCGGCCCGCATTGTTGCCGCACGCGCCTCCCGTCCCTTTACATCCGTTGATGATCTATGGCGTCGGGCGGGAGTCAAAGCGGCAGCCCTCACCCATCTGGCCGAGGCCGACGCTTCCGGCCCTCGCTCGGACTGGCACGCCGGGAGGCTCTGTGGGCCATCAAGGCATTGCGCGATGCCCCCCTGCCCCTGTTTGCGGCAGCGGAAGTAACGCGGGAAGCAGAGGAGCCGGATGTGTTGCTCCAGCCCATGCGTGACGGAGCAGAGGTGGTGCGGGATTACAACCGGCTTGGCCTGACCCTGCGGGACCATCCCCTCGCATTTCTTCGCAGGGATCTGCGAGAACGGGACATCGTCACCTGTCAGCAGGCGCTGGCGGCAAAGGACGGGAAGCGTCTCACCGTAGCCGGACTGGTGCTGGTTCGGCAGCGACCAGGATCGGCCGAAGGCGTGGTGTTCATGACGCTGGAGGACGAGACGGCCAACATGAACGTCATCATCTGGCCGGACATGTTCGACGCCAACCGGCGCGTCGTGCTGGGCGGGCAGATGCTGGCCGTGAAAGGCATGCTGCAGAAAGAAGGCGACGTCGTGCATCTGGTGGCGAAGGAGATCACCGATCTGTCAATATTGCTGGCGGACGTAGGTAATCGCTCCTCTACTGACAACACCCATAACAACGATTCTGACGGTGAGCGCCTCGTCGTCAGATCGCGAAATTTCCACTGATCAATAAGGCTAGAGACAGACATCACGCTATCGTGACATGGCCTGCTTTAAGCCCAAACTACGCTGCGCTTTCACTCCCATTTGCATCCTATGTGCATCCTGCGGAGTGATTTAGGCACAAAAAAAGCCACCCTTCTGGGTGGCTTTTCTTTAGTCTTTTCAGACGAATAGTGCATGGTTGCGGGGGCAGGATTTGAACCTGCGGCCTTCAGGTTATGAGTTAGGGATTTAGGCCTACGCCCCTCCCCACCCCAGCCGACAGAACTACGCCCAACCACGCGGAACCCCTTATTTTCCTTGAAAAACCGTCCCATCAGGCTACGCAGTTCTTGTACCGCTACGCCCGGTTTTGCATTCATCTGTTTCCTATGTGTTTCCTGCGATGGGGACAAGCATGGCCAAGCTCAGCAAGAAAATTGTCACCGCTGCCGAACCAGCAGAGAAGGATTATTTCCTCTGGGACGACAGCATTCCAGCCTTCGCTGTTCGGGTATGGCCGTCCGGCCGAAAGGTGTACGTCATTCATTATCGCTCAGGCGGCCGCATGCGCCGCTACACGATCGGGCAACATGGGAACCCATGGACAGCCGATCTCGCGCGTGAAGAGGCCATCAAGGTTCTTGCACGGGTTCATAGCGGCGAGAACCCCTCGGATGCTCGCGTAGAAGAACGCAAGGCGATGACCGCCAGAGAATTCAGCAATCGTTTCCTCGACGAATATGTGGATGTTCATCTCAAACCAACGACCCAGAGCGAGTATAAGAGGGCTGTGGATCTGTTCATCGTTCCCAAATTCGGGGCATGGCGGATGGCAGATATATCGCGTGCAGATGTCTCCGAATTTCACGGGGATATGCGACAGATTCCTTATCAGGCTAACCGCACGCTCGGCGTACTGTCCAAAATGTTCAGTCTGGCAGACCTCTGGGGCATTCGGACTGACGGTCTCAACCCGTGCCGCGGCGTTCAGCGCTATAAGGAAGAAAAGCGTGAGCGCTATCTGACGCAGGAAGAATATGCGCGCCTCGGCGCCACACTCAATAAAACAGAGGATATGCCGGAGGCCGTCTGGGCGATCCGTCTGCTCGTCCTGACAGGTTGCCGGCTACGTGAAATCCAGACCCTGCAATGGAGCCACGTTTTCTTCGACCAATCCGAATTGCGACTGCCTGACAGTAAAACCGGAGCTAAAATCGTCCAGATTGGGCAGGCAGCGATAAACGTAATCAAGTCCATCCCCCGGTTGGAGGACAATCCCTATGTCATTACCGGACGGAAAAAAGGTGGCTAGCCTCACCTCAAACGACTTCCTGTCCGCAGGCGGTCCGAAGTGCGCGCATGATGGGAAATCGCAGTTCGAGCGAGTTAAGACGTTCGACGGCACAACGGAAATTCACCCCGCCAAGTGGGTTGCCGCCACCCGCTGGGCTACCGATCATCGCCAAGTTAAGCCGACCACAATCTTATGGGATCCACCGTCGGATTATCGACCATTCTCCCCGAAGGATGCGGACCGCCATCGAGGTGCAATGAGCCGGGCTTGGCTGGCAAGCATCGCACCTGGACTGGGGTGGCACTCTGCTGAAGATCTGTTGTCGAAGGAGCGAGGTCGGGAAGCTGTGGTCGTAATGACCAAGCCTGGGCCGGTCCCACCGGAGATGGAATGGCCTGCAGCCGAAGACTTAGACGAGATCGACAATCTTAGCGACCTTGGTGCCTTTACCCAAGCTACGCATCGGTTCGTGGCATCGGTTACCACACCGCGTATCTCCAGAAGGCAGCAGGATAATCTGACAGAGGCCAACATCTACTCCGATCGAACAGCGTTGGAGCCGCGCCCGCAGGAGAAAACCGGCCATGAAGGTGCTTACCTCATATCGCTCATCACTCGGTTCGGGGTGCGCCCGATACGGACGAAAGAAGACTTCGACCTTGTTCAACGTGAGCAAGATCGAGTTCGTCGCCTTGAGGAGCCCGCCATGCTGGTAGGTCTGCCTATAGGATTTGACCCACAGGCTCGTGACGCGGGCGTACAGTGGATGGACGAGGCCGGCATTGTAGCAAGAAATGATCTTGCGATCTTTGACCTGCGGATGATCGAGACGGAGCGTTTGGAATCGAGACTTTTGAGCTAAACTCAGGACTTATAGCCAGAATAATGAAGGTTGCAGCCAGACACACGGCGGAGAAGAAGGCGGTCGGATATCTGTCATAGCACGTGAGGACCCGTCGCCAGTCTTTGAGGCGACCGAACATGATTTCGATGAGGTTGCGACGTTTGTATTCTAGCTTGTCGTATTTGACTGGTTCTCCACGGAATCGCCGTCTCCGGATGCAAGGTCTGCCCCCTTTTTCCACCAAGCCATCTCTGAACCAGTCAGCATCATAATCCCGGTCCGCCAGCGTCCATTGTGCCATAGGCAGGCTGTCCAGCAGAACAGAGACACCAGTGTAATCACTGACCTGTCCAGCTATCACGAAAAAGCTCAGCGGTCGGCTAAAGACGACATGCATCATGCATGCAAAACCTAAACTCTCACATCATGAGAAGAGTTAACTGACATTTTCTCACAAATTTGTGCGGACCCGGTATAGATTTGTAACGCTGTATTTCTGGAACGCGACCCTGCTAACCTCCGATAATGACGATAGAAACCCGGCACTTGCGATATGCGATCGCGGCCCTTGAGCAAGGGAGCATCAGAAAAGCCGCCCTGAAACTTGGCGTGCGGCAGATGACGGTTGTGCGGCACATCGAGGCACTTGAGAACCATGTCGGCTATTCCCTGTTTACAAGGAGACGAGACGGCGTTCACCCCACAGACGATGGCACCACTTTCATGCACGCCGCACGACGTATCCTACAGGACATGGAGAGTCTGACTGCCCATACGCGCTCCAGCCGTCATAAGAGAGGCGAGCGCATTGCCATCGGATTTTACACCTCAGTTTCGACCGGCAATCTGCGCGCCACCCTGACCGAATTCCGCAATCGTTACCCGGACCTCCAGTGGCGGCTGGTTGGTGGCACCCGGCGTGAACTCC
>NZ_BAJW01000048.1 GCF_000613905.1 Acetobacter persici JCM 25330
GGGCAGGAGAAAGGGCTGCGGTGGCTCACGAAAGGCGGCTCCAGACACAAAGGAGAGTTATTGCGTATACGATAAACGAATTATAAAGCATGAGCAAGCAGCTCATTTTGTGTTCGTCACAAAGTGTTTGTTGCTGGTTATATCAGGAAAAGCAGGGAGAGGGAGGGAGGAGGGACGCTTTTTTTCACGGAGCGTGCGGAGGATGCTTTACGGGTCACTACGATGGTGTTACGTATACGATAAACGAAACGAGAGCAAAGCAAGGAGGCTCACGCATGGCACTGGAAATGACCTGGAAAGGCGTTTTTCCCGCAGTTACCACTCAGTTTAATGAAGATCTGTCCGTTGACCTGAAAGGCACACAGAAGGTTATTGACGCGCTGATCAATGACGGCGTGCATGGTCTGGTGATGATGGGCACCTGCGGTGAAAACAATTCGCTCGAGCCTGAAGAAAAAGTCCAGATTCTGGAAGCCGCGCGTGAAGTGGCCGGAACGCGTGCGCCGCTGTTTGTCGGCGTGTCTGAAATGACGACGCCGCGTGCCGTCGCCTTTGCAAAGCAGGTGCAAAAAGTGGTGCGGATGCGCTGATGGTGCTGCCCGCTATGGTCTATGTGCCAAAACCGCATGAGCTGGTTGCGCATTTCCGCGAAATTTCCAAGGCGACGGACCTGCCCATCATCATCTATAACAACCCGACATCTTACCGCGTGAATGTGGAACTGGATGTTCTGGCTGAACTGGAAGACTGCAAAACCATTGTGGGCTGAAGGAAAGCTCTTCTGACACCCGCCGCTATACGGATGTGCCGAACCGCTTTGGTGACCGCTTTCTGATGATGGCCGGTCTGGATGACGTCGCGTTTGAAGGTCTGACACTGGGCGCAAAGGGCTGGATTTCCGGTCTGACAAGCGCCTTCCCGCAGGAATCCGTGGCGCTGGTTGAGTCCCTCCAGCGTGGAGATATTGAAACAGCTCTGCGTATTTACCGCTGGTTTATGCCACTGCTGCATCTGGATGCAGCGCATGACCTCGTCCAGTCCATCAAGCTGGCGGAACAGGTGATGGGCCGTGGCAGCGAGCGCGTTCGCTCCCCGCGCCTACCGCTGGAAGGTGAGCGGCGCAAGCAGGTTATCAGCATGGTGGAGGCCGCTGCGGCCAGCCGCCCCAAACTGGCTGATCTGCCTTCTCTCCCAAACGGCTCCCTGCAAAGGGGGCCGTTTTTTTTAACCATTCTCCTGTTCCCGGTGCGGATTGCGCGTAAAGTATCACGATTGAAAAGAAGGTTTAGCATCATGCCGGCTTATCGCACGCGCTCTATTTCTGTTGTCAGACGTCTGGCTCTCATGACGACGGCAGCCTTGCTGAGTTATGGGCCGCTTGCCCATGCGCAGGCGGAGACCGATCCGTCCGCGACAAAAGCCTTTCAGGACCTTTATCAGAAAGAGTGGGCGTGGCGCATGGACCTGCAGGGCAGTACGCCGGATGGGAACCATGCGGCGCATCTCCCTAAAGCGGACCCGTCAACACAGCAGGCCCGATTGGAGCGGTGGACAAAAACGCTTGCGGGCCTGAATGCCATTCCGGCCAAAAGCCTTTCCGCGCAGGATCAGGTGAATTATGCGGTCTACAGGCAGCAGGTGACTGTTTTGCTTGATGACCAGAAGATGCAGGTCTGGCAAATCCCGTTTGACGCGGATTCAGGCTTCTGGAGTGATCTGCCTCCGTCCGATACGCCGTTTCTCAAAGAACAGGATTATCGTGACTATATCAGTCGCCTGCGTGATACAGGCCGCTATTTTACGGATGAAATTGCGGCCATGAAAGCCGGGGTTGCGCGCGGTTTTGTGCAACCGAAGCTGATTGTGGAACAGCGCCTGCATGATCTGGAAAAAATGGCGTCCGTTACTCCGGAGGACAGCGCTTTTGCTCCGCCATTCAAACAGTTTCCGGACGCAATTCCTGCCAGAACGCAGGCTGAACTGCGGCAGGAGGGACTGAACGCTATTCGCGAGACGGTGATCCCGGCTTATAAAACGCTCTATGCCTTCATGAAGGATGAATATTTTCCGCACGCGCGGGAGTCACTGGCAGCGGAAGACCAGCCTGACGGAAAAGCCTATTATCGCTCCCAGATCCGGGAATATACCACGCTGGATATGAGCCCGGATGAAATCCATAAAATTGGCATCCGGGAGGTTGCTGGCCTGCATAAGCAGATGCTGGGCGTAATGGCGGAGACGCATTTTAAGGGTGATTTTGCGGCTTTCCTGAAATTCCTGCGTACCGACCCGCAATTTTATCCCAAGACGGGTGATGAACTGCTGAAAGATGCCGCATGGCTGGCCAAGCGCGTGGACGGCAAAGTGGGCGATATTATTGGCCGCCTGCCACGCGGGCGTTTTACCATTGAACCTGTGCCTGCGGATGTGGCCCCGGTTTATACGGCAGGGCGCGGTGGGCCGCACATCTATCTGGTCAATACCTATGATCTGCCATCCCGCCCGCTTTATGCATTGCCTGCGCTGACACTGCATGAGTCCTCACCGGGCCATTCGCTCCAGTTGTCTCTGGCGGAAGAGCAGCCGGAAGTGCCGCAGTATCGTCGCTTCAATTATATTTCCGCCTATGGAGAAGGCTGGGCGCTCTATTGCGAATATCTGGGGAATGAGATGGGCATTTACGAAACGGCTTATGACCGCTTCGGTTATCTGTCCTATCAGGCATGGCGGGCCGCGCGTCTGGTTGTTGATACGGGTCTGCATCATCTCCACTGGAGCCGTGAGCAGGCGCGGGAGTATCTGCGGCAGAATACAGCCTTATCCGAGCATGAAATTGATACCGAGGTTGACCGGTATATTGCCTGGCCGGGGCAGGCTCTTTCTTATTATCTAGGGGAATCTGATATTCGCCGGAACCGCGCACGGGCGGAAAAGGCTCTGGGCAAGGCGTTTGATCTGCGGGCGTTCCATGATGCCGTTCTGGCGACAGGCTCGGTCCCGCTGCCGGTGCTGGATGCCGCGGTGGATCACTTTATCCAGACAGGCGGCCGCTCCCCATACGCAGGAGACAGCGCGCACTGAAACCCGGCCTGATCCTCAGGCAGGGCTTCCGCCCAGCCTGAGGACGCGCACCCCGTATCCCGGCAGCGTTACAGGCACGGATATGGAGGCGCCGGGGGTCAGCAGGTCGCTTGCTGCTGTGCTCTCCGGCAGGGTAAACGTAACCGGCGTTCTGGCATGGTTGATCAGTACCAGAACGTCATGCCCCTTACCGCGCCGCACGCAGGCTTCCACGTCCGCAGGCAGACTGGCGAAGGGAGAAAGCGCGTGAGCACTTTGCACCTGCGTTTTAAGATAGGTCTCCAGCGTTGCAGGGTCAGGATGGTGCTTAGATACGTAATCTCCCCCTTGCCAACCTGATGGCTGACAGCCACAGGCGTACCATCCAGCCAGCCATTGGACGGTCCATACGTGCCCTCTGTCCAGGTCGCCGGGTCCGTCGGCACCAGAGTTTCCGCCCAGCGGGTGCCAGTGCCATGGACTGTGCCATCCGCTGATCCCTGTGCCTGCCCCAGAGAGAGCGGCACAGGCTGCACCAGCCCGTAAAATTGCGAGACATGCGCGCCCAGAGCTGTGGCGAGCGGGCCGGGCTGAAGATGCGGGTCCAGAGCGTTTTCCGCATCTTTCATGCCGGAGCGTGGGCCAAGCACAAGATGCCCGCCCTGACGGACCCATGCCAGAAGATGGTCTGCAACCTCCTGCGGGAGAACATTCAGGCCGGGGGCAACAATCAGCGTGTAGGGGGCAAGATTTTGGCGGGGAGAGATAACATCTACCGTGCCTGCCATGTGGCGGAGGGGAGCGTAAAAGGCAGTTAACGCCTTGATCGGATCAAACCCTTCAACCTGTTTCTGAAAGCTGATGGCCCAGCGTGAGGGCATGTCATGCAGGAGGGCGACCTGTGCGTGCGGTGTTGTCTCACGCAGAACAGGAGCAGCTTTTTCAAATTCTGCACCAATCTGCTGGATTTCCGCGTAAATGGGGGCGGGGTTCCCATCCGCCCCGGCAATAACGCCGTGATATTGTTCCTGTCCGTTCAGAGCGGCACGCCACTGCCAGTATTCCACAGCGTCTGCCCCGTGGCCGACCGCCTGCCATGCCAGCGCGCGGACCTCCCCTTTGTCATGGGCCAGATTGTTTGGCCGCCAGTTGACAAAGCCGGGGTCCGTTTCCGTGACCCAGAAGTTTTTCATCTTGTAGCCACGGGCCAGATCATGCCGGGCGGCGTTGTCTGTCCACTCCGTCTCGTAATCATCCCATCCCACCAGATCGAGCGACTGGTGGAGGGTGTAGCCATCAAACCCGTCAAACCAGCCCATGGTGTTGGTGGTGATAAACTGGGAAGGCAGGGCATGCTGGCGGATCGGGTCTGCCTGATTACGGACGTAGCTGACCCATGTCTCTGTCACAAACTGCTTCCAGTTCAGGAGCAGGGCCGGGTTTTCATCTGCGTCATGCACCGGGATCTGGCTAAAATCCGAATAGGTCTGAGACCAGTAACTGGTCCACCATTTCTGGTTCAGGTTTTGAATGGTGCCGTATTTTTTCTCAAGCCATGCATGGAAGGCTTTATGGGCTTCCGGGTCAAAAGAGGGTTCAGCCAGTTCATTATCAATCTGCCACCCGACCACCGTCGGGTTATGCCCGTAGCGGACAGCCATCCGTTCCGCCAGATCATGCGTTAAGGCCCGATACCGCGCGCTGATAAAGGAAAATTGCTGCCGGTTTCCGTGCTCATCCCGCACACCGGCGTTTGAAACACGCAAAGTGTCAGGATAGGCCTGTGTCAGCCATGCAGGAGGGGCAGCACTTGGGGTGCCCAGCAGCACTTTCATATGGTGGCGGGCGGCCAGCGCAATGGCATGGTCCAGCCAGCCCCACTGCCAGTCTCCCTCACGCGGTTCCATCTGGCTCCACGCAAATTCACCAATGCGCACCAGATGGATGTGGGCCGCTTCCATCAGAGCAAGATCATGCTCCCAGACCTCTTCCGGCCATTGCTCCGGATACCATGCAGCCCCCAGCAGAAGGTCCTGCGCAACAGGCTGAGAGGCGGCTGCGCTGCCAGAGCGAGAGAGGACGCGCCAGCAAACAGGCTGAGGGCTAGCCCGGCCCTGCATGCAGACTGGTGCATAAACTGGCGTACAAAGTGGCGGGCATCCTGCTGGACGCGGCGCAAAAACCGCCGGGAGAGGGCGGTAGACGCAGCGGGCAGGACTGTGGCTTTACGGGTCATATCGGTCATGATACGTATACGATAGACGAAAAACGTCACGAAAAGCAAAGCCGGATTGTGCTTTTATAGCGCGCCGCAGCACGGACTTTATAGCAATGCGTCACACATTTTTCTGTATTGATGGACATACTGCCGGAAATCCTGTTCGCCTGATCAGCGGCGGGGCTCCCCTGCTGCGCGGGAACTCCATGGGGGAGCGCAGGCAGGACTTTCTGGAACGGTTTGACTGGATCCGTACAGGCCTGTGTTTTGAACCGCGCGGGCATGACATGATGTCTGGCGGGTTTCTGTATCCTCCCACCCGGCCAGATACAGATGCAGGCATCCTGTTTATTGAAACCAGCGGATGCCTGCCGATGTGTGGGCACGGCACAATCGGGCTGGTGACCTTTGGGCTGGAACATGGACTTCTGACACCGCGTGAACCCGGACGGCTGAAACTTGAAGTGCCAGCAGGGATTATTGACATTACGTATACGGAAGACAATGGCCGTGTGCGGAGCGTGGCCATCCGCAACGTGCCTGCGTATGTTGCCGCAACAGGTGTGCAGATTGACGTGCCGGGTCTTGGTCCGCTGACGGTGGATGTGGCCTATGGCGGGAATTTTTACGCCATTGTGGAACCGCAGGGCGCATTTGAAGGGCTGGATCAGCTCGGTGCCCGCCGTATTCTGGAACTAAGCCCGCTGGTGCGGGAGAAAATGCGTGAAGCCATCTGCCCGGTTCATCCGCTGGATGAGCGTATTCAGGGGGTCAGTCACGTTCTGTGGGTCGATCAGGGCACGACGGCGACTCAGGGCCGGAACGCGGTTTTCTATGGGGACCATGCCATTGACCGCAGCCCCTGTGGCACAGGGACGTCCGCGCGGCTGGCGCATCTGCACCATAAAGGGGCTCTAAAGGTGGGGGATGTTTTCACCCACGAAAGCTATATTCACAGCGCCTTTAAAGGAACCGTGGCGGAAGAAACGACTTTGGGCGCACATACCGCTATTATTCCCATTATTGAAGGTAGTGCGGTCTCTACAGGCTTCAATACCATCTGGATTGATGAAGAGGACAGATTCTGCCGGGGGTTTCAGGTTTCCTGATCAGGAAACCCGATTTTTCTACAGCAGAGGAAAAGCCTCTTATAACGAATTCAAAATAAAAACTGGATTGTGGATTTTAGGTGACAGATCGGGCGTGTTGCAACATACAGCCCCGGAAGCGTGCAGAGCCAGAAACTCTGCACGCTTTTTTATTGGAAAAAGAAAAAAGATAGAAAATTCAGAAACATATTTTGTTTCCGATCAAAGGGGAGGGCTTACTGGCTCAATCGCCAGAGGTGATTTCAGGCATGGTTCTTAAGGCACGCTCTCCAACAGAATACCGCGGAAAACTAATTCCGCTTTGACAATGGTATACGATATCTGATAGCGATTTTGATGTTCTCACCACACCAGAGTGAGCGGAACCCCGCTCAGAATTAAGGAACGCTGAAGGATGTCGTCTTTACCCCATCGCCTCACGCTCCTCGCTTTTTCGTCATCATTGTCTCTGGCAATCGGGTCCAGTGCGTATGCTCAGTCTGCGGTCGCCGCAGTAAAGGCTTCCTCGCATCAGGATCAAACCACGGCTGCGGCTGTGAAGAAGAAAAACGAGTCAGCCCGCGTTGTGCGTCGCACAGCAAAGAGTGCCGCAGCGCAGCCGGAAGTGCTTACCGTAACCGGTTCCGCTCTGTCTTCCGGCAAGAATCAGGACCCGAACCCTGTCCAGATCATTAGCTCCAGAGATATCCAGCAGACGTCTGCAGTGACGTTGGGGGACTACCTCCAGCGTCTGCCGTCCATGGGGTCTCAGGGGGCCAGCAATACCAATACCAATGGCGGCCTTGGCATGTCCTGCCCGGACCTGCGGAACCTCGGCCCGAGCCGTGTGCTGGTTCTGGTGGATGGCAAGCGTCAGGTTGAAACCATGGGGCAGGGCAGTTCCTGCGTCGATCTGAACTCCATCCCGGTGGACCAGATTGCCTCCGTGGAAATTCTGAAAGACGGTGGCTCCGAACTCTATGGTGCGGACGCGGTTTCCGGCGTTATCAACATCAAGCTGAAGCATAATCTGACAACCGGCAGCATTCAGGTGCGCGGCGGGATCAGCAGCTATGGTGATGGCCAGTCTGGCAAGATTTCAGGCTTCAAAGGCTTCAATTTTGACCATGACCGCGGGAATATCAGCATCTTTGGTCAGTATATGACCACCAGCCCGATCTACCAGCGTGACCGCCAGTGGTCCCGTCTGCCGTGGAACGCCAACGTGGCTCCGGGTGAGACTGTGCCGTACGGCAGTTCCGTCTCCACCGCGACGCGTGTGATGGTGCCGAACGCCGATGGCAGCACGACCAACCTTGTGAGCAACAACACAGGCGGTGGTGTAAACGGCTTCCACGCTTTCGGGAATTCCGACCGCTACAACTTTGCGCGTGACGCGTCCATGACAAACTACCTGCAGAGCGGGAATTTGTCCGGGGATATGCATTACGACATCAACAAGCACTTCCAGCTTTATTCCAGTGTCCGCTATACGCATAAGGATGCCATGAATGAGATGGCTCCCAACCCGCTGACGGGTGCGTCTTACCCGTCCACCCTCAGCACGTCCTGGATCCTGCCGGCAGGCAATCCCTACAACGTCTGGGGTGAAGATGTTTCCATGTATAAGCGGATGGCCGATCTCGGTAACCGTGAATACAAGGAAGGGGTTGATACCTATCAGGTTATGGGCGGCATGAAGGGCCAGATTGTCGGGAACTGGCAGTATGACCTTTCCATGACGTACGGCTCTTCCGTTGCGACCATGACCACCGACAACATGACGAACTATCGCAATGCGATGAACGTGCTGGGCACACAGCAGGTTGATCCGTCTGATGCGAACAGTGCCGTTATCTACAACCCCTCGGTCTGTACGTCGTCTCCGGGGTGTACGCTGATCAATCCGTTTGCGCCGCTCTCCCAGCAGGCAAAAGATTATATCGGGTATGCCCAGAACGATCACAGCTACTACCAGATGCGTGACTTCAACGCCCGCGTCTTTAACAACAAGCTTGTGAAACTGCCTTATGAACACGGCGGAAACGTCGGGATTGCCGGTGGTGTCGAGCACCGGAGCGAGCAGGCAAGCTACACGCCGGATGCGCTGGCATCTAATGGGGATCTGGGCGGTGGCGCCACTTATACCGGCGGCGGCTACAACGTGACGGAAGTGTATCTGGAAGGCAAAATTCCGCTGCTCCAGAACGCATTTCTTGCAAAAGACCTGACTATTGATGCGCAGGGTCGCTATTCACATTACAACACCTTCGGGAGTGCAGAAAACTGGAAGGTCGGTATTAACTGGGCTCCGGTTCAGGATATCCGCTTCCGTGCGACGCTTGGCACCTCTTTCCGTGCTCCGAACATGTCTGAACTGTTTGGTGGTCAGTCTATTTCCTATAACCCGGGCACGGATCCCTGCGCACAGGCCACCAGCTATGGGGCAGCCAGCGCTGCCGTCACGTCCAAATGTCTCTCTCAGGGTGTGAATCCTGCAAACTTCGTGAACGTCAACAGCGGGCAGATCCCGACGCTGACGGGCGGTAACCCGAACCTTCAGCCTGAAATTGGCCGGACATACACAGTCGGCACAGTAATCACGCCGCGCTGGGTGCCGGGCCTGATGGCTTCTGTTGAATACTGGCACTATACCGTTCAGCACATGATTAACACGCTGCCAGTGCAGTATGTGGCAGACCAGTGCTATACCGGGGCGGACCCGTCCTACTGCTCTCAGGTGCAGCAGCGTTCCACCGCCGGGCAGCTTACGCAGGTGAGCGATCTGTATGCCAACGTCGGCGGCCTGCGCACGAACGGTATCGACTTTGACCTGAGCTACCATATTCAGGTGACGCCGCAGGACTCCTTCACGCTGGAAAACAACTTCCAGCAACTGGTGGGCTACCTCCAGCAGAACGAGCCCAACGGCCAGTGGAACAACTATGCAGGGCGTCTGTTCTATCAAAGCGGTTACGGCATGCCCCGCGTGCGTGACTACGCAACGATCACTTGGCACCATAACGACTTCAGCCTGCGTTACATGATGCACTATACCGGCGGCATGAAGTTTACCGATGGTTCAAGCGATCTGTCCTGCAAGGCGTATGTCTACTGCAAAGTGCCGGGTATTTTCTCGCATGACGTGACGGTCAGCTACCGCCTCAACCGCTGGAACTTTGAAGGGGGTGTCAACAATATTCTCGACAAGAAGCCGCCGTTTGTGCCGGATGGTGCAACCAATACGGCTTTGTCCATGTATTCTGATGAAATTATCGGCCGCTATGTCTTCCTTCAGGCCGGGGTTCAGTTCTGATTTGTAATGAAGTCCGGAACGACCTAAAGACATAAGAGGATGTGATTATGCCTGGCCCTGTGCCAGGCATAATTGTTTGTATGATTAGCAGGGAGACTATGGGCGTGTTTTCACGATATTATCTGTCTGGTCTGGGGCTGGCCTGTCTGCTGGCTGCCAGCACGGCAAGCAGTGCGGCTCTTGCGGCATCCGCGCCGGGAACGGCAAACCCTGCGCAGGCTGCTCCTTCCGCACCCTCCGCCAGCGCAGCTTTTGCCGCTTTGCTGGATGAAGAATGGCAGTATCAGCTTCGCTCCTCTCCCGAGCTTGCCACCACCATCGGCGATTATCGCTATAACAGGCAGTGGACGGACTATTCTCTGGAGCAGATTGCGAGAGATAAAGTTACCACAACATGGTTTTTGAAGCGGTTTGAAGCAGTCAATCCGGCTGCACTGACTGAGCAGGAGCAGATCAGCCGCGCGATGATGATCCGCCAGCTTCAGGACAAGCTGGACGGATTTGCGCTCAAAACTTACGAACTGCCGATTGATCAGGTGCAGGGCGTGCAGTTGATGCTGCCGGGCTTTGTCTCCTCCATTCCGTTTGAAACAGCCGCACAGTATCAGGATTATCTGGACCGTCTGCATGCGCTGCCCACAGTGCTGGCGCAGTTGAAAGTCCTTGCGCAGCAGGGGGTGAAGGACGGTCTGGTTCCGCCGCGCTATCTGCTGGAAAAAGTGGTGACGCAACTCGAACAGGTTGCTGAACCGGCGGGTGTGAAAAATGTGTTTGGCCAGCCGGTGGAAACATTCCCCAAAGGGATTTCTCACGCGCAGCAGGTCCGCCTGAAGCAGGCTATTCTGAAAGCGGTTGATACCGAGGTGCGTCCCGCCTTTGCCAGTTTCGCACAGTTTGTCAAAACGGATTACGTCCCGCACGGCCGGGAGCATGAAGGCATCTGGTCTTTGCCGAACGGCGATGCGCTGTATCGCTATGCCATCCGGGTGCAGACCACAAGCCCGATGGCACCGGAGGACATCCATCAGCTTGGCCTCCAGCAGGTGAGCAAAATTGAAGGCCAGATGACGGATATTGCCCACAAACTCGGCTTTGCCGATCTGGCGGCCCTCCGGGCGTCTGTGGCGCATGACCCGAAGCTGTATGCAAAATCCCGCGAGGAAATTCTGGAGAAATATCGCGGCTATATCGCGCAGATGTGGCCCGCGCTGCCGCGTATTTTTAACAAAATTCCCACGACAAAGCTGGAAGTCCGCTCGGTGGAAGCCTACCGCGAGGCAGATGCGGCGGGGGCTGAGTATCATCAGGGCACGCCGGATGGCTCGCGTCCGGGGATCGTGTTCGTCAATACAGGGGAGTACGACAAGCGCGATCTCTACACGATTGAAGATACGGCGTATCATGAGGGTGTGCCGGGGCATCATTTCCAGATTTCTCTGGCGCAAGCCATGCCGCTGCCTGCGTTCCGTCAGCAGGGGGCCTATAACTCCTACGTGGAAGGCTGGGCGCTGTATGCGGAAGGTCTGGGGAAAGAACTTGGTTTTTATCAGGATCTCTACAGTGACTATGGCCGTCTGAACGGGGCGCTGCTGCGGGCAGACCGTCTGGTGCTGGATACCGGGGTGCATTACAAACACTGGACGCGCCAGCAGATGAGCGACTTCTTCCACGCGCATCCGCCGACCAGTGAGCCGGATATGCAGGCGGAAACAGACCGCTATGTTGCATGGCCGGGGCAGGCGCTGGGCTATATGCTGGGCCAGCAGACCATTCTGAAACTGCGTGAAAAAGCCAGAACCGAGCTGGGGGACAAGTTTGATATCAAGGCGTTCCACGACGTTATTCTGGGGAACGGGGCAATGCCGCTCGACCTGATGTCTGATCTGGTTGAAAAATGGATTGCAAAAACCAAAGCATCCTGAGCGACGCACGGTTTTTTTACGCCCTTCCGGTAGCGGCAGACGGGAGACCGGGCCGCTACCGGAAAATTCTGCTGGCCTCCGGACGTTGTGCTGCATAAGTTGCGCGCATGTTCAGGTGCCTTGTTCTTCCGTCTCTCACTCTGAAATCCTGCCTTTCTGGCGGGTGCGTTCCGCGTGCCCGGAGGGAAGGCTGAGATGTCTCTGGAAAATCTTGCCAGAACACAGGAAGGCTCAGGCGCGTATCGTGTGCTGCGTCGGCTGCGTCCGCACTGGCTGGAGACAATGCCCGAAGGCCGCCGCGTGCGCAAAGGTCTGTTTCTGGACCTTGAGACCACAGGACTGGACGCGGCGCTGGATGAAATTATTGAAATCGGGATGGTGCCGTTTGCCTACACGCTGGATGGCGGGCTGATTGGCGTTCTGCCAGCGTTCAGCCGCTTGCGTGAACCCTCAGTCCCGGTGCCGCAGCGGGTGACTGAACTGACTGGCCTGACGCAGGAGCAACTGGCCGGGCACAGTATCACCCCGGAAGAGATCTCGGCTTTTGCGGCAGATGCTTCTCTGATCATCGCGCATAATGCCGCATTTGACCGGCCGTTTATTGAGGCCTTTTGTCCGGCTTTTGCCGAAAAACCATGGGCCTGTTCCATGGCGGATGTACCGTGGGATGCGGCCGGGTTTGAGGGCAGGAAACTCGGCTATCTTGCCATGCAGGCCGGGTTCTTTTTTGACGAGCACCGCGCAGCGGATGATTGTCTGGCGAGCCTTGCTCTTCTGGGCTACAGCCGCTTTCCCGAAGCGCACGGCTTTGTCGTTCCTGCTGGACCGGGCACGCGCGGTCTGGGTGCGGATCTGGGCGACACAGGCCCCGTTTGAAAGCAAGGAGACGCTGAAAGCCCGTGGCTACCGCTGGAATGACGGGATGGATGGGCGGCCCAAAGCATGGTTTATCGATCTGCCGCCTGAAAAAAGGGAAGAGGAAGAGGCCTTTTTGCGGGATGAAATTTACCGGCGGGATGCTGAGCTTACTGTGAGCACGATAAAAGCCACTGACCGCTTTACAAGCCGGGTTTAAGGATAACGTGCCGAAGATTTTCTGGAGTGTGACGGGGCTGCTCTGTTTGCCCTTTGGGGCACTATTGACTGTGGCAGAGGCCGCAACCTGCCCGGACCTGTTTGCAAAAGGTGTGCCTCCAGCGGTTCTTTCTGAAACCGCGCGGGGCGGGACGGTCATGCTGTGTAATGATCAGTATGCCGTGCTGGCATCAGAACAGATACGCGGGCCACTCTGGTCCGCGGAAGATCTGACGGAAGAAAATCTGGAAATTGCAGACCGGATGCAGCGGCATGACAGTTTTCAGCCGGATACCCGTCTGCCGCTGCCCATGCAGGCCTTTACGTCTGATTACACTCGCTCACATTATGATCGTGGGCACATGACGCCCAGCGGGGATGCCGCTGGTGCCGCTGCCCAGAAGCAAAGCTTTCTGCTTTCCAACATTGTGCCACAAACCCCGGAACTGAACCGCGGCCCGTGGGAAGGGGTGGAAAGTGCGGTGCGTGGCTGGGTGCGGGAAGAGGGCGAAATTTTTGTAGTTACCGGGCCGGGCTATGACCCGGACCAGAACCAGACGATTGGCTCCCACCGCATCCCCGTTCCAGCCGTAACATGGAAAGCGGTGTATGACCCGGCAGGGAATGGCACGGGGGCTTATGTCTGCCTGAATACTGCTCATCCGTCCTGCCGGATTACCAGCGTGGCGATGCTGACCCGGCTGGTGAATATCGATCCGTTTCCTGCCTTGCCTGCAAGCATGAAGGACCATGTGGCAGGCATGCCGCCCATCCGGGAGAGTCCGTATGCTCTGGCAAAGCAGGACCGCACCCGCAAATTGTTGAAGGAATGGGGGAAGAAAGCGGCGCAGAAGGCTCTGCGGGCGCTCGTGAAGTCTCTGGTGCCGTAGGAGCGTCGGGTTTCAGGGGGCCGGGCGCGGAGCCAGAACACGGCAGGCTGCCAGATCCCACGCAGCACACCCGACAGATTTGAAAAAGACAGGTCGCTGCGGGGGGTGGAGTATGCAGGGCAGAGGCCAGTGGCCGCACGGTTTTCCAGTCAACCCCGGCCTGAATCAGATCCCCTGCTTCCCCCGGTGCGCCGATCGGATCATCCACATATACAACGCTGTTCCGGACGATAGTCGGCCCGACTTCAATCATATCAGGCTGAAAAGCCCCCACGCCGATAACCAGACACGCTGGATCTGGGGGGCCGTCATATAAAATCTCCCGGCTGCTGGTCACGGTCAGGACGACGTCAAAAGGCGGCTCGTCCGGCTGTTCGGGCCGGATGGTTAATGGCAGATCTGCCTGTTGCTGGCAGAAAGCGGCCGCACCGTCCGGGGTGCGGGCGCGTACAACAAGCGTGATATTTGGATAGAGGGCAGCAAAGGCCTCACAATGGGCGCGCGCCTGTGTGCCGGTGCCGATCATCAGCACACGACGGACGGGACCGCTGGCCAGAAGCCGGATACCCAGCAGGCTGACGGCTGATGTGCGGCGCATGGTAACGGTTGGCCCGTCCAGAGAAAAAAGCGGCTCTCCGGTGTGGGTGTTCGCGCAGGTGACCTGCCCCTGAATGGTCGGCCGGGACGTGCCTGCGTTGTCCGGGCAGAGTGTCAGCAACTTGGTAACCAGAAGTTCCTGACTGACGGAGGGCATGTTCAGCAAAAGCGTGGAACTGTGCGGGGCGGGCGTAATACTGCGTTCGGGGCAGATCACAGCGCCGTCCGCATAGGCCTGAACGGTTTGTGCCAGTGCCTCGACCAGATCAGGAAAGGGGAGGGCTTCGCACGTCTGGGAGGCGGAATAATGCTTCATCAGTCAAACAGGCCGGCAGGAGGGGGCAGGAACGCTTAGCGGTCAATATGCCCCAGATCCTGCTGGGGTGAAATAATATCCCGCACTTTCTGTTTCAGTTCTTTGGGGCTGGGAAAGCCGCCGTCACGCTTGCGTTCCCAGATCAGATGATCATCCACATGGATTTCAAACCGGCCCCCGCTTTCGGGCACCAGTGTGACGCTGCCCAGTGCGTCTCCAAAAGTGGACAGCAGTTCCTGCGCCATCCATGCTGCCCGCAAAAGCCAGTTGCATTGTGTACAGTAATAAAGGGTGATGCGCGGCTTGCTGTGCGTCATGCCGGGTTCTCTTTTTGAAATAGGGGGACGCGTGTCCCGTCTTTCATGCCATGTCTCACATGGCTTTGCCAGACGGAAGACATGGCGGATCACAGGCGGTCAACTGGGATGGCCATATCAGATTATGAGAGCCGTGCCGGGTTTACGCCTGCGGGCAAGAGGTTATTCCGGTATTTTTGTGATCTCTTCAGCCGCGGTGGTGAGGATCTGGGTGATACGTTTAAGGGCTTCGGGTGAGCAGCCCCGTTTGCGCATCATTGCCTGTTTGAGGGCATGGCGGGCCTGATGCAACGCATCGGCAGCTTCCGGGTCGACCGCGTTCACACCGGCAAAGGCTTCCCGCACTTCACTCATACGGCTGCCGATGCGGGCCAGTGTTTCCAGAATCCCATCGGCCTGTTCCCGGTTTTTTTCCAGAAAGGCGCGCCCTTCATCCGTCAGGCTATACAGCTTCCGGTTGCCCTGCTGCGTGACGGATGTGTGGTCAATTTCCTCCAGATAGGTGAGGGCCGGGTACACCATGCCGGGGCTTGGAGCATAAAAGCCGCCGGATTTTTCTTCCAGCAGGCGAATGAGTTCATACCCATGCGCGGGCTGGTCCGCCAGCAGGGCGAGCAGGATAAGTTGGAGTTCCTCCGAGCTGAGCTTGCGGCCTCTGGGGAAGTCTCCCCCGCCGGGGCCGCGTCCAAACCCGCGCCCGAAACCACGGCCAAAGCCGCGACCACCGGCAGGGTGTCCGCCGCGCGGTCCTGCGGCATGGTGAGAGTGATGGAAGGGGTGAGTGTGTTTTTCTGTGTTCATCATGTCTTACGATATAAATATCTTAAGATAGATTTCAAGACTTATTTTTAGATTTAATTCTCAGACCGTATCCGGCTTGTGCAGAATGATGGCTTGATCTGGCTTTCACTCTCTCGCATCATTAAAAAATGTGTAGCAGATCAAGCTTTTATCCGGCTGGCGCGGCAGGACTGGCGCTTGTGGGGTTTCTCTCAGCCCCGTCAGCTTTGCGCAGGGCGCAGCAGGCGTTCAGCCGTCTCCAGCCGAGCAGGCCCTTATCAACCGTCAGATTGCGGCGATCCGGAGTCCGCAGGATCGCGCTGCGGTGCAGAACCAGAGTCTGGTCTGGAAAATGACGACCTTCCTCTGCCAGAAAGCCGCCCGTGCGCCGCTGAAGCGGCTGGGCGCAGGAAACAGGTTCTTTTTGCAGGATGATCAGCCGGACAGTCAGGTGCTGGTCAGCGCGTCTCTGCTTGAAGGGCGTGGCCAGTTCCGGCAGGCGGACGGCATAAGCTGGACGTCTTTCAGATGGTCCTGCCATCTCAACCCCACGACCGGGGCTGTGCAGCATTTTGAGGCAACGCCTTTTACGCGCACGGAGGATGGGGCTGCGCCGTCACCCCCTGCCGGGCAGGTTCCTGCCTGCCAGCCCGCGCAGATGGATGTTACGCTGGACAGCCGGAACGGTGCGTTTGATGGCATGTCTCAGTCAGGCACAGTGCTTGTCGTTAAAAATACAGGTCCTGCCGCCTGCATCATGCCGCCGGTGCCACTGGTGCAGTTTCAGGACGCAGCAGGGCAAAAACTTCCGGTGTTCAGGCGGGAGAGCGTGCCGTCCCGTCCCGCAGGCCCGGCCCGCACGGGGCCAGTGCCCGGCAGCATGTTGTTCCCGTCCGCGTGGAAGCAGGTGATGTCAGAGAGGCGACACTGCACTGGGTCTCGGGTGAGGTGTTTGATGACAGCCATAACTGTGTGCGGCCAGCGCAGCTTGTGCTGAAGGTCGGGCAGGGAGAGAAAAAGGTGCCCTTTAAAGGCAGATCTGTGCCGCTGCCGGGTTCCCTCAGAGTTTTGACCAGAGCCCCTTACAGGCGCATACGGATGCGCAGTAACTCTCTGAAAAAGCTGACTATGCGAGGTATGCGGTGTTTCTGCGGCAACTGACTTATCTGATTGCGCTGGACCGGTGCCGTCACTTCTCGCGTGCGGCGGAAAGCTGCGGGGTGTCTCAGCCAGCTTTATCCGCCGGGATCAGGCAGCTTGAAAACGAGCTGGGCATCACCATTATTCAGCGCAACCGGCGCTTTTACGGCCTGACAGAAGAAGGCAAGCGCGTCCTGCTCTGGGCGCGGCAGACGCTGGCCGCGCTGGATGGCCTGAAGCAGGAAGCCGCTTTTGCACAGGATATTGCCGGGGGCTCTCTCTCCATTGGTGTCATGCCGCCAGCCATACAGGTTGTGCCCCTGTTGCTGGAAAGCTTCCGCACGGCCGTACCTGCACTACATGTAGACGTGAAGGTCTATTCCAGCACGGATATTACACGCATGCTGCGGGAGCATCATCTGCAACTGGGGATTATGTATCTGGACCAGTTGCCGGGGGATGGTGTGTTTGAATCGCGCGCGCTGTATGCGGAGCAGCATGTGCTGGCGGCGGCTGGCTCCGTTCAGCTCCCGGTAGGCAAGGATTGTAGCTGGGAGGAGCTTGCAGCCCTGCCGCTTTGTCTGCTCAGCCGCAATATGCGCAGCCGGCAACTGGTGGATGCCGGGTTCAGGGATGCTGGCGTGACCCCGACCGTCATGCTGGAAACCGATGCGCTGGAACTGCTGCATGCAGAGCTGTTGGGCGGGCGTCTGGCCAGTATCCTGCCGGTGGCGGCGTTGCCTGAGCGTGTCGGGCTTTCCGGCCTCCAGCTCCGGCGCATCAGCGGCTGCGCCTCGCCCGATGTCGCTGGTGCGGCTGAGCCAGCCCAATACCAGCAAGCTGCTGACGCGCCTTTGGGATGTTGCGCAGACACTCAGCATGGCAGACATTTATCTGGTCTGATAAGCAGGCTTTATAAGTTTATCATTACAAACATTTGGACGAAGGCCCCCGGTTTTTCGCATTGTCCCGCTTCGTGCAGAAGGGGGTGCTATGCGCCGGGATAATGTGATGATGGCTCAGAGCATGGCCGGGCCGGAGGGAGGTCTGCTGGGCAGACTGCTCCGGGGCAGCCAGCGTGCCCCCTTGCGCAGCAGACTGAGCTGGCTGCTTGAACCCTCAGCCATGGATCTGGTCTTTGCTGTCCGGTCCTCTCTGGCGGCTGTTCTGTCTCTGCTGATCGCTATGGGGATGGAACTGGACAGCCCGCAGTGGGCGCCGCTGACAGTCTGGGTTGTCGCGCAGTCCTCGCGCGGGGAAAGTCTGGCCAAGGCCCGGTGGCGTATTGCGGGGACAGTGCTGGGCTGTTGCATTGGTGTGGCCCTGATAGCGGCCTTCCCACAGGCATCAGCTGTTTTTCTGTAGCCTCGCGCTGTGGATCGGTCTCTGCTGCGGCGGGGCGACCTTTCTGGAAAGTTACCGGGCCTACGGCTTAGTGCTGACGGGCTTTACCTCTGCCATTGTGGCCACCGGGGCTATTGCGCAGCCAGATGAGGTTTTTGATATCGCCATGGCGCGCGGCACCTACATTATTCTGGGTGTGGTGTGTGAGGCTCTTCTGGCCGTGCTGTTTATGCCAACCCTGCAAACACAGGCCCGCAAACGGCTGCTGGACCGGCTGAATGGCGCGTTTCAGACTGTGCGGCAGGTCGTGTCCAATCTGGTCAGCGGGCGTGCAGATGCCCAGACACAGGGGCAGGTGCTGACAGACTTAATGGCGGCCAATGCCCGTATTGAATTTGATGCGTTGGAAATGGGGCCACGCACCCATGCGGCGGACCACGCACACGCAGCCGTTGCTGCCATGATGATGGTACTGGCCCGTGCACGCGGCGTTGCGCTGCTGGAACGCAACGCGCAGGCCGGGCAGGAGGAGGTGCCGCTCCCAGCCTCCCTTTATGGGGATTACGATATTGCGCGCCAGCATATTGATGCCTGCGCACATCCAGTACGTGGAGACCGCTTTCGTTTTAAAATGACGTCCCGCCGTCATGCGCTGGAAGCCGTTGAAAATGGCGTGCGCGCCTGTTTTGGTATTCTGGCGGGGTGGCTGGTGTGGGAGGTTACAGACTGGCCTGCGGGGGCGGGATTTATCTCCTTTGTGGCGCTTGTTTATGGCCTGCTGGCTACGCGGGAAAATCCTGTTCTGGCCTCCACCCCCTTTCTGAAAGGCGCCTTATGGTGTGCCTTTGCGGCGGCTATTTATGCGTTCTGGATCATGCCTGCGGTGACGGCACCCGAAGTCCTGATTGTGATGCTGATGCTTGTCATGACCATTGGCGGCCTTGCGGCCCGTAAACCGGCAACGGCGGGTTATGCGTTTTCCTTCAACATGTTTCTGCCGGTCCTGATAGGCCCCGGGAACCAGAGCCGCTTTTCTGAAGTGGCTTTTCTGAACAATGCTCTGGCTTTTCTGGTTGCGGTGACGTTTGTGGGCTGGACATATCGCCTTGTGCTGCCCTTCCGTGTGGACTCTCACATGCGGCGCACGGAACGGTGGGTGGCGCAGCGGCTGAAAGCTCTGGCGGCTCCCGGCAGCAGAGTGACGGTGCATCAGTGGCTTTCAGAAAATGCATCCAGCCTTGTGCGTATTGTACGGAACGCGCAGGGCGTGCCGCAGCCAGTCCGGCTGGCTTATATGCAGATGCAGTTTCGCGCCATGACGATGGGCATGCATATTGTTTTTCTGCGGGATGTCGCGAAAGATCCCGTTCTGCCGCAAGGCGCGCGGCAGGGGCTTTTGGTATTTTTGCGGAAGTGGGGGCAGACAGGTGCGGATGCCACGGCATGGGCTGCTGTGACGGAAGGATGGTTGCTGCGCCAGAGGCCGGGCGCTCCGTTTGAAGTGCAGGAAATACTCCAGAAGGCCGCAACCAGCCTGCGTATTCTTTCCGCTGAGCGCCAGGATGAAGACGCGTCCTGAAAACGGGTGTGTTTCTTGAGAAGGTTGGCTGCTGCACAGGCGGCCCTGCGGCAGGAAGATTTTGTAAAAAAACGGGGAAGGTGCCATTTTCTGCTGGTGCACACGGTGCAGGCAGAAAGGATGAGCCTCGTGAACGTCAGAAAAACTGGTAAAAAAGGTCATGTTTTTAAAGCTCTGGCCGGGCTGGAACTGGCGTGTGTTGCGCTGGAAATTGTGGGCGCGGGGGGTGTATGGACGGCACAGTCCGCAACCGCTGGCACCTTGACTATTCCGTTGCACCCGGCCGCACAGGTGCAGAAAACCAGTACCGTTTATCGCTGCTCCGGCGCGCAGGAACTGCTTGATAAACTTCCCAAACCGTTTGTGTCCGTCACGTATCTGAACGCAGGTGCCGTCAGTCTCGCGGTGTTGCAGGTGGAAGGGGAAACGCAGGTTTTCTCGAACGTGATTGCCGCATCCGGAGCGCGCTACACCGCAAACCGTTTTGAATGGTGGAGCAAAGGGGACACGGCGTTTTTCTCGGAAGTAGGGCTGGAGGCCACCAAGCCACTGACGTGTGAGGCCATCCATCCGGCATCTGCGCGTCATACGCGCTGAGTGATGCTCTTTCTTGAAAAAGGCAGCCGGAGTTTCCTGCATGACCGGCAACTTGGCTGCTCTCTGGCGCTTGTTGCCGGGGCGGTCAATGTTGCTGGCTTTTTAAGCGTCGGGTCCTACTGTGCCAACATGACGGGGAACGTCACGGCCTTTGCTATCGGACTGCAAAAAGGGCAGGCTGAGGTTGTGCTGACCTGTCTGGCCTTGATTGTCAGCTTTTTTGCAGGCGCAATGCTGTGTACGTTTCTGGTCAATGCAGGGCGCAGGCATGGGCAGAAAGCCATTTATGCCTACAGCATCCTGCTGGAGGGGGTCTTGCTGGCCTCTCTTGATCTGGTGCAGCTTTTCTGGCTGCCGCCGTCCGGCCATAACGTCCTGCCGTCCCTGGGGCTGAGTTTCCTGATGGGGCTGCAAAATGCCACCGTGACCCGTATCTCGGGGTCTGTCGTCCGGACGACGCATGTTACGGGGATGATTACCGATCTGGGCATAGAGCTGGCAGATTGGTTTGATGCGTTACGGCATCCGGTCGATCCGGACCAGCATGCGCGCACAGTGCAACGGCTGCGTCTGCACAGCAAAATTATTGCCTGTTTTATTGGGGGCGGCATGGCCGGAGCTTTTGGCTATACGCTCTGGCCCGCGTTCTTTCTGCTGGGTGTCGGGCTTGTGCTGATAGCCCTTGCCTTACCCGGCATTCTGGCCAATGCGCGCCCGGAAACGGCTTCCGGGTGCTCCACCTCTGAATAACTGGCCCCGGAGAGGCCGGATTATTTCAGAAAACCGACGATTTTTTCGGCCTCAGAAACAATAGGCTCCGCAATAGCCTGTGCGCGCTGAGCACCGGAGCGTAGCACGCTGGCCAGATGTGCTTCATCCTGCATCAGGCGGGTCGTTTCCTGTGCGATGGGGGCAATGGCGCCGACCACCACGTCCGTCAGAGCCTGTTTGAAGGGGCCAAACCCTTCGCCCTCGTGCCGGGCCAGAACCGCATCCACGCTCAGATCGGCAAGGGCTGCGTAAATGGTGACCAGATTTCTGGCTTCCGGGCGGTCAGCCAATCCTGCTGCGTCTGCGGGTAGAACGCCGGTGTCTGTTTTGGCGCGGCGGATTTTCAGAGCAATCGTATCCGCATCATCCGTCAGTTCAATCCGGCTCTGGGCGGAGGGATCGGATTTTGACATTTTCTTGGTGCCATCGCGCAGACTCATCACACGCGCTGCGGCAGGCGGGATCAGGGCTTCCACAGCCGGGAAGAACTCAACCCCGTAATCATGGTTAAACTTCTGTGCGATATCATTCGCCAGTTCCAGATGCTGTTTCTGGTCTTCCCCAACCGGCACGCGGGTTGCTTTATAGGCCAGAATATCTGCCGCCATCAGGCTGGGATAAACATACAGGCCTGCGGAATGATTTTCCCGGTCCTTTCCGGCTTTATCCTTGAACTGCGTCATACGGTTGAGCCAGCCCAGCCGGGTTACGCAGTTGAAAATCCACGCCAGACGCGCATGGGCGGACACGGCGGACTGGTTAAACAGAATGTGCTTTTCGGCATCAATGCCCGCGGCCAGAAGGATGGCGGCCTGTGTCAGCGTCTGGGTGCGCAGTTTTTCCGGGTCCTGCCACACTGTAATGGCGTGCATGTCTACAAGGCAGAAAACGCACTCATGGTCAGCCTGAAGGTTCACCCAGTTGCGGATGGCACCCAGATAATTACCAAGCTGCGGAATGCCAGAGGGCTGAATACCGGAAAAAATACGTTGCATAAGATTACTCAGTGTCTGCGTCAGGAAGAGGAAAAATTCAGGGGAGGGGCGCTTTACGGTCCAGCTCTTCCCGCTCCTGTGCGACCATGCCTGCCGATTTCCGGGTGGTCCGTGCGGCGGCTACGTCTGCTGCGGTAATGTGCGGGGCGGGGCTGGTCTGCCCGCGGGAGGAGAGCCATGTCAGAATCTGCGCCACCTGTTCATCCTTCAGGTAACGAAAGGGGGGCATTTCTGCCTCGTACGGCTGGCCGTTAGCTTTAATTGGGCCGCTGACGCCGTTCATCAGCACATCCGCCAGATATTTCCGGCCTTCCGGTGTGCTGGCAATCCGGTCAACCCGCCCGACAAGCGGGGGAACGGCCCCCGGCATACCATCGCCGCCGTGGTGGCAGATGCCGCAATTTGTCCCATACAGACCGGCACCGCTTTTAGGCGTACAGGCTGTCAGGCAAAGCGTAGCTCCGGCTGCGGCAAGGAGCCGGGGGTAAAGCCGTCTGAAAAACGTCATGATGTTCAAAATACCTTGCCGGCTCCACAAGGGAGCCGGTTGTGGTCGTCTTCCGGATTAGCGTGCGGAGGTCACACCCAGCAACTGGATGCGGAAGATCAGCGGACTATCGGCCGGAATAACACCCATGGCCTTATGGCCATATCCCAGTTCGGGCGGGACATAGAGCATCCATGTGTCGCCCACATGCATCATTGGCAGGGCTTCCATCCAGCCTTTGACAAGGCCTTCAAGCGGCATCTGCATATAAGCGCCGTCCCCGTGCTGTTCGGAGCTGTCAAAAATGGACCCATCCGGCAGACGGCCTTCATAGATCAGCATCATGACGTCACCCGGGCGCGGCTGGTCAGCGTCTTTCTTGCCGGATTGCAGAACCTTGTAGGCCAGCCCGTCCTTCAGCACCGTGACACCGGGCTGGCTGCGCAGCTTGTCAAGCTGCTGCATCGGGGTCAGCTCAGGTTCATCCTGCTTGTGGGAACCGCAGGCCGTAAGGGAAACGGCCATGCTGGCCGCAAGCAGATAGGGGGTGATGGAGAAACGACGGGTCATGGTCCTCTCGGTAATTCAGAAAGAATGACAGATGTCCAAAAGCTCAGAGTGTGCCGCCATTACGGCCAATCTGGGCTCCCAGTCTCAGACGCAGCGCGTTGAGTTTGATAAAGCCCTGTGCGTCTGCCTGATTATACGCACCTTCATCATCTTCAAACGTCACGACACGGGTATCATACAGGCTATTGGGGCTTTCGCGACCAACGCAAATCACATTACCCTTATAAAGTTTGAGGCGCACCCGGCCGGAAACGGACTGCTGGGAGGCATCAATCAGAGCCTGCAACATGCGGCGTTCCGGGGAGAACCACAGGCCATTATACAGGATGCTGGCATAGCGCGGCATCAGGCTGTCTTTCAGGTGCATCGCCTCGCGGTCCAGCGTGATGGACTCAATGCTGCGGTGCGCCGTCAGCAGGATGGTGCCGCCGGGTGTTTCATAAATGCCGCGGGATTTCATGCCCACAAAGCGGTTTTCCACCAGATCCAGACGGCCGATGCCGTTGGCTTTGCCCAGTTCGTTCAGGCGTGTGAGCAGCGTTGCCGGAGACATGGCAACACCATTGATGGCCACCGGGTCCCCGCTGACAAAATCAATGGTAATTTCTGTCGCAACGTCGGGGGCGGCTTCCGGGGAGATGGTGCGCTGGAAAACAATTTCTTCCGGTGCAATGGCCGGGTCTTCCAGCAGCTTGCCCTCGGATGAAGAATGCAGCAGGTTCGCATCGACAGAGAACGGGGCTTCACCACGCTTGTCCTTGGCGATGGGGATCTGGTTTTCTTCCGCAAAGGACAGCAGACGGGTGCGGGATGTCAGATCCCACTCGCGCCAGGGGGCGATGACCGTGATATCCGGCTGCAGGGCATAATAGGCCAGCTCGAAGCGAACCTGATCATTTCCTTTGCCGGTTGCGCCATGGGCAACGGCATCCGCGCCGACTTCACGCGCAATCTCAATCTGGCGCTGTGCAATCAGGGGGCGGGCAATGGAGGTGCCCAGCAGATACTGGCCTTCATACAGCGTATTGGCCCGGAACATGGGGAACACGAAGTCTTTGACGAAGGTTTCACGCAGATCTTCGACAAAAATATCCTTCACACCGAACATTTCGGCTTTCTTGCGGGCCGGTTCAAGCTCTTCGCCCTGACCGAGGTCAGCGGTAAAGGTGACGACCTCACACCCGTAAGTCTTCTGCAGCCAGCGCAGGATGACGGACGTATCAAGGCCACCGGAATAAGCCAGCACAACCTTTTTGACATCTTTTCTGGCGGCAGTAGAGGCCATGAGGCGGGTCTCCTGAATCTGGTAAAATGAATAGAGTTCGAACAGTGTCCTAGCACCAGCGCGGGAAGGGAGCCAGAGCCCATCCCCCGCTGAGTGCGGTCTGATAAAGAAAAATCAGCTTTGCGAGGCGCGGACGCGCTCACTTTCGGTTTTAAGCTGCCCGCAGGCGGCCAGAATATCCCGCCCGCGCGGGGTACGGATGGGCGATGCAAAGCCTGCGGCCATGATGATCTCGGCAAACTTGTTCTGCTGTTCCCGCGTGGATGGGCGGTAGGCGCTGCCCGGCCAGGGGTTGAAGGGAATGAGGTTGACCTTGGCGGGGATGCCGGAAATCAGGCGCACAAGCTCACGCGCATCGGCCTCACTGTCATTCACGCCACGCAGCATGATGTATTCAAACGTGATGCGGCGGGCATTGCTGGCAGCCGGGTAGCGGCGGCAGGCGGCAAGAACCTCTTCAATGGGGTATTTGCGGTTGAGCGGCACAATCTCATCCCGCAGGTCATTGCGCACGGCATGCAGGGAGACGGCGAGGTTGATCCCAAGCTCATCTCCGCACCGGTCCATCAGCGGCACAACGCCGGAGGTGGAAAGCGTTATGCGGCGGCGGGAGAGGCCAATGCCTTCTCCATCCATAATAATCCGCATGGCTTTGGCAATGTTTTCGTAATTATAGAGCGGCTCACCCATGCCCATCAGCACAATGGTGGAGAGCAGGCGGGGGGTATCCCCCTTGGGGCTCGGCCATTCGTGGTAGGAATCCCGCGCGGCCATGAACTGGCCCACAATTTCCGCGGCGCCAAGGTTACGCACCAGTTTCTGGGTGCCGGTATGGCAAAACGTGCAGGAAAGCGTGCAGCCAACCTGTGAGGAGATGCACACAGCGCCCCGGTCTTCCCGCCGGTCGGGGATGTAGACCGTCTCGGCTTCCTGCCCATCACGGAACCGGAAAAGGAATTTCCGGGTTTCATCTGTAGACGTCTGAACCGTAGTGGCTTCCGGGCGGCCTACAACAAACCGTTCCGCCAGCTTTTGCTGGAGCGGTTTTGCAATGCTGCTCATCTGCGTGAAATCCGTCACGCCCTGATGATAGATCCAGTGCCAGAGCTGTTTGGTCCGGAAAGGCTTTTCCCCGATTTCAACCAGAATATCGGTAATTTCTTCACGAGTCAGCCCGACCAGATCACGCCGCCCGTCCGGCAGCATGGCGGGAGGCGGGCTGAACAGTGCGGCTTTTGCCAGAATACGGGTCCGTTCCTCCGCATTGAGGGCCGCTGCCGCCTCTGCATCGTGCGACGGTGTGAAAGGAGCAGAATTACCTGAAGACATGAACGGAGCCACTACTGGAAGGGGAGAAAAAGCCCTTATAACAGAGAAGGGTCCGGCAGACACCGGACCCCTGAGAAATAATCCTGATCTTTCTGCGCCCTGTTACGGGGTATGGGCCGCACCGGACTGGGATGGCGTGTTTTGCAGCCCGGCGCGCAGCCATGCCGCGATATTGGTTTTGGCGGGATCAATACCGCCCAGAATCGCGCTGATGGTCTGTGCCGAATACGCATCCGGCGTGGTATCGGCGGAAACCGGGAAAGACGGGCGGGGGATATCAAACGTCATGGCAGGCTGTTCTGCCTCGGTCGCGCCGCCTGCGGCACTGGCCTGCTGGAGCCCGTCAGACTGAATATTGGCCACAACAGAAAGATGGTCTGCATCCGGATGCAGGCCGAAATACAGGTACGCGTAGGAGGCTGCGGCCGAAAGTACGTCGCGCATGGCAATGCGATAACGGTTGTTCCCGTCAGATGGCATGGCGCTGGCATGGAGCGTTGCCGGGTCTGCGGAAATAACCAGCGTCTGGTTTTTCAGGTCATCCTGAAGTGTCAGCCCGTCCTGTTCATAACCGCGCAGCAGAGAACTGCCTGCTTCCGTCACACTTTCCTGCACGGCAGGGGTGCTGGCAGCAGCGTTATAGGGACGAGGCGCAGCCCCGGCACCACCAGTGATGCCAAGCAGACCGGTTGTAACACCAAGCATCATGATGAGTTTACGCATAAGCGGCAGGCTTCCTTAATTTTTCTATGAAAACGTGTTATTACTGAAGAATATGGCAGAAAAAGTGACAATTCGTCACGTTTTTACCGAAGTGACAGCAATAAAAAATCTTTTAAGGATCTGCTTTTGCGGGAGCCGGTAAGTCTAAAAGACTTTTTAAATAGTAACAGGCACCCGTTGCGCGGCAATCAGGAACTCGCGGTTCCCTTCCGGCCCGGTAATTGGACTGGCTTCAATGCCCAGCACAGACCAGCCGGGCAGGGTGCTCCACCAGTCATGAATCATCTGGCAGACACTCTCATGCACAAGCGGGTCACGCACCACACCTTTAGCGCCAATCTGCTCACGGCCTGCTTCAAACTGAGGTTTGATCAGAGCGACAGCCCACGCATCATCCGCTGCTAAGGACAGTGCCGCGGGGAGAACAGTCCGCAAGCCGATAAAGCTGGCATCGCAGACAATGGCGGACGGAGCCTGCGGGATCAGCGTGCTGTCCAGATGCCGGGCGTTGCATTTTTCCATGACGGTGACGCGCGGGTCAGACCGCAATTTCCAGGCCAGTTGTCCGTGGCCCACATCTACAGCGTAGACGCTGCGCGCTCCGTTGGTCAGCAGGACATCGGTAAAGCCGCCTGTTGAGGCACCGACATCCAGACAGACCCGGTCCTGTGCAGAAAGATTAAAATGCGTCAGTGCGTGGGCCAGTTTGCACCCGCCACGGGAAACCCACGGATGCTCCTGCCCGCGCACGTCCAGAGGTGCGTCCTCAGCAAGCTGGTCGCCTGCTTTTGCAACGCGTTTTTCCCCTGTGAACACAAGCCCGGCCATAATCAGGGCCTGAGCTTTTGTTCTGCTTTCAACCAGCCCCCGGTCAACAAGCATCTGGTCAACACGACGGCGTGCCATCAGATCAGGCCGTCTGCTCCGTCAGAGCCACACCCAGCGCGCTGAGAGCGGTTTTGACGATGAAGGGCGCGGTGAGTCCGGCCTGCTCGTACTGAGCCTCCTGCGTGTTATGGTCGATGAAGATATCGGGCAGGGTCATGGGGCGGAAGCGC
>NZ_BAJW01000047.1 GCF_000613905.1 Acetobacter persici JCM 25330
TATACGCCATCAGGCCAGCGCTCGGGGTCAGGCCGCCGGCGTCCAGTGAGGCGCAAAGCTCCAGCCTGTCGGCACCCGCGGCTTCTGCCGCCTGAATGCTGCGGGGTTTCTATGCAGATTTCAACACGGATCATAGCAAAGCTCCGGCCCCAGACAGGCAGCACCAAGAATTCCGGCATCTTTACCCAGAATGCGCGCCGGAGGAGGGGGTGAGATGTGGGGGAAAGAATACGGTCCCGCACCGCGCGGTCCAGCGTCTGAACAAGGAGATCAGAATTACTTAATCCGCCAGCAACCGGGACAACGGTGCTGCCCGTGACGTTCAGAACATGAGCCAGAGCCGCACTGGTGTACGTCATCCAGACAGAGAGTGTTCTGGTGGCCTGCCTGTCTCCCTCTTCCCAAAGTCTGAGAATGGCATGGCTTGTTTCAGGTGTTCCGCCTGCCCAGAGATGCAGCCGTTCGAGAGATCTGGCGCCCGCAATAGTATCAAGACAGCCTGACTGCCCACATCCACAGCGGAACAGGGGCACCGTGGCGGCGACTTCATCCGGGTCTGTCAGGAACGGCGGCGCAATGACAACGGGCGCATGCCCCAGTTCTCCGGTCACACCACCCAGACCGGGTACAATCTGCCCGTCCAGCACTAGCCCGCCGCCAATGCCCGTGCCCAGAATAAGGCCGAAGACATTGCGGTGCCCTCTGGCAGCCCCAAACCGCGCCTCTGCCAGCGCAAAACAGTCCGCATCATTGCCGATACGGACCACACGTTGCGTGCGCAGACTCAGTTTTTCTCTAAGCGGTACGGTCAGAATCCCGGGGATATTGGCGGCGTGCACATGGCCTGTCTGGGGGTTTTCAACCCCGGCAATCGCAATATGCAGCGGTAGGGCAGGATAGGGGGCGCAGAGTGTTTCTAATGCGGTGATAAAGCGTTCGGCATCGTCAATCGGTGTTGGCACGGCATGACGCTGTTCCAGTCTGCCATCCGGATGGACGAGAGCAAAATCGATAAACGACCCGCCGATGTCTGCACAAAGAAGCATAAGGACATCCGTGATTAAACGCGCTGGACAACACGGTACGCAAAAATACGACCCGCTAACTCTCTTCCTTTCCGGGTTAGTATTTCAAAGGGAGTTTGTAAATAACATTCCACCTGTTTGCCTGACTTGTTTCATGCCATAAATTATCTTTCCGTATCGGTTTTGCAGGGAAAGGGCGGCTCATGCTGTCTTCAGGCCATTATCAGATTCTCAGCACTCTGAGCCGTCACGGCGCACAGAGCCGGACGGAACTCGCGCAGGAACTGGGGCTGAGTAAAGCCGCCATTTCCGCACTGGTGCGGGACCTGCTGGATCGCGATATCTTGTCTGAACAGGACCTGTTTACGGGGCGGGCCGACCTTCTGTACCGCTGGTGGTGCGGGCGAATGCCGCATGGTTTATCGGTATTTCCCTTCAGGATGATCCGGCGGTTGTGGTGCTGACTGATCTGCACGGGACAACCCTGAGCAGAATCGAAGTGCCCCGTCTGGCGGACCCGGAGGAGTGCGTCACGCTTCTAGTCAAAACGGTCAAAACCCTGCGGGCGTCTCTGGGGAAGGAGCGGGCAAAACTTTCCGGGATTGGCCTCGCTCTGCCCGGTTTTGTGGCCAGAGACAGGCAGACCTGTCTGGCCTGTACGGCCCTTGGGTGGCGGAATATCAACATAGGGGCGACGCTGGCTGAGCGAACGGGGTTGCCTGTATGGGTGGAGAATGATGCCAAGGCGCTGATTCTGGGGGAGCAGCTTTTCGGTCCGCTCAGAGGCAGCCCGGATTTCAGCATGATTTTTGTCAGCCACGGCATCGGCTGCGCCCACATCGTCAATGGGCGTTTGCTATGGGGTAATACTGGCGGCGCGGGGGAAATCTCGCATGCGCCTGTCACGTTAGATCCGCAGCAGGCGTTGCCGTGCCGCTGCGGCAATCGCGGGTGTCTGGAAACTGTGGCGTCCCTTCTTGCCATCGGGAATGCGGCCAGACAGGCGGGGTTATCAACCAGCACGCGGGATCTGGCGCGTCTGGCAGCAGAAGGCCATGCGGATGCCGTCCGTATCCTGCACAGGGCGGGCTCCGCCATGGGTATTGCGACAGCGCAGCTTATTCAGATGCTCGATCCCAGCCATGTTGTGGTGATGCTTGACCCCGCCCTGAAAGAAAGTGTGTACGGCCACGCCCTGCAATATGAGGCCGAATCCCACATCCTGCACCGCACAAACGCCTGTACCATGATCAATTTTCGTGATTTTGAGCCGGAAAGTTTTGCACGGGGGGCGGCAAGTCTCGCGGCCCGATACTTCATTTTTGGGCATGGCGGGGTCTGAAATCATCTCGGACCGCCTCCGAAATGTGTCTTTTGTGCAACGATAAGCGAGAACATGCGGCAAAATCTTTGTTTGCGGTGTGAATTAAATCGTTCTCTTTAAACCCCCATTGCATACTAACAACGGAATTTGCAGGGTTACGTTTCTATTTGGGAATGATGTGAGGCATTTCCACGATCGGGCAAGGGGGTTGTTCATCATGCGTCTTTCACTGCGTCAGCTTTCAGTCTCCTGTGTTGCGCTGACGGGTCTTCTGGCCGTGTCCGCGCATGCGCAGTCAGCACCTGCTTCATCATCCGGAAGTCAGGTCAAGAAGCTTTCAAAATCTTCTGCTCCTGTCCGGAAGAAGTCTTCCGCCGGAAACGGGCTGAGCTCTTCCGTTCTGGGTCAGTTTACCGGTGGCACGGAAGAAATTTCCGTCACCAGTCACTCCGTCTCTTCCACAGGTGTGACCAACCGGACGCCGGGTGGTGGCCTGATGCCGCATCAGACAGCCCCGCGCTCACAAAGCGGCATCACGCGTGACTTTATTGCCAAACAGGCACCCTCTTCAAACATCACGTCTCTGGTTGCAGATTTGCCGGGTGTGACCGTTTCCAGTCAGGACCCGTTCGGAATGACAGGGGACCATCTTCAGGTGCGTGGCCTGAACGAAACACAGATGGGCTACCTGTTTGAAGGCGCGCCGCTGGCTGACCCGATCAACTATGCGCCGTACACGTCTACGCTGATTGACTCTGAAAACCTGGGGTCCGTGACGGTCTCACAGGGTTCCCCTGATTTGAACGCACCGTTCTATAACGCGGTGGGTGGTCAGATTACCGCGACAGCGCTCAACCCGTCCCATAAAGCAGGCGGTTTTCTGGACCTCGGTGGCGGGTCTTACAGCTACAATAAGGAATTTATCCGTCTGGATACCGGGGATATCGGTAATTCCGGCGTGCGTGGATATGTGTCTTTCTCCCATACGAGTTATGATAACGGGGCGCGTGGGCCGGGCGGCCTGCTCCGCTATCATCTGGACTCAAAATTCGTTAAAGAATGGGGTGACGGGAACAGCATTTCCGCAATTTTCTCGTACAACAAGCAGTCCGCAACATCATGGCGCTCCCCCACCAAAGCGCAGTGGGACCAGTATGGGGTGGGCTTCTCCTATGATAAACACTTCACGCCCGGCGATTCCAGATATTACAAGCTGAATCAGCAAAACCTCAATCAGCAGCTTATTGTTCTGCCGATGCACTTCACGCTGGCGGACAACCTGCATCTGCATGTCTCGCCCTATTATGTGCATCAGTTTGGCCCTTCTCTGGGGGGTGAAAATATTCCGGCCTCAGGCGGGTATTTTGGCACGCAGCAATATGGTGACCTGAATGTGGGGACGCCGGTAAACGGCTCCATCCTGACTTCCAGCCGTGACCCGTGGAACCAGAAGACCGGTGGTCTCAATGTCTCTGCGGACTGGCGCCTGTCCAAAAGCAACACGTTTTCCTTCGGCTGGTGGTATGCCTACACCACGCATGAAGAACTGTCCGATTTCCGCCCCGTTTATGCGGATGGCAGCGGCTGGTCCGGGGATGTGATCCGCGTAGGCGGTAAGATCCTGACGGGGTATGACCTGAACTTCATGCAGCAGGTCAACACGCTGTTTATTGCGGATACGCAGAAGCTGCTGAATGATAAACTGACCCTGAGTGCCGGTTTCCGCGTTGCCATGGTCTCCCGTCAGGGCACAAACCTTGTGCCGGGGGCGGACCCGTACAAAATGCAGGGCAACTATTTTGAACCGCTGCCGCAGTTTTCCGCCAGCTACATGATTACGTCCAAGGATCAGATTTATATCAACGGCACGACATCCTTCCGTGCGCCGGAATCTGTGGAAGCCTATTCCCAGATTTTTGATCCCAATGCGTCTCACGCAACCATGCAGCCGCAGAGCCTGAAGCCGGAATATTCCATCAGTGAGGAAATTGGCTATCGTCATCAGGGGAATTTCTATAATTTCTCCATGTCGCTGTTTAATATCAACCTGACAAACCATCAGGTGACATCCACCGGCTACATCCCCAACACCAACATGATGGTGGCGTCTCCCATCAACATCGGCGGGCAGACATCCCGCGGGGTGCAGGCGGAATTCGGTCTGGCCCGCTGGCATCATTTCAGCCCCTATCTGTCCGGGCAGTTTCTGCATTCCACGTTTGACAATAACTTCAATACGGGCAGCGGTTATCTGCCAACAGCCGGGAAAATTGCTGTTCAGGCTCCCAAATTTACTGGCGCGATTGGCCTGAACTATGATGATGGCCGGTTCTTCGGCAACTTTGACCTGCGCTATGTGGATACACAGTACACCACGTTCATGAATGATGAGCAGATGCCAGCCTATGTGACCTCAAACATCACGCTGGGCTACCGCATGAAGTCCTTCAGCTACCTGAAGCACCCGCAGATCCAGCTGAACCTGACCAATATCGGGGATAATCATTATCGCTCCGGGTCCAGCTATACGGCCAACGCGCATCCGCACGTGACCTCTACCGGCGCTGTCGCCGCGGGGAGCGCTCCGGTTTATTATGTTGGTGGCGTGTTTGCCGCTATGGTGTCCATCTCTTCCGGGTTCTGAGGGCGTGCAGCAGGCTCTCAGCCCTGCTACGGTATAAAGAGTGAGATAAGGTGCCGGAGGCTTTTTCCGGCCCTTTGCTGAAGGAGTGCAGCGTGCTCAGGTTTCCGATTGCAAGTCCGGCCGGTGCGTATGGCTGGCGGCCTGTGCTGATTATGGCGGCCCTGTTTTTCAGTATCGGTTTTGTGACCTGGCTCAACGGACCGCTGATCACCTTTGTTCAGATTGCGTTTAATCTGAGCGATGTGGCGTCCTTTCTGGTGCCTGTCTGTTTTTATCTGGCCTATCTTGTCTTCCCCCTGCCTGCCACGTTGCTGGCCCGGCGGATCGGCCTGCGGCGTGGCCTTGTTGTTGCTCTTGCCATCATGGCGGCAGGCACCCTGCTGTTTGGGGAATGTGTCAACGGGCGGTGGTACGCGGGCGCACTCAGCGGCCTGAGTGTGATTGGCGCGGGACTTTCCCTCCTGCAAATTACGGTTAACCCTTATGTCAGCCTGCTGGGCGATCATGATCGCGCGGCGCAGCGCATTGCCATTATGGGGATTGCCAACAAATTTGCAGGTATTGTCGCCCCGGTGCTGTTCGCACTGATTGTCATGCCGGATGTCGGGCAGGTTGTTGCCAATATCAGCCATACTCCGGCTGGACCCGTGCGGGACGCCGTGCTGACGCAGTTTACGCATGCTGTGCATGTGCCATATCAGGTGATGGCCGGACTGCTTGTGCTGCTGGCCATTCTCGTTGCCCGCGCACCCTTACCGGAAATTACCCTTGATGCCGCAGAACCGCAGGGGGCTCCAGTCCGTAAAGCTCAGCCTGTCTGGCTGCTGACAGGCGTTTTTGCCATGTTCCTGTATGTCGGCGTGGAGGTCATGGCGGGGGATGCTATCGGACTGTTTGGACATTCCTTTGGTCTTTCTCTGGATATTACCAAATACCTGACAGCCCTGACGCTGGCCTCCATGATGCTGGGCTATCTGGTCGGGATGATTATTGTCCCGCGTTTTATCAGTCAGGACGGCTATATGCTCACCTGCTGCCTGCTGGGCATTGTCATCTGTCTGGTTGCGCTGGTGGCGCCCGGGCTTATTCCGGTTTTCTGTGTGGCACTGCTTGGGTTTGCCAACGCCATGATCCTGCCTGCGCTGTTCCCCATTGTGCTGGCAGAGGCTGGGTCTGATGGCGCGAAGGCAACGGCATTTCTGGTCATGGCCTATTCCGGCGGGGCTGTGCTGCCGCAGATTTTTGTTCACATCGCCCCCATGCTGGGGAATTTGTACGCTTTTATGGCGCTGGTTATCCCGGCTTATATTTTTATTGCTGGCTGGAGTCTTGCTCTGCGCGCCAAAACAGGCGGGCCTGCTCCTGAATCCCTGATTATTTCCGCTGGAGACTAAATTTTTATGAAAGTCGTCATATGTTCCGATGCCGCCCAGACAAGACGTCTGGCGGCACAGGTGCTTGCACAACAGGTCCAGACAAAACCTGAGTCCGTGCTGGGGTTTGCCACCGGCCGCACGATGGAAGCCATCTACGCGCAGCTTGCGGAAACGGCTCAGGAGCAGTCTATAGATTTCAGCGGCGTGACGACGTTTAATCTGGATGAATATATCGGCCTCACGGCGCAGCACCCGCAGTCTTACCGCTATTATATGCAGACGCATCTCTTCCGGCTCATCAACATCCCCGAGCACAATACGCACGTTCCGGATGGCGCCGCAGAGGACGCTGAAGCCGAAGCCCGTTCTTATGAAAGCCGGATTGCTCAGGCAGGCGGTATTGACCTCCAGTTACTCGGTCTGGGGGAGAACGGGCATATCGGGTTTAATGAACCCCTTTCCGCGCTCAATGGTCGCACCCATGTCGTGACACTGGCGCAGGCCACGCTCCAGCAGAATGCGGTCATGTTTGATAATGATATGGCGCAGGTCCCGGCCCGGGCTCTGACCATGGGGACAGGCACCATTCTGGACTCGCGTGAGGCCCTGCTTGTTGTCACGGGTGCTGCAAAGGCTGATATTGTGGCACGGGTTATTGAAGGGCCGGTCAGCGCGCTGGTGCCGGGGTCCGCCCTGCAATTCCATCCGCATTGTCTTGTGCTGCTGGATGAGGCCGCGGCCTCACGCCTGACACAACGCGAGGCCATTTTCTGGCAAATGCAGCATGATCCTGAATTGCAGGTCTTTCTTTCTGCATAAAACACGCCACCACAGACAAACACGGCAGATCGCCTGACAGCCGTTGCTTCAAAAGAATAGGACGCAGAATGACTCACAAGACTTTCTCAAAACTTCGTCGCGCACTTTTGGGCAGCGCTGCTGTTCTGACACTCTCCGCCGCTCCCGCGCTGGCAGAGCCGCAGGGGATAGAGCCTGTGGCAGTTTCCACGGGCGTTGCAACGGCAGCACCGGCGCTTATGCCTGTGCCTGCCTCGGTGTCTCTGCCCGCCGGTGCGCTGCCGCTGAGTGGGGGCGTGACACTCCAGTGGGACCAGCAACCCTCTCCTCTGCTAACCCGTGCTGCGGAACGTTTTACAAAGCGCATCAACATGCTGGCGGGCCGGGTGCTTCCTGAGCAGGTGGACGCTGCGCAGGCAGGGCAGGTGACAAGTGTGCCCGTGCATATTCAGGTTGGTGAAGACCGGGACGCGCTGACAGTTCACGCAAAGGAAAATTACAGCCTTGAGGTCAATGCGTCTGGCGTAACGCTGACAGCCGATGGCCCGGACGGCGTTCTGCATGGTCTGGCAACACTGGCCCAGCTTGTCACGCGAGGTGAAAACGGGCCGCAACTGGCGTTTGCCACCATTACGGACAGCCCGCGTTTCCCCTGGCGTGGGATCATGATTGATACATCCCGGCATTTCATGGCGGTTGAAACGCTCCAGCGGCAGCTTGACGCGATGGAACTGCTCAAAATGAATGTGCTGCACCTGCATCTGAGCGATGGCACCGGCTTCCGTGTTGAAAGCAAACGCATGCCGGAGCTGACGGAAAAAGGGTCCCACGGCCAGTATTACACGCAGCGGGAACTGAAAGATCTTGTGGCTTATGCTGCTGATCGTGGTATTCGGATTGTGCCGGAGTTTGACGTGCCGGGGCACGCACTGGCGCTCTTGCTGGCACACCCGGAACTGGCCGCGCAGAGCCCTGTCAATCCGGAGCCGAAAAACAAGAATAACGCCGCACTGGACCCGACCATTCCGGAAACACTCCGCTTTGTCCGCAAACTCTACGCGGAAATGGGGAAACTGTTCCCGGATGCGTATTTCCATTCCGGCGGGGATGAAGTGGACCCCCGTGAGTGGATGAAAAATCCGAAAATTGTTGCCTATATGAAGGATAACGGGTTTGCCACGCCGCAGGCTTTGCAGGCGCACTTTACGGCTGAGGTCCAGAAAATCCTCGCGGATCAGGGTAAGGTTATGGTGGGCTGGGATGAGGTGAGCGAAGCGCCAATTCCCAAAGAAGTTGTTGTGGATGTCTGGAGAAGTTCAAAATTTCTGGCCTCTGCGTCAGCCGATCATCATCCGGTTATCGTGTCTGCCGGGTATTATCTGGATCTGCTTCAGCCCGCTTCCCAGCATTATCTGGTGGACCCGTATGACCCGGCGGCAAACGGCATTACCCGCGCACAGGCCGATAAACTTCTGGCAAAAGGCGGGCGGCCTGATCTGGTCAATGCCTTCGTGAAAGAACCGGCCCCCGCTCCGCTGACGGATGAGCAGAAGCAGTATATTCTGGGGGGTGAAGCGCCGCTCTGGTCCGAACTGGTAACTGATGAAATGCTGGATGCCCGCTACTGGCCGCGCGCTGCGGCCATTGCGGAACGCTTCTGGTCTCCAGCATCCGTGCGCGATGTGAATGACATGTATCGGCGTCTGGCCGTGGTGAATACGGAATTGCAACTGACGGGCGTACAGGCGCAGGCCAACACACACCGGATGGCGCTGCGTCTCTCGCCTGCCAATGCTGACCCGGTGGAGCGTCTGGCCAGTGCCACGGTGCCGCTGCGCAATTACGTCATGAACCGCTATGTCAGCCATCATGGTGATGCGCTTGATGAAATTGGGGAAGTCACGTCTCCAGATCCGTTCCCTGCCGTGCGCTTCAGCATGCTGGTGGACCAGTATGTTGCGGGTGACAGGTCCGTTGTTCCGGCATTGAAGGCCCAGATGCAGATCTGGCGGGATAACGATGCCGCATTCCAGCAGGTGGCGAGAGTGCGCGGTTTGTCCGAGGCTGTCCCGACGTCCCACAATCTTGCGGTTATGGCCGCAGCGGGGCTGAATGCACTGAACGGCCACAAGAAAAAACCCTCTTCTACTGAAAAGAAGATTTTTGATCAGGAAGAAGAGCTGATCAACAGCTCGGCTGATGTGACCGGATCATTCTCCGGCACAACCTTCCCGCCGGGTGGCTGATGATTATTGCGGAACCGGCGATCCGGAAACTGGTTGGTCTGTAAAATAGTGTTACCGGGGCTTCCGGAAAGGGAGCCCCGAATTTTTTAGAAGTCTGACAAAAAGACTTTTACGGGTCTGCTGCGGGAAACTGGTCTTCAAGACTCATATTTTCCCATTTCCGGCAGGCGGTACGAAGAATTTTCACAAAACGCGAGACCAGAGGCATATTCTGGCCGGAGCGGATGGCAACGGCTAATGTTGCGCGTGGGGCTGGTTCGCTCAGGGTGTGGAAGGTCACGCCGCCGGCATGAATCTGGCTGAGCGAGCGCGGCACGACGGAAACCCCAAGCCCTGCGGCTACCAGCGGTACGGTCCCGGCAATCTGCGGTGCCTGCTGCCCCATGGGGGGGGTGACGCCCGCCAGTTGGTAGGCTGATAAAATAGCGTCGTGAAAGCCCGGTCCCAGTTCACGCGGGAAGATGATCAGCGGATCTTTGGCAACCATGTCCAGACTGATCACCGGATGGTGGGCCAGCCGGTGCCCGCGTGGCAGGGCGATAACGGTCGGTTCATCCAGCAGATGAGAAACAGAAAGACGGGTCGGGTCCGGCACGGGCGGCCGGATAATGGCGAGGTCCGTACTATGGTCATGCAACGCTGCGCAGAGTGCTGGCGTATTGCTTTCTTCCAGTGAGAGAGTGACATCTGGCGCGCTTTCTCTAAAACGCCGGATTGCAAGCGGGATCACCGGCAAAAGCGGCACAGCCCCGGCCAGCCCGAGCCGGATATGCCCTAACTCGCCCCGTGCCAGCCCGTGGGCCGTCACCAGAAACTGGGCCTGAAGGTCCAGAATGGTGCGGGCGCGGGGCAGCAGGGTCGCCCCGATTTCCGTCAGCTTTACCCCGCGGGTCTGGCGCTCAAACAGCGCCACGCCCAGTTTCTGCTCCAGTTGCTTTATCTGCTGGCTGAGGGGCGGCTGTTCCATCCCCAGTTCTTCCGCGGCACGGGTAATGCTGCCGTGGTCCGCCACAGTGACAAAATAGCGCAGGTGTCTGATATCCATCTGGCATATTTATATCATATGAAAAAAGCATTCAATATATATTGGAAGACTAGATCACGCTGTAATAACGTCAGTGTCACTGAGATCAGCAACAATGAGTTTGAAACAGTGCGCAGCATGAAGAACAGCCCGGTGGCAGACATGGACGTTCGGTCTTCTGCTCTCGGAAACGGTATCGGGAAGAAGCCCGTCGCCAACCGCCTTTACCAGACCTCCACCATGGCCGCTCTGCTGGATGCGGTGTATGACGGAGAAACCACGCTGGATGAAGTGCTGCATCACGGGAACTTTGGTCTGGGCACGTTCAACGCGCTGGACGGCGAGATGATTGTGACCGACGGCGTTGTCCGCCAGTTCCGGGCGGAAGGGCAGGCGGCGGAAGTTCCCGGTTCTCTGAAAACCCCTTTTGCCTGCGTCACGTATTTTGAGCCGGAAAAGACGCTCAACATTGATAAGCCGCAGACAAAAGAGACGTTTGAGGCGCTGGTTGACCAGCTTCTGGGGAACCCCAACCTGTTTGGGGCAGTGCGCTTTACCGGGCAGTTTGAGCGGGTGGATACCCGCACGGTGTTCTGCCAGTGCAAGCCGTATCCGCACATGCTGGATGTTGTGAAAAAACAGCCGACCCTGACGATGGAGTCTGTCACGGGCACCATGATTGGCTTCCGCACGCCGGTTTATATGCAGGGCGTTAATGTTGCCGGGTATCACCTGCATTTTCTGACGGAAGATCAGAAACGCGGTGGCCATGTGACGGAATACCGGCTGGTGCGCGGCCAGCTTGAAGTCGCCGTGATCTCTGATCTTGAAATACAGTTGCCACGCACAGAGCAGTTTGCAAAAGCAAACCTCAATCCTGAACATCTGAGTGAAGCTATTCGGATTGCCGAAGGCGGCTGAAGCTTTTTAACAGGACTTAAAATAATGACCGAGCCTTCTGATCACGCCGCACAATGCGGTGCGGAGCTTATTGTCAAAAATCTGGTGGCGCATGGCGTCACGCATGTCTTTGGTATTCCGGGCGCCAAGGTGGACCGCCTGTTTGACGCGCTGGTTGATTCCCCGATTGAAACGGTAGTGACCCGGCACGAACAGAATGCCGCGTTTATTGCTGGTGGCCTTGGTCGCCTGACGGGTAAGGCCGGTGTGGCAATTGCAACATCCGGGCCCGGTGCTTCAAATTTTGTAACAGGACTGGCAACCGCTAATTCTGAAGGGGACCCGGTTCTGGCAATTGGGGGTGCCGTCAAGCTGGCTGACCGGCTCAAGCTGACGCATCAGACCATGGATACGGTCAGCCTGTTCAAACCCATCACCAAATATAGTGTGGAAATTACCAATCCTCTGGCGATTTCAGAAGTTATGGCCAATGCTTTCCGGTTTGCGGAAAGTGGCCGTCCGGGTGCCTCTTTTGTCAGCACGCCGATGGATGTGCTGTCCATGCCCGCGCAGGCGCCTGTTCTGGCAGATCGCGCCGTGCCAAAAACTGGCCCAGCCTCCGCCGAGACCATTGCGGACGCCACAAAGCTGCTGAAAAATGCCAGACGCCCGGTCGTGCTGCTTGGGCTGCTGGCTAGCCGTCCGGATGTGGCGGAAGCCGTGCGGGCGTTTGTGGCAACCACCGGTGTGCCGGTTGTCGGGACGTATCAGGCAGCGGGTGCGGTCTCGCATGAACTGGTGGACCGTTTTGGCGGACGTGTTGGTCTGTTCCGCAACCAGCACGGGGACCAGCTTCTGCATGAAGCGGATGTGGTGGTGACCATCGGGTATAATCTGGTGGAATATGACCCCTGGCTATGGAACGTGAATGACGCCCGCAAGATTATCAATATTGATATTGTCGCGGCGGAATTGGATAACGCGTTTGTCCCGGTTGTTGAACTGGTTGGTGACATTGCCCCAACGGTGAAGGCACTGGCACGGGAGGCCGGTAAACTGGCCCGTGCGCCAGAACTGGAATCGATTCTTGAGGGGTATAAAATTGCCCGTGCTGGGGCGCTGCGGGATGCGCGCAGCACAAGCAATACGGCCGTACATCCGTTACAGATTGTCCGGGAACTGGAGCAGATTGTCACTCCGGATGTCACGCTCTGTCTGGATATGGGCACGTTCCATATCTGGCTGGCCCGCTATCTGCTCTCCTTCCGCGCGCGTCAGGTGCTGATCAGCAATGGCCAGCAGACAATGGGGGTCGGTCTGCCGTGGGGGATTGCTGCAAGCCTGCTCAACCCGGCGCAAAAGGTTATTTCCATCTCCGGGGATGGTGGGTTCATGATGTCCAGCATGGAACTGGAAACCGCCGTGCGCCTCAAATGTAACCTGATCCATATGGTCTGGATTGATCAGGCCTATAACATGGTGGAAATGCAGGAAAAGAAGAAATACGGTCGTGGGTCCGGTGTGGAGTTCGGGCCGATCGACTTTGCCAAATACGCGGAAGCCTGTGGGGCAAAGGGGATCACCGTGACATCGGCTGACGGTGTGGGCAAGGCTCTCAAGGCCGCCATGGATATTGAAGGCCCGGTGGTTATTGCCGTGCCGGTTGATTATTCCCAGAACCACCTGCTGATGAAGCCGCTGGCCCAGCTTGGGGAAACGTCCGCAGCCGCCTGAGACAAGTCAGGGCAGAAATCTGTTTTCGGGTGTTTTCATGTGGCGTTTCCTGTTATAACAGGAGGCGCCATATGCGGATTAAGGGCTGATTATGCAGGACGATTATCATCTTTGCCGGACTGCCGGGCCAGTATGCCCGTGGGCTTTCTGCACCCGTGCTGCGTTACACAGTGCGTGGGAGCAGTTACCAGCGGGCAGACGGAGTGCCATAAAGGGCGCAGCCGCCTGACATTCAGGCGGGCAGGTCTGTGCAGGGCACAACAGAAGGATAATCGGAATGCAGATTTCATCGCTTGATGCAGCCGGGCAGAAGGGCATGCGGCGTGGTGCGGCTGTGCTGCTTGAAATTCTGCGCAGTGAAGGGGTGGACTATATTTTTGGCAACCCCGGCACGACCGAACTGCCCCTGATGGATGCCCTGCTGGAAGTACCGAACGTCGCCTATATTCTCGGCCTGCAGGAGGCCAGCGTGGTGGCGATGGCGGATGGATACGCGCAGGCGGCCCGCAGGCCGGGCTTCCTGAATCTGCATACAGCCGGGGGGCTGGGGCATGGTATGGGCAATCTGCTCAATGCCAGTGTTTCCCAGACGCCGCTGGTTGTTACGGCAGGCCAGCAGGATTCCCGGCACACCATTTCTGACCCGCTCCTGTTTGGAGATCTGGTGCAGATCGCCCGCCCTGCCGTGAAATGGGCGCAGGAAGTAGCCCATGCGGACCAGTTGCCTGTTTTGCTGCGTCGCGCCTTTCACGATTCCATGGCGGCTCCGGCTGGCCCTGTCTTTCTCTCTCTGCCCATGGATGTGATGGAGGAAATGAGCGGGGTGGATATCGGCACGCCGTCCGTTATCAACCGCGCTGCTGTGGCGGGCGGGTTGGAGGATCTGGCTGAGGCTCTTACAAGTATTGCGCCGGGCAGGATTGCGCTGATTGCCGGGGATGAAGTTTATGCGTCCGATGCCGCGGTCGAAGTCGCGGCTGTAGCGGAGTGCCTTGGGGCGCCGGTCTATGGGTCTTCCTGGCCGTCCCGCGTACCATTTTCTACTGCGCATCCGCTCTGGTGCGGCAATCTGCCGACGCAGGCCACGGCCATTGCCGAGCGTCTGAGTGCGTATGATGCGATTTTTGCCCTTGGTGGCAAATCGCTGATTACCATTCTCTACACGGAAGGTCCTGCGCTGCCGCCGGGCTGTGCGGTCTATCAGATGTCCTCTGATGTGCGGGATCTGGGCCGTACATTTAACACGCCGCTGTCCGTTGTGGGGGATATCAAGGCGTCTCTTCAGGCGTTGCTGCCGCTGCTCGGCAAGGCAGCAAATCCGCATCAGGCGGACTATGCCGCTCAGGCCGAACAGGTGGCTGCTGCACGGCGCGCCCAGCGGGCGGAAGCGATTGCGGAAGCAAAGGCCCGGCGGAATGAGGACGCCATCCCGCCGCGCGTTGCGGCATGGGAGGCTGTGCGGGCTATCGGGCCTGATGTGGCGATTGTGGATGAGGCCATTGCGACGTCGTCCGACGTCCGCCTGTTTCTCGAAAGCACATGGCCGGGCCAGTATTCCTTTTTGCGTGGCGGTGCTCTGGGGTGGGGAATGCCTGCCGCTGTCGGGGCGTCTCTGGGGCTTGGGCGGGACCGTGTGGTCTCGCTGGTGGGGGATGGGGCAGCACTCTATTCTCCGCAGGCCATCTGGACCGCCGCGCATGAAAAACTTCCTGTCACGTTCATCGTCATGAACAATCAGGAATATAACGTTCTCAAAAACTTTATGAGACAACAGAAAGATTACCTTTCCGCACGTGAGGGAACGTATCCTGCGATGGATATTGTTAATCCGAGTATTGATTATCAGGCCATGGCGAAATCCATGGGTGTGCCATCCTGCCGGGTGACACGCGCGTCTGATATCGCACCCGCCATTGAGGCTTCTCTGGCTTCCGATGGTCCCTCTCTTGTTGAGATCATGATCACAACAGGCTGAAAACCTGTTTTACCGCCGGAGGTTTGCATGAAAATAGGTCTTTTTATACCGTGTTATATTGATGCGTTTTACCCAAACGCAGGGATTGCCACACTGGAACTGCTGGAAAAGCTGGGTCAGGATGTGGACTACCCGCTGGACCAGACGTGCTGTGGCCAGCCTATGGCAAACTCCGGCTGCAATTCAGATGCCGCAGCGGCAGAAGCTCTCTTTGTGCGTAATTTTGCCAAATATGATGCCATCGTCATGCCGTCTGGCAGTTGCACGCATCATGTGCGGGACAATTTTGATGCAATCCCGCAGACGGAAGAGGTTCAGCATGTTCGGAAAAACACGTTTGAACTGGTCGAATTTCTGCACGATATCCTGAAGGTAGAGGACTTCCCCTGGGCGGAATTCCCGCACAAGGTCGGCCTGCATAATAGCTGCGGCACCCTGCGTTCCCTGCGGACCGCCAGCATGTCTGAGCTTGGCGAGCCGTTTTTCTCCAAACCGATGGATCTGCTCAACAAAGTGAAAGGCATCTCCTTCGCAACGCCCAAGCGCCCTGATGAATGCTGCGGGTTTGGCGGCACGTTCTCTGTGACGGAAGAGGCCGTTTCTGCCCGTATGGGGCTGGATAAGGTAAAGGATCACCATCAGGCGGGTGCAGAATATATCGTCTCCGCAGATACGTCCTGCATGATGCACCAGCAGGGCTGTGCGGAACGTGGCGGTGTGCCCATCCGCTTTATTCATATCGCTGAAATTCTGAACGGAGCGCGGTCATGAAGGTCAAACCCGTCAATCACGCCAAAGCGGCGGAAGAATTTCTGGAAGATGCCCCGCATCTGACCTTCCATGATGAACGCCTGTGGGACATGCGCCAGAAGCGTGACCAGCAGATGCACCTCCTGCCCGAATGGCAGGAACTGCGCAGCCGGGCGTCCGCTATTAAAGAGCATACGCTTGCCAATCTGCCCGAATATCTGGAGCAGTTTGAAGCCAATGCCAGAAAGAACGGCATCCATGTGCACTGGGCGGCGGATGGTGCGGAACATAACCGCATTGTTGGCGAGATTCTGGAAAAGCATGGCGCAAAATCGCTGATCAAAAGCAAGTCCATGGTCACGGAAGAATGTGACATGCGCCCTTATCTGGAACCGCGCGGCGTGACCGTGACGGAAACAGATCTGGGTGAGCGGATTCAGCAGCTTGATGGCCAGATGCCCAGCCATATTGTGGTGCCGGCTGTGCATAAGCTGGTGCCGGATGTGGCAAAGATTTTCGCCAAGAATTACAATACCGACCCCAACGATAACAGCCCGCAGTCTCTGGCGGAATCCCAGCGGATGGCGGCGCGTCCGGTAATCCTGACGGCGGATGCCGGGATGACGGGCGGCAACTTTCTTGTGGCGGAAACCGGCACCTTTGTGGTCTGCACCAATGAAGCAATGCCGACCTGAGTGCACAGTGCCAAACCTGCATATCGCCACACTGGGAATTGAACGGATTGTGCCCCGCATGGCGGATATGGGGGTGTTTATCCGCCTGCTCTCCCGCAGTGCGTTGGGCTCTCCCATCACGCAGTACACCACGCATTTCCGTGGCCCGCAGAAGGGTGGGGAGATGCATATTGTGCTGGTGGATAATGGCCGTTCTGCCCGTCTGGGCATGGAAGAGTTCTGGACGTCTCTCAAATGTATCCGTTGCGGCGCATGCATGAACACCTGCCCGGTTTACCGGCGGTCTGGCGGTCTGTCCTACGGGGCAGTCTATTCCGGCCCGATTGGCGCGATTATTGACCCGACTTTTAACGAGCGGAAATACAGCACACTCCCGTTTGCCTCGACCATGAACGGAAGCTGCACAAACGTCTGCCCGGTCAAGATCAACATTCATGAACAGCTTTATAAATGGCGTCGTGTTCTGGCTGAACATCATGAACTGCCATTTGTAAAACGTGAAATCATGCATATGGCCGGAAAGCTGATGGGCCAGCCCACCCTGTACCGCACGGCCATTAACGGCACGGAAGTCGCACTGAGCTCCCTGCCGCGCTTTGTGCTGTATAACTGGCTCAACCCGTGGGGCAAGCACCGTGAGTTGCCGCACCCGGTGAAGCAGACCTTCCATAGCTGGTATAAGAAAAACCGCCTTAAAGACAAAAAAGAGTCAAAAGGAGGGAAAGCCTGATGAGTTCCCGCGATAGCATTCTGGCAACACTCCGCGCGAACCGCCCGGACCCTGCCGCGCATGAACTGCCTCCCGTTGCTGTTCTGGGAGATATGGATGCAGGCAAGGCCCGCTTTGAAGATGCTCTGCAACTTCTGGGTGGTCAGATCCTGCTTCCGCAGGAAGGGGATACACTGGCAACGGCTATTGCACGCCGTTTTCCGGATGCCAAAATCATCTGTTCCGCTGTGCCGGATTTTGAAGGCACGATCCGTCTGGAAGATGTGGCCTCCCCTCAGCAGGCCGCGGCGACAGATGTTCTGGTGGTGCGCAGCCCGTTTGGTATTTCAGAAATGGGGTCTATCTTTCTGAGCGAAGCGCAACTGAACAGCCTGAATTCCGCAGCGCATCTGACGCAGCATATTGTAGTGATCTTGTCAGAGAAAAACCTGACAGCCAATATGCACACAGCCTATGTCGAACGGCCTGAATTCCACACCGCAAGATATGGTGTGTTGATGACAGGCCCGTCCGCGACCGCAGATATTCAGGGCGTGCTGATCCGGGGTGCGCAGGGTGTGCGCTCCCTGTCGGTCTGGTGGGAATAAGACCAGTCTGAACCTTTGAAAAAGCCGGATCGGGAGAAATCCTGATCCGGCTTTTTTATGTCATTCTGACAGGGTTGATGCGCTTTCCTGTTTACCCGTTGACGGGAATGGTTACGATAGTCCCGGGATTTTTTGTGGTTTTTGAAAGCTCAAGCAGAATTTGCAGCATGGTAAACGCAAGTTTGCTGTCAAAATCATTTTCAGAAATATAATAATAGCGCTTGTTGTAGCGAACGGAAGAAAACGTGTTTTCCGGCAACGTATTGCCAACATGCACAATTACAATGGGCTTTGTCTCGCGCCCGATCAGCAGAATACGGGGCTGGGTGCGCCCGGACGTAATATCATCCTGTGGCACGTCAATCTGATACGCAATCTGCCCCAGCGCCCCCAGCATGGTGCGGGTCAGAATACGGATTTGCCCCGGCCGGGGCTGGCCTGCGCCGTAGACGGCCTCAACCCGTTCATCATGCGGCTTCATCTGGAAAAAGCGGCGGGTTTCATAAACGGTTTCGGCCAGAACCGGATTGTCCGTGGAGGAAACTGTCAGAAAAACACGGTCAAAAGACGGAGTTTTGCCGGGAACTTCCGCACTATGCTCAAGCTGGATGCCCAGCAGGCCCGCAACCTGCAACACACGCAGATCATGAATCAGTTCAAAAAACTCGGGTGACCCCCGCCCGACGCCGCTGCCAATGGCCCCGGCATTGTTAATGAGGTTAATGGACTGCACCGCCAGACGGAACAGCACATCAATGGGCAAACCGCCCATAGCCAGAGGCAGCAGGCTGCCAATGGGCATGGGGCGCAGGAAGCTTTGCGCGTAGGCATCCCCCGTAACGGGCTGAAAGGTAAATGTCGGACTTTCCTGAAACTGCACACCCGCGCCGCCGCTTGGCCGGATGGGGGTGTCCGTTCCAACACCAATGGAGAGGCTGCGCTGGAGCTGATATCCGGAAATTAACTGTGTGGTGTCCAGAAAACCCGGCGTGTCCGCATAGCGCAGGCGGACAATATTCAGCAGAGTCTGGCGTTTCCCGGCGGCAATGAGGGACAGGGAATAATCGCTCTGGTCCTGATCCAGCCGTTGTGACCCGAGATTGTAGCAGCCGGTTAAAAGCAGCAGGGCACCAAGCAGGAGTCTGGGAGCGGCTTTATACATAGAGCAGAGGTCCGGATGGAGGAATTCGGGTCTTTGTTCCGCAAGATGCGAGGCTGGCCCGGAGGGTAGCCTCCAGAGGATAGCCTCGCGCCGGATTTAACCTTTTACGCGCTCAATCTGGGCACCACAGGCCGCCAGTTTACGTTCCACGGCCTCATAGCCCCGGTCCAGATGATAGACGCGGCTGAGGATGGTCTCACCGTGGGCGGCAAGGCCCGCCAGAATGAGTGAGAAGGAGGCACGCAGGTCCGTTGCCATTACGGGGGCGCCAGACAGGCTGTGCACACCCCGGATAATGGCGGAAGACCCGTGGACGTTAATGCGGGCTCCCATCCGGTTGAGTTCCGGCACATGCATGAACCGGTTTTCAAAAATCGTTTCCGTGATCATGGAGCACCTTCCGCGACGGAAAGCAGCGCCATGAACTGCGCCTGCATATCCGTGGGGAAGCCCGGATAGGGTTCCGTCATGATATCAATACCGCGCAGCGCACCGGTGCGGCGGACGCGCATGGCGTCCCCTTCCTGCGTGACTTCCACCCCGGCTTCTTCAAAAGCGCGGACCACAGCGCCCAGATGGTCCACATTGCCGCCGACAAGGCGCAGATCCCCGCCCGTAATGGCGGCTGCGCAGGCATAGGTGCCGCACTCAATCCGGTCCGGCATGATGCGGTGTTCCGCGCCGTGCAGCGCCTCCACACCATCAATAATGATATGGCCGGTGCCAGCACCCGTAATGCGCGCGCCCATGGCGTTCAGGCAGTCGGCCAGATCCACCATTTCCGGCTCACGCGCCGCATTGACAATTTCCGTGCGACCATGCGCCAGTGTGGCGGCCATCATCAGGTTTTCGGTCGCCCCGACGGAGGCAAACGGCAACACAATCCGGTCCCCCGTCAGGCCGTTCGGCGCGCGGGCGTTGATGTAGCCGTTTTCCAGCGTGATTTTGGCCCCGAGCGTTTCCAGTCCTTTTAGGTGCAGGTCCACCGGACGGGTGCCGATGGCGCAGCCGCCGGGCAGGGAGACCCGTGCTTCCCGGCAGCGGGCCAGCAGCGGCCCGAGCACAAGAATGGAGGCGCGCATTTTGGAAACGATATCGTACGGCGCTTCCGTGCTGGTAATTTCACCCCCAACGGACAGCTTCGTTTTATCATTGCCCACCGTTTCCACGCTGATGCCGTGCTGCCGCAGCAGCGCCTGCATGGTGGCAATATCGGCAATGTGCGGCACGTTGGTCAGCACCAGCCGCTCGGAGGTCAGCAGGCCAGCGACCAGCAGTTTCAGCCCGGCGTTCTTTGCGCCACCAATGGTAATATCGCCATACAGGGGGCGACCGCCCCGGATAATAAACCGATCCATGTGCGTGCCTTACATCCGCGGCGTGGCAACGCCACGCTGGCCCATATATTTCCCGGCGCGGTCTGCGTAGCTGGTCTCACACGGGGTTTCCCCTTTGAAGAACAGGAACTGGCAGATGCCCTCATTGGCGTAAATGCGGGCAGGCAGCGGGGTGGTGTTGCTGATCTCGATGGTCACCTGACCTTCCCACTCCGGCTCCAGCGGGGTCACGTTCACAATAATACCGCAGCGCGCATAGGTGGATTTGCCAAGGCAGACCACCAGCACATCCCGCGGGATGCGGAAATATTCAATGGTGTGGGCCAGCACAAAACTGTTGGGCGGAATAATGCATTCATCCGCCTTGCGGGATACAAAGCCATCCGGGCTGAAGTTCTTCGGGTCCACAATGGCGTTATTTACGTCCGTAAAAATGCGGAAATCATCCGCAACACGGGCGTCATAGCCGTACGAGGACAGACCGTAGGAAATCACGCCTTCGCGCTTCTGGGATTCCACAAACGGTTCAATCATGCCGTGATCCTGCGCCATACGGCGGATCCATGTATCGGGCATCACTGGCATGGCGGCGTCTCTCCATTATCCGGTTCGTGCTGAGCGGATGAGGTCTGTGGGGCCGTACGTTCATCCGGCCCGGAAGGTGAAGGAAAAGCGTCCGGCTGGCTGAGGGGGGCCACGGCTTCCATTTCTTCCCGGCTGCGTGCCTGCTGCTTGCGTTTGCGCAGGTTGGCGCGCAGGGCGGCAGCCTGACGGGCCGCGCGCTCCGCACGCGCCGTCTCCGTTCTGGAAGACAGTCTTGTGCCGGGCGGGGAGGAAGGAGGCGTATCAGTCATGCCAGGATCGCAGAAATGAACGTTCGTCCTGCTGAGTAGCAGAGCGATGCTGCCATGCCTAGGTCCTGCCGGGCCATTCCCGGCGTAAACCGGATTTCTCGCCGGATTGGCGGCAGGATGCAGACAGCGTTGCTGCATCCTGCCGCGAGGTTCCGGATGACTTCAGAGGTTAGCGATCAGCTTCAGGCCCGCCATAACCGCATTGGGGATGCGGTGTGTCTCGCCGGGGTGGATCATGTACTGGAATTCCGGCTGGATCAGGATTCCGGGGAAGGCATCAATCCCGTAATAGGCTTCGATAATGTGCGAGTTGTTCTGGATCCCGTGAATGCTTGACCCCAGAGGCAGACCGGCCTCCTGCGCCAGTTCCTGACTGAGCCGCCGCCGCTGGCTGACATGATACCAGGAATACAGAACGCCAAAGCGGTCTGTTATCCGGCCGGGGATCATGCCGACCATGGAAAACCCGCCATAGGCCTGATCGGAAATATTGGCGACGTGGGGCGTGGTGTGTACGTAACCTGCCATCAGATAGCCACCAGCCATCATGTTTCGGCCACCCAGACGGTACATCATCTGGTCTGCCTCCACCCACATCATGTCCGCCGGGGCGGAGCGGGTGCCAGGAAGGCGATCCGCCAGCTTCTTGGGGTAGACGGAGCTGATCTTGTCGGCATAGCGCGTGGTGTCATGCGCATAGCCAATCACGTAATGCCCGGGCAGGCGGTTGCGGGTTAAAAACGGCTGCCATGTGAATTCGATGGGCAGAGACAGTCCGGTCGTGTTTTCCGCACCCCAGGACCAGCCGCTCGGGTTGTCCGTCAGCGCGCTGACGGAATAGGCGCCCACCTGCACGGCCGTATCACGCGTGGGGCGGAAGCGCAGGCGGCCACCCCATGTCGCTTTTGGGTACACGCTCATGGCCGGATTTTGCTTGAGGCCTACAGGGGCCGAACAGGTGACCATGAAGGAGCAGAGCAGCGGGGACGTTGCAAAGACATGGGTGAGGGACATACGGCCGAAGATCAGGTCCAGCCGGTTCTGCATCATTTTCTTCTCGGCATAGAAATCGACAAGATGCGCGGCCACATTGCCGGACAGGCTGTAGACTTCCTGCAACGCAACATAATACTCGCCGACGCGCCCGTTCTGGATCGCTTTCCCCGCGCGTTCCATCACCAGTGTATGCACGGACCAGCCATTCAGCCCGGCCATTTTCTGAAGGTCGAAAATAGCCTGCAATGTGAGTTCATGCACATAGCTCATGCCTTTTTCCAGACCGCCGCTCATCAGCCCATGGCTTCCCCTTTGTAGGAGAAGGAAAAAGTGAAGCCGCGTTTGCGCAGCCATTCCCGCATAGGGTCGATGGCTCTCAGCAGATGCCCGGCACCCGCCGTCGGGACGTAGTACGGGTCATTCAGGTCCGTATCACGCAGGGCATCAAGCCGGGGCGGGAGCAGGCCGGAGGGGCCTTCCGAGGGTAACAGCGCATCCAGTTCGATCTGATGAGGAGACTTTTTGTCTTCCGATGGCATCAGCGGCGTGAAGTCCATGGTCGCAAAACCGGATGAGGGAAGCTCCGGCACACCGCTGGGCGGAATCGGCGTGTTGGGTGGCCGCCGGATGGCGGACGGTTCCGGCCCCATGGCTTCTGCATCCACAGGGCGGGCGGACATGGGGGGATTGGCCCGTGCTTTGCTGTTCGGGCTGATAATCGTGTCCGAAACAGGGGCGACAGGCGTCTGCGCTGTGAGCGGTGCCGCGTGCGCGACACCGGTCACGGCGGTTTTCAGGGCCAGAACCCCCATCAGGGCTGAGGCAAAACAGAGATGGGCACGCAGCGATGCACGGCGCGCCGCAGGGCAGCGTTGTCTTGGTGAGATCATATCCGCGTTCTGTCTTTTTTGTTTTTATGAGGGATATGGCCCGGATGGCTGAGGCCATTCAGGCAGGAGCCGGGGGCGCCTTACAGAGCGTGTGTCACCACACGTCCGTCTGGCGCCACATAAACATAACGGCGTTAAACCGTAGTTTACGGCTGGCACGTGCTGCGGCTGGCCCGACTTGCGTACGGGCAAACAGAGGAAGCAGTCCTTTAATCCGTTCTTCCCTGAGCGCAGATAAAGTGGCTGTCAGGCAGAACGAATGCGGGAAGAGGCATTCTGACATGATAAGGAGACCGTTTCTTATTGTTATTTAACTGGTCAGTCAGAATTACAATCAGAAACGCAGGGGCCGGTCAACGAGATCTGGAAGGTATGACAAGATCTTGAGTTTAAATGGACGCTAAATTGCTAAAATTGTGATAAATATATCATATTATAACAAGTTGCTATAACAGGAACGCCGATTCAGCTAGGCTGAATATCCTGCCAGCCGCAAGGCGTTGCGTGGGCATGCGCCAGCCCGGTGCGGAAACCGCTGGAACATAACGCCTCAAATTCGGCCTCATGCTCATAGGTTGGCATCAGCTTTTCCAGCAGCGCGTTTTTGTGGGTGGCGGGATGGAAATAGATTTCCGAAACACCTTCGGGCAGATGGGCGGCCAGAGCCGCAACCCGGTCCGGCGTCATATGCCCGCTCCATGCCAGACCAAAACACCAGTCATTGGTCGCCATACCAGCCGAGCGGGCCTGATGCCGTAAAAGGCGGGTCCAGCGGCGGAGGGCCGCGTCCCCCAGCGTATCGGTATAGGTGCCAGCCGCATAAAGCGGTTCCGGCGGTTCCAGCGGAACGCGCACGGCGCGCAGCCCGTAGCGGCGGCCGATATCAATCATCATGCGGCCTACAGTCGGGTGGAGGTGCATATGTTTGTGGGCGTTGGCGTGGTCCAGCTGCAGGCCGGTGCGGGCAAACGCCTCAAACTGGGCCGTAATTTCCGCCGCCAGTTCCCTGCGCCCTTCCGGACGAAAGAAATAATCCACCCCCAGCCCGAGCTGCGAGGAGGAAAACCAGCCATCCTGTCCTGTTACAAGCGGCAGACGCTGGTGCGGCAGAACAGAGGCCCCCTCAATTACCACCAGATGCAGGCCGACCCCCAGTGTGGGCAGGCGTCTGGCGCGCTCAATGGCGTCTTCCGCCGCAGGACCGGCGACCATCAGGCTGGCGGTAGAAAGCAGGCCATCACGATGCGCGATTTCAATCGCCTCGTTGACTTCAACTGACAGGCCGAAATCATCAGCCGAAATAATGGCGCGCTTCATGGGCAGAAAAACTCTGCCCCCGCGCAGCAGAGCCGGGCGGGAGCAAACTGTGTGAAATCAGGCAGCGTTACGGTCGCGCAGGAAGTGGAAGAACTCCACACCTTCACGCAGGCGGCGCTTCATCATCTGCGGAGACCGCACCATTTCGCTCACGATGGAGGCAATCTTCGGTGCGCGGAAATAGAACTTCTTGTAGAATTCTTCGACGCTATTGAAGATTTCCGTGTGGGACAGGTGCGGGTAGTGCAGCGGTGCCATCTGCACGCCGTTTTCGTCAATCAGTTCCGCATTGCTTTCATCAAGCCAGCCGTTCTCGGTCGCCTGCTTGTGCAGAGCCGTACCGGGGTAAGGTGCTGCCAGAGAGACCTGGAGCGTATGCGGGTTGATTTCCTTGGCGAATTTGATGGTTTCCTGAATGGTTTCCTTCGTTTCGCCCGGCAGACCCAGAATAAAGGTGCCGTGGATCTTGATGCCAAGATCATGGCAGTTCTTGGTGAACTCACGCGCAACTTCAACGCGCATGCCTTTTTTGATGTTGTGCAGGATCTGCTGGTTACCGCTTTCATACCCAACCAGCAGCAGACGCAGGCCGTTTTCACGCAGGACTTTCAGGGTTTCCAGCGGCACGTTGGCTTTTGCGTTGCAGGACCATGTGACACCCAGCTTGCCCAGCTCACGCGCAATGGCTTCTGCGCGCGGCAGATCATCGGTGAACGTGTCATCATCAAAGAAGAATTCTTTAACCTGCGGGAAATACTGCTTGGCGAGGCGGATTTCCGCTGCCACGTGCTGCGGGCTGCGTGTGCGGTAACGGTGGCCGCCCACGGTCTGCGGCCACAGGCAGAAGGTGCAGCGGGATTTACAGCCGCGGCCCGTATAGATGGAGATATACGGGTGCATCAGGTAACCGATGAAGTAGTCTTCAATCTTCAGGTCCCGCTTGTACACTTCTGTCACGAAGGGCAGGCTGTCCATGTCTTCAATCATGGCGCGGTCACGGTTGGTGATGATCTCACCCGCTTCATTCCGCCATGTAATGCCATCGACGTCTTTCCAGTCGCGGCCTTCAGCAATTTCCTTGATGGTGAAGTCGAATTCGTTGCGGGCCACGAAGTCAACCGGAGCGCCCTTCAGCAGGCTTTCTTCCGGCTGCACGGCCACTTTCGCGCCGACCATGCCGATTTTCAGTTTCGGGTTGGCGTCTTTGAGCATCTGGGCCACCTGCACATCCTTCGCGAAGGATGGGGTGGAGGTGTGAATGATCACCAGATCGCGGTTCTTCACATCTTCCAGAATCGGTTCCATGCCCATACGGGCCGGAGGCGCGTCAATCAGGCGGCTGCCTTCCACCATGGCGGCAGGCTGGGCCAGCCATGTCGGGTACCAGAACGATTTGATTTCACGCTTTGCCTGATAGCGTGAACCAGCTCCACCGTCGAAACCATCAAAGGACGGAGGCTGGAGAAAGAGGGTTCTCATCATTGTTCTGTGTCCTGACAGGGCGTGTGATCTGAAGTCATCAGAGGAATATGGGGAGGGATTTACTCTTGCGGAAGGGGCGAGACAACCCGTCTCAGCCTTCCGGTGATAATTGACTGCTCGGCGGGGGGCCTACGGGGTGGGGTGCCACATGCATGGTCTGGCCCCGCCAGTCCACGCGTGTCCCGCTCGCGCTGCCCACCATAATGGCGGCGGAAAGCCAGTCCCGCACTGGCAGAAGCAGAAGCGGCCAGACGGGGCGGGAGCCAACGGCGCGGTTGATCACCAGCCCCGTAATAACCCGGATTGCCCATACGGCAGCAAACAGCACCAGCGGCCAGAGCGCATGTGGCTGAAACAGAATGGCCAGTGTGGCCCAGAACAGCGGAAGCTGGATGGAGGAGGCACCATACCCGGCTGGCGCCAGTGTGCACACTGTCCGGCCCCAGCGGAGTTCGTGAGAGAGCAGCTCGGCAAAGCTGGCTTCACCAATCGTGGTCCAGGTCAGGCAGTCGGCAATTGTAATGTCTTTGCCCAACTGGCGGACCAGTTGCCCCAGAAGGGCATCGTCCGCCACATGCGGCAGCAGGGCTTCCAGCCCGCCCACGGCCTCTAGCACATCCCGCCGGAGCGCCATGGTGGCCCCCAGACAGTCCTGCCGCCCCAAATAGCGGGAGAGCAGAACGCCGGGTAGAAAATTATGGTTGATCTGGCAGGCCGCCAGCATCTGCACAATGCTGGAATGGGCTGGCAGACCGGCATAAAGCGTGGTGACCAGCCCGGTATTGGGTTTGTGCAGGGCACTGACGATGTGCCGCATGTAATCCGGGCTGACATGAATATCGGAATCGGAAATGACGAGCAGATCATGCCGGGCATACGGCAGGATGTTCATCAGATTGCTGATCTTGCGGTTCAGGCCGTGCACGGCCGGGTTGACCACAAGCTGCATGTCCAGATGCGGATGGCGGGCCTGAAGGCGCTCCACAATGGCAATGGCGGGGTCATCACTGTCCCGCACGCCAAACAGAATCTGGAGTCCCGGATAATCCTGCGTGCAGAAGCTTTCCAGCGCTTCTTCCAGTAACGGTTCATCCCCGTACAGGGGTTTGAGCACGGTGACCGGGGGGAGGGGGGTGAACGTGACGGGGCGGCTTTCCGTGCGCCGGAAGCGGGTGAGCAGGGCAGCCCCGGCAGCGGACTGAAGGCAGCCCGCTGCGGCCAGACCACTGCTGGCCAGCGCCAGAATGGAAAAAACGGACATTACAAACCAGCCGCCATGTGGCCCATGACCGGGTCGTTTGTCTGTCCGTTACGCATCACGCTCGTTATCCTGCTCAGTCGTTGGAGAAAGTTTTAACTTTGCGTTCCAAGACATTGATCAGGCCCGAAACACCGCCAGAGGCGAGTGTGGAGCTGAAGTCCGAACGCTGTGCGGCTGCCTGACTGATGCGGGAATCCCCCAGCAGCACATCAACAATTTTCCAGCCTGATGGCGTGCTGTGCATGATGTAGGCCAGCGGGGTGCCGGGCATGCTGTCATCGGCGCCGATATAGGTATTCACGATTTTGTTACCACCAACCGGAGAGTTTTCAAGACCCGGCTTCATGGTGAATCGGGCGTCTGTCCCCGGTTTGAAGCTGGAAACATACCGGGCAATGGTAAAGTCCCGGAAGGCCGTCAGCAGCTTTGCCTTGTCCGCCGGAGCCAGCGTCAGGTAGCGCGGGCCAACGGAGGCATGCAGCACGGCGTCCAGATCAAACGCCTGATCAACCCCGGCGCCAACAATCTGGCTGCGCTCTGCAAAGCTGCTGTGCAAATGCTGTGCTTTATCAAGGGCTGCATACAGGGCCTGCACAGGCGCGCTTTCGGCAGTGGCCGCAGCGGACTGTGCCTGTGCAACGGGAGCAAACGGGGCAAGGCCCGCGGCGGGAAGCAGTGTCATGCCCAGACCGAGCACAAGCCCTGCGCGAAGAGAGATCGTTTTCATGCTCATGATTTTGTTCCCGTAGCACAGTTTGGCAAGTTCATTGAAAGCATGTCTCCGATGCCCAGCGCGCTGAGAGCGGTTTTGACGATGAAGGGTGCTGTGAGTCCGGCCTGCTCGTACTGAGCCTCCTGCGTGTTATGGTCGATGAAGATATCGGGCAGGGTCATGGGGCGGAAGCGG
>NZ_BAJW01000046.1 GCF_000613905.1 Acetobacter persici JCM 25330
CCGGGGCTGAAAGGCCACAGGCAGCCCCCGTTGCGGCCGCGGCCACCGGGCTACAAGGTCTCTTCCCGGCTTCTGCCGATCAGGCACGGAGGCCGGACACGACGGAGCGACAGGAAGCCTTCCTAGATCGTGAGGTCGATAGACGAACCACCGCCGCAAATCGGCTACAATCCCCGCCGAGCCCCTACGTCCTGCAAGCGGGATCGGTCATCGAGGCAGCGCTGCTGACAGGCCTGCGCTCCGACCTTCCGGGGCAGATCACCGCGCAGGTCACAGCGAACGTCTATGACAGTCCCACCGGGCAATTCCTGCTGATCCCACAAGGCGCGCGCCTGCTGGGCGAATATGACAGCCGCGTGGAAACCGGTCAGCGTCGTCTGCTGCTCGCCTGGACCCGATTGATCCTACCCGACGGTCGCTCCATCGTCCTCGAACGCCAGCCCGGCACGGATCAGGCCGGATACGCCGGGCTCGAAGACGGTGTCGACAATCACTGGGGCCAACTATTCCGCGCGGCGGGTCTGGCGACCATCCTCAATATTGGGCTTGAGACCGGCGAAGATGGCGGCGACGAGATCGCCAAGGCAATCAGAGACGGCACGCAGGACACGATCGGACGCGCCGGCGAGGCCATCGTCCAGCGCCAGCTTCAGATTCCGCCGACACTTACGATCCGGCCAGGATTTCCGGTACGCGTGATGGTGACGCGCGATCTAATCCTCGAACCGCAAGGAGATGCCCGATGAGCAAGTTGAAGCTAGGCGACATTCGCGACGACAAGCCCGTCAAGCTGACGATCGAGCTACCAGCGCAGGTGCATCGGGATCTGACAGCTTATGCGGAGATTCTTGCGGCTGAGAACGGGCGCAAACTCGAACCGGCCAAGCTCATCGCGCCCATGCTGGAGCGTTTCATGAAGACCGATCGCGGGTTCGCTAAGCTCAAGAAAGAGAACCGTTCGTCTTTGCTTCGATCTTCGCCAGACTGATGAATCGTCGAAGTGCCGGGTTATCGTTTTCTGGAAGCCATGTCAGAGAAAAAGGAGTTGGCTCACCATCACCCCCAATGGGAACATAGGTGACATTAGGGTAGGTAATCCCTCTACAGTGCTCGTAGACAAATGTGATGCCCAACCCCAGACCGACCAAACCCATGATCTCTTCGCGACTCAGCCGATTTCGGTGAACGAGTTCTGATTTTGCGAAAGCCGCAACGTGCCCTAGCCTGTGTGTATCGAAAGCCGTAAATGGCTCCGTCACCCAAAGAACATCAGAAGCCTCATTCAACTCTTCCCAGAGTATTTGATGACGTTCAGACCATTCGTGGTCCGTCGAGACCGCAAGAAGCATCCGCTCGCGCGAAAGTAAAACACTGTCTTCGACACTTGGCTTTGGCGCACGTGAAGTGATGATTGCGTCCACGAGGCGTTGGTTCAATAGAGTGGAGAGTTCGTTGCTGGACGCTCCAATCACCTGAATGGCGACATCGCAATGGGCTTCGATAAAAGCCGAAAACAGGTTTCGCACGGGTCCGCCGGAAAGGCAGGCTGTAATGCCAACGTCCAGTTTTCCAGTCATAGCAGTCCCAGCCATAGAGGCGGATTCTAGAGCGTCCTGAACCCCGGCAACAAGCATCCGGGATTGTGACATAAAACGCCATCCAAAAGGCGTCAGGCGCACTCCTGTCGTACGCCTTTCAAAGAGCGACAACCCAAGCATTTCCTCCAATTTCTGAATGCGTCTGCTCAAAGACGGTTGGCCAACGCCAATAGCCTCTGCCGCTTTACGAATGCTACCTGCCTCGCAGACAGACAGAAAACACTGCAAGTCAGATATACAAAGAGGTATGCCAGAACTCGGTTCCCCTGCACCTAATTTAAGGCGTCGAGACACGATGCAATCCCGCAACAAATACTAACTCCACCCCGTTGCTGCACGACTGGGGAGGGCGACAGGACGCGACGACTCTAGCTAGGAGATGCGCCACGTCACCGGAGCGAGTGGCGCGCGCTCTGAGTTTCGCTGCCACGATCAAACGACCCCGAGGATGACCATGGCCAGAACCACTTGGACTATCCACCCAAGGACGAAGGTCAATGTCCGAGCGACCGGAATACCCAGCGTGTAGACGACAAAGTGCGCCAGACGGGCGAAGAAGTAGAGCATGCTGAGTGTGATCGTGAGGCTAGAGGACAAATTCAGGGCGACGACTCCCAACACCAGAGCCGCGAAGATCGGAAAGTTTTCCATCGCGTTTTGATGGGCCGCCGTCGCGCGCTGCGCCCAGTCCGACAAGGCTTATGCTCAGGGTTCGGATTTCCCAGCGATGCTGGTATCCCGATTACGGCAAAGCGGTTCAAGACATAGACCATCCAAAACAGGGCAGTCATGAGGCCAGTTGCAGCCATCCAGTGGATTTCAGTCATTATTGTTTCCTTTCGATGACGAGATCAGCCTGAAATGCGGGTCGCTCTAGCAACCCGATTTCAGGGCGGCGCGTTTTCCGGCCGATCAGGTGAGATGCCCCAAGTGGCCCCGTTTGGCCCAGATGCGACAGCCTGACGGGGATTGGATGGGCAATTCTGCCCCAGCCGGGAACCGCAGCCATGTGCCCGCGCCGCATAGGGTGTCGCCGTAAAGCAGCTCCCCTTCGATGACGAAAATCTCTTCGCCGGAAAAATCGCCGCGGTCAGCCCAATTGGTTCCTGGCGCAAGCCTCTCTGAAACGACCGTCTCGGACACATCCTGATGGAGCTGCGCGCGGGTCAGACCGTCCGTTCCGGTTGGCTCATATGCGAGGTCGTCAATATGCTTGTGGACGGTCTGGCGATCATCTTCTTGGAACTGGCGCAGCTTCACAAAAATCGTGCATCCATCCTTCGTGAAGGGCGCGTGCTTGCTGCCCGGAGGGTTGCGCACGTAACACCCGGTGCGGAAATCCCCGTCACCATCAGAAAACACTCCTTCAAGCACCAGATATTCTTCGCCCATGTCATGGGTGTGTTCCGGAAACGCACTTCCCGGCGCATAGCGGACCACCGAGCTTGCCCGGGCAACTTCGGCCCCGTCGCGTTCCAGAAAGCGGCGGTCAACCCCGGCTGTCGGAGAAGGCGACCACTCTTGTTCAGCAGAATGAACGATGGCCGGTTGAGAAAGATCAGTGTTTACACTCTCTGGTACACTGTACGTCATGATGAAGTCCTCAGAATTTCTCAGTCGCAGGGCGCATGTCGAATTCATGTGTCCAGGCTTTGGGGGATTGATTGATCAGCTGCAGATAGGCCGTCGCGATCGCGTCAGCGTCGAGACAATCTTCTTCCTTGATGTTGAAGCGTTCCTGGGCTTGGGGTCCCCAGATGATGCCATCGAGCACGGAATGCACGACGTGGATCCCTTGCGGGCCAAATTCGCGGGCAAGGGACTGTGCCAGGCCACGCAGCGCGAACTTCGCTGATGCGAAGGCTGCAAAGCGCGGATTGCCTTTGAGAGCCGCTGTTGCGCCGGTGAAGATCACTGTGCCGCTACCTGCAGAAACCATGCCGGGCAGCACGGCCCGCGCCGTGATCATTGCACCGAAGCAGGTCGACACCCAAGACGCCTGGAACTCCTCTGGTGTCAGTTCCAGAAAGGGTTTCGGGATGAGCTGCATCGCGTTGTAGATCAGCACCGTTGCAGGGCCATCCTGCCCGTCAATCAGCTCAATCGCCTTTTCGACACGCGCCTGATCGCTCAAGTCGTAAGGCAGGTGGGTGTAAGACGCGCCGAGGTCTTCTCCCTCAAGGCTGCTTTTCCGGGATAGGCCGTACACGTTGTAGCCATCCGCGATCAGCGTCTTTGCAATCGCTGCTCCAAAGCCCGGCGCCATACCGGCAATGATCGCAGATTTCTTTTGTTGTGAATCGTTCATGTTATTTCTCCTTGATCAGTTTCAGGCCTTGGCGGTCGGACGTTCAGAGACGCGCGCGTGCCACGCCGCGAGATGCGTGCAGTCAGCCGGGATCGAAATGCCAAACAGACCCGCAAAATCGACACCGCAGAGCGCCGTAATGTCGGCAAAGCTGAACGTGTCGCCAGCGACGAAGTCCCGTCCCTCCAGCTCTTGGTCTAACCAGCGCATGGTCTCTTCAACGCGCGGTTTGTTCGCCTCGCCCCATTCTTTATTGCGATAGCGATCCGCCTCGCCCAAACCGTCAGTGGCGTGATGGAAAAAGGTCGTGGCCGCCCCGACCAGGCCTTCTTCGACCCGCCGTTGCCACATCGCGACCAAAGCCTGGTCCTTCGGTGTTTTGCCAAGCAAAGCCGGATTGAGTTTTCTTGGTCTGAAGATCGACGAGATCGAGTTCAAATTTCGCGCCCACCTCGCGCAGGATGATGTGCGGGGACAATGAACACGCACCGGGGGAATAGTAGAGTTTCATTTTAGGCTCCATGATTTCAGAGGGGTTGAACTGAGCTGGGAACGGCCTCACGCGATGCCGACGATCAGGTCGGCCATCAGATCGGCGGTCTTCCTGTGCTTCAGAAGCGGTGCGGCCTGATTTGCATAGAGCGAGAGGAACTCATCACCCCCTGCAGCGATGCTTGCTGCGCGCAGCGGCGCCACGAACCATGCCTGGACTGGAAACGGCGGGAGCTGAGCTGCCACGGCCTGCATGTCTTTGATCAGACGGTTGGACATGCCCCTGGCAAGTCGCCCGGTATAGGCACGTGTCAGTTCTGAACTGGCAGAGCGATCCGAATACAGTGCCGCCCGATGTTGATCCACCGTGCCGGATTCCGCGCAGGCCAGGAACGCCGTGCCCAATTGCGCGGCCCCCGCACCGAGGGACAACGCCGCCTCGATGCCCCCGGCATCCACAATCCCACCCGCCGCAATGACCGGTTTTGAACACATCTCTGAGATAACACGGGTAAGCGGCATGGTGCCCATCAAGCTGTCCTCGGCCCGGTCCAGAAAGGACGGCCTGTGCCCGCCCGCTTCGAACCCTGTGGCGAGGATCACATCGACATTTGCAGCTTCGAGCGCTTGCGCCTCGGCTAATGTTGTTGCGGCCCCCACTGTTGTGATGCCCCGGGCCTTGCAATCTGCCAACACGCGGGCTGGCGGTATTCCAAAGACGAAGCTGAACACATCCGGTTGTGCTTCAAGGATTGCCTCCACCTGCTCCTCAAAGCTGGGGTGGAACCGCGGCGGTTGCTCTGGTTTGGGAAGGTTGAGCTCACGATAAAGCGGTTCAAATAGGCGCCAAGCCCGATCGTAGGCATCAGTGGAGTAATCCCGTGCCTCTGGATCGTGATCAGACACCCAAAGGTTCAGCGCGAAAGGGTTGCTGGTCTTCTCCCGGATTTCAGAAGCGACACCCAGAATGCCTTCGGCTTCCAGATAATGCACACCAAATGACCCCAAGCCGCCGAGGTTAGAAACGGTGGAAACCAGCTCCACGGTCGAAAGCCCGCCACCAAAAGGGCCTTGAATTATAGGATGTTTGATCTTCAGCAGATCCAGGGTTTGCGTGCTTTGCATGAGTTTGCCTCCATCCGAGTTACGCACCAGATGCAGACTAGATAGGTCCAACGTTGCATCTTGTAATTAGCTTTCCTCAGGTTACTCTTATTTTGAAGTTTCCAGATGGTAACCACGGAAAGGACGTGCTTTGACAGTTTTGAAGCGACGAAAAAATAGGTCTCCGGCCCACGATCCCGACTGCCCTTTGAACGAGTGTATGAGGCTTATTGGAGGTGCGTGGACCCCCAACATCATCTGGTACCTCAGCGGAGGCGCGCGCCGATTTTCCGAGCTAAAAGAAGACATTACGCCGGTATCAGCCAAAGTTCTGAGCGCACGCCTGAAAGAGCTTGAATCAAAGGGGGTTGTCGACCGAACGGTCGTGGCGACCTCTCCACCCACGGTGGAATACAGCCTAACCGATCTAGGTCAGCAACTCGTTCCTGCAATCGATGCGATCGTTACGGTTGGGAAAATGCTGAAAGAACGAGCTTGATCAACGCCATGGAGTCGGTCTGGTATCGCGCATCAAGCCCGCATCACCGCAAAGTTCATAGGCCAGTCGAAACTTGGGGGCCTCTCAGGACGCGACGGGTATCACAGACCCAAGAAGACACAGAGGATGATCTATGACTCCATTAACCCGCCGTCAGAGCATCGCAATGGCCGCTGTTGGTTCGGCAATCTTGGCTAATCCGACGAAAGCATTTTCCCAGAGTAAGACCGTATCCGCACTCAACCAAATCCGCGCTTTGGATTACACCATTATCTATACCCGCGACATGACCGCGATGCGAAAATCTACGAAGAAATCATGCAGCTTGAGTTTCGCCAGGCTGCAGGAGATGGATGGGTCGAGTTCAAGGTTGGCAGCAATATCCTTGTTCTGACGAGCGAACCAGCGGGTGGCCTCTTTCCCGAGACGGTGCCTGCACCTGGTGTTGGTTCCGTTCAGCTAGCGTTTCGGGTCGCGCCCAAGATGGTCGATGCCTGCGCGGAGGAATTGCAGGCAGCCAAAGTGAAGATCATCGGCGAACCCACAGACCAGCCATGGGGCCATAGAACACTGTTCTTCCGGGATCCAGACAACAACATCCTGGAGATATATGCCGACATCTGATCGCCCATGTGTCGATTCCTAGAGCAACGAGACTGTATCCATCCATTTCATGAGGCGACTGCACGATGAACCGCCAGGACGTTCTTAAAGACGAACTTCGCAGGATATATGAAAAGTACGTCGAGGGTTTCAAAGCCAATGACGTAAAGTTAATCGACGAGATCGTTCGCTATCCCATCGCTTATCTTAAAGACGGTGTTGTCGAAATGATGGACAGCTATCCGATTGATCCGGCGAAACTCAAAGCCGCCAAAGGATGGGATCACTCGACGGACTGGCATTTCGATATCCCAGCAATCAACGATCATCACGCCCATGCGGTCGCTTCCGCCGTGCGGCGGCGCGTCGATGGCTCGGTCATTGAGCGTGTTCATGGTTTCTACGCATTTACGAAGATCGACGGCTCGTGGAAAATGTACGCGTTCTCCGAAGTGACGTCGTGAGTTCTCTGTCCTCAGCTTGATCGCTCGCGGTACCCACCTGTTTTCTCAGACAAAGCCTAAAACAAGCGGGAGGATGACCCGCCTAACCTACAGTCTCTGCAGCAATGAACGGAAGTGATGCGTCCAAGTAAGCAGTGCGCAAGCGCGAAATTGAGAATCACCTGATCAAGTAAAATATTGTTTTGTATATAGAAATTGGCGCACCCGAGAGGATTCGAACCTCTGGCCTCTGCCTTCGGAGGGCAGCGCTCATGAAGGGACGCATTCGCGCCGGTTCGAAAAGCTGTTCGGGATGCTTGGACTCGCGGGTTAAACTGCGAGCGCGCCAACGCCCCTCAATTAACGCGCCTCACGCGTGTCACACCCCGCCGATTTTTAGCCGAGACTTGCCGCCTCCCCTACGCCCGCAGGACAGGCCTTCCCTCCTCGCGTGCTCTTGTGCATCCATTTCCGTGCAACAGCGTGAGCCGCCGGAAACCGGCAAGCCTGGTAGTGATGCTGAGTGACGGTCTCACTCAGAGGCACAACCTCGCGTCCGACCACCACCCCATGGTCGGCAACAAAGCGCCGAAGCGTACCGATCGCAGGAGGCAGTATGTCAGAAACCAAATTCCTCACTCCGGAAGAAGTGACCGAGCGCTATCGTGGAGGCGTCTCGGTAGGAACTCTCCGAAACTGGCGCGCTATGAAAATTGGACCGTCGTTTGTGAAGATCGGTAAGGCCGTCCTCTATCCGATCGACGAGCTTGAAGCGTGGGACGAAGGGAATAGAGTGAAGTGCCGCGCTTCAAAGCGACTCGATGAGCACGTCGGTGATCAAGCGTGACAATCACGGTCGAGCATTGTGGACATATCCCAATGCCCGGCACCAGTCGCCGATGAAATCGCAAAAAATGGCGCAATTTCATGATATTATAAATCTGCCTTGGCTGATCCATAACCATCCCAGTGGGGACCCTTCCCCCTCGCAGGATGATATCCTCATGACGCAGCGGATTACGCAGGCGGCCAGCCTTCTGGGCGTGACGGTCTGGGACCATATTATTATCGGCAGTGGTCGCCTGTGCAGCCTGAAAGAAGACGGATTTTTCTAAAGCCGCCGTTTTGAGGCGGCGGCTTTGCGCCTTAATGGTCGTTGTCTTCCGCTTCCGGCTTGTCTGCCAGAGGGCCAAGGGCGTCCTGAACCCCGAGAGCGCCGGGCAGGCTGCCATAAGGGAACAGGATATTCACATGCCCCATCTTGCGGCCTGCGCGGGCTTCGGCCTTGCCGTACAGATGCGGAATATGGCCGGGGGTCGCGAGAATATCCGGCCAGAGCGCCATATCATCCGGGCCGACAAGATTTTTCATCGCGGCGTCAGAATGGCGCAGGGCTGGAGGTAGGGGCAGGCCGGCCACGGCGCGGATATGCATGTCAAACTGGTCCGCCGGGCAGGCATCCATGGTCCAGTGGCCGGAATTATGCGGGCGCGGGGCAATTTCATTCACCAACAGGTTGCCTGTCCGGTCAATAAACATCTCAACGCCGAGAATACCGATCAGGTCCAGTTTTTCGGCAATGGCGGTGGCAAGGGCTTGAGCCTGCTGTGCGGTTTCTTCCTGCACGGGGGCGGGGGCCAGTGTGAGGTCCAGAATACCATCCCGGTGATAATTGAGGCCCGGTGCAAAGCAGCGTGTTGTGCCGTCCGTGCCGCGGACAACCATCACGCTGATTTCACACGCGAAATCCACCATCCCTTCCGCCACCAGCGGATGCGGAGCGAGGGAAGCAAAAGCCTCTTCCAGTTGGGAGGCCTCATACACGCGGGCCTGCCCTTTCCCGTCATATCCGTTGCGGGTGGTTTTCAGGATGAACGGGAAGCCAAGCGTTTCCGCCGCGGCATGCAGGGAGGCGTGATCCGTGACAGCCATCCACGGGGCCAGCGGGATATCCGCGTCTGACAGAAAGGTTTTTTCCGCCAGACGGTCCTGACTGGTGCGCAGAATGGCACCGGAGGGGCGAACCGGGCAGTGCTGGGCGAGACAGTCCAGCGCGTCGGCACTGATATTTTCAAACTCGAACGTGATCACATCAACAGCACGGGCGAATGCGTCCAGCGCCTTGTGATCATCATACGCGCCGAGCGTGACCTGATGCGCAACCTGCGCTGCCGGACCATGCGGGTCCTGCGTGAGAATATGTGCGCGGAAGCCAAGTTTGGCGGCGGCAACAGCCGACATGCGGCCCAGTTGCCCCCCGCCGACAATGCCGATCACAGCGTTGGGCGCAAGAGGGGCGGCGGAAGGCGAACGGGAAGAAGAAGCAGGCATCAGTCGTTTTCAGAAATCGGGGTATTAGCAACGGACGCGGTTTGCAGAGCGCGCCATGTGTCCAGTTTTGCAGCCAGTTCCGGGTCCTGCAGGGCGAGGATGGAGGTGGCGAGAAGGGCGGCATTTTTGGCACCGGACGCCCCGATAGCCAGTGTGCCAACGGGTACGCCGCCGGGCATCTGTACAATGGAGAGCAGGCTGTCTATGCCTTTCAGGGCACGGGATTCTACGGGCACGCCCAGCACGGGCAGACGGGTCCATGCGGCGCACATGCCCGGCAGATGGGCAGCACCCCCCGCACCGGCAATAATAACGGACAGGCCACGGTCTGCGGCGGTTTTGGCATAATCCGCCAGACGGTCCGGCGTGCGGTGGGCGGAGACAATCAGAGTTTCATGGGGGATACCCATCTCTGTCAGGATGGCATCCGCGTGGCGCATGGTCTCCCAGTCCGACTGACTGCCCATGATAATGCCAACCTTAGGGGTAAGGCTGGCGTCCTGAGATGGGGCGGTTGGCAGGGGGGCAGTTTCGCTCACGATGATGCACGATCCGGTCTGTGAAAAAAATGGTCACGCAATATCGTCGGGGATCAGTTCGCTTTCAAGCCATGTTATCCGGTCGCGGAGCAGTAATTTGCGTTTTTTCAGCCTCTGGAGATGCAACTGGTCTGTCAGGATCGTGCCGTCGGTCAGCCGGGTGATGATGGTATCAAGATCACGATGTTCACTGCGGAGTTCATGGAGCTGGCCGAGGAGTGAATCGCGGTCTTTCAGCATTTTAGTCCCTCTCCTGCGTGGCATGAGGACTCTGTGTGAACGGGGTTTTTCAGAGTCTGCCAGAGTTTTCTAAGTCTAGTTTTGCGCATGCGCGAGGCGGAGACCAGCGGCAAAAGAAGAAAATTTAGATATGCGATTATCGCATACCGAAAATGCCTGAATTGTGAAAAAAACATGAAAAAACACGCGGAGAGTGCGTTACCGTGAGGTGTCATCAACCGAATGGAGGCAGTCAATGACCTACCAGTCCAGGATTGAGAGTCTTAAATCCCGCCACTCACGGATCGATAAACAGATCTCCTCGGAAGGCGGGCGGCCCAGACCGGATGAACGTGTTTTGATGTGTCTCAAATTGCAGAAGCTGCGGCTCAAAGAAGAAATTGAGCGCCTGTCTGCCTGACAGAGCCTAGTCCCCCTGTCTCCCGGCCCTGTGTGCGGGCAGCCGGGACTAAAGCGTCTCTTTTTAATCAGAGAGACTGACTGAAACCTGCCAGAAACTGGCAAAAACAAGGCACTGGCGGACGCAGCGTGCGCCAGTGCCGCGGAGAGATTACTCTCCGCTCTTCTCATGTTCCATCACATCCATCGGCGGCGGCTGCGGAATTTCCAGCCCTTCGCGCTCAAGGCGCGTGGTGGCGGCGTTCACCGCAGCGTTCAGGTCCATCTGGCTGCACAGACCGATGGTCACAGGGTCACGCGGCTTGATGTTGGGCGTGTTCCAGTGCTGCTTGTCACGCACTTTGGCAATGGTGTCCTTCGTGGTGCCCAGCAGTTTAACAATCTGCAGGTCATTCAGCTGCGGGAAGTTGCGCAGCAGGAAGGCAATCCCGTCCGGACGGTCATGGCGTTTGGCGACCGGCGTATAGCGTGCGCCTTTTGAGCGGCGCTTGACCGGATTATTGGTGGGCAGAATTTTCAGCCGGGCGTCAGGGTCAGCCTCGCAGCGGCTAATTTCTTCCTGCTTGAGCTGGTGGTTGGCAACGGGGTCATACCCGACAATCCCCTGAGCAACCTCACCATCGGCAATAGCCTGCACTTCAAGCGGGTGCATCCCGCAGAACTCAGCAATCTGAGTAAAGCTCAGGGCGGTTTTTTCAATCAGCCACACGGCGGTGGCCTTGGGCATCAGCGGTAAGGTCGTCATTGCTTCCATCCTGTCGTCGGGCGGCGCTTGCGCAGGCACCGGAGAAACTGACGGTCCGGAAACCATTCCGAAGGCCCGCGTGCCTGCCGGCGCGCATCTGTGGCGACGATATGGGGGGAGCGTCCCTCACAGGTCAAGCGACAATTGCGCTCTTATAAAAAAGGAGGAACCAGTGTTCCCCCTTTTTACGGTGTTGACCGGGTGTGATTATGCTGCGGCAGCCGTCGGAGGCACAGTGACCGGGCTGTGCAGGCCGGGCTGCTCCGGTGCGGATGTCTCAGCTTTTGGCGTGAGTTCAGATGCCGCGCCGGACTGCACGGGAATGCGGCGTGGCTTGAGGGCTTCCGGCACAATCTGGCGCACAGAAATACGCAGCAGGCCGTTATTCATGTCTGCTCCGGTGACTTCCACATGGTCCGCCAGTGCAAAGCGGCGCTCAAAAGCGCGGCGGGCAATGCCGCGATGCAGAATTTCCCCTTCATTCTGCGGGTCACTCACGCGACCGGAGACAATCAGGGTGTTGTCCTGCACAACCAGCTCAATATCATCCGGGCCAAACCCGGCAATGGCCATGGTCAGCGCGTAACTGTCATTCCCGGTTTTGGCGATGTCATAAGGGGGGTAGCTAGGGGTTGCAGCGCTACGGGCTGCGGTGTCCATCACCTGTGCCAGACGGTCAAAACCGATAGCGGTGCGGAAAAGCGGTGCAAAATCGTAACTCATGGTCAAAAAACCTCCTCGTTCAGCAAGGTCTTGCCGCAGGGGTGCCCCCGATCTGGCGGGCGTAATGCGGCAGGGATAACAAGAGGAGAACCCCGTTTTCGGGCATTGTCCTCAGGGCTAAACGTGGAAAACCCCGCCTCCTGATTCAAGAGGCGGGGTTTCCGATTTTTCAACCAGTCTGCGTAAGAAGGCGCAGATCAGGATTTGGAGCGCGTACCGATACCAGCAAAGCGCTTGTTGAACTTCGCAACCTGGCCCCCGGTATCCATCATGCGCTGCACGCCGGTCCATGCCGGATGGGACTTTGTGTCCACGTCCAGACGGAGCGTGTCACCAGCCTTGCCTGCGCAGGAGCGGGTTTTGTATTCGGTGCCATCGGTCATGATGACGGTGATTTCGTGGTAGTCAGGGTGAATGCCGGGTTTCATGTGTTGCGTCTTTCCGTTCAAAAGGCTGTCCCGATACCGACCGGGCTATGCGTGCGAGTGCGTATAGCCGTCTGCGCAGGTGGGATCAACAACTCATGCGCGCTTATTGTCCGGTTTTTGCGGGCTGTGCGCCGGAAAACAGCGCGGTGTTGCTGTAAAAGCCACGTCTGACAAGAAAAGTCAGCGAATCGAAGCGGTTTAGGCTTGTTAAAAAGGTGTCATGCTGGATACAGACATCAGTATAGTACGCTCTTTAAGGACAAAGAAATTTATGGCTGATGTGAAATCCCATCTGCACACCCCCGGCTGGGTGGGCGAATTCCGCGCATTTATCATGCGTGGCAATGTTGTTGATCTGGCCGTTGGTGTCATCATCGGTGCCGCGTTCACAGCGATTGTGAACAGCCTTGTGAAAGACATTTTCAACCCGCTTCTGGGTCTGGTGATTGGCGGGATTGATTTCTCCAACCTCTTCATCACGCTGAAAGGCCCGCATCTTGCAACGCTGGCGGAAGCCCAGAAAGCCGGTGCGGTCACCCTGAATATCGGCCTGTTTGCCAATGCCGTGATTCAGTTCCTGATTATGGCTCTGGTCATTTTCTGGTTTGTAAAAGTGCTGACCCGCCTGCACGGGCAGGAAGCTGCTGCACCGGCTGAGCCCCCGGCTCCGACCAAAACGGAAGTTCTGCTTGAGCAGATCCGTGATGAACTGGCAGCCCGCAAGGTCTGAGGGCTTTTTTAGCCTGATCTGAAGCGCCCTGCGGGGTGCTGATGAGATTTACCGGAAAGACAGATATGGAGTAGGCTCGTCGCATGACGCGCTCCATTTCTGGATTTCCGGTTTTTTTCGCCTGCTGGCCGGGGTTGCTGGCCTTACGGTGCTGGCTGGCTGCCAGTCTTCCGCCGGTATGGTGAAGATAACACCAACCCCCCGCACATTGATTTACAGCTATGTGATTGCCAGCGGCATGGCGCGCGGGCAGGTCATGTCCGGTCAGGTCTCGCGTGAGCGGCTTGTCCAGATTGTCAACGCGGATCGCGCCGCCCTGACCGCCATTCTTAATGCAGAGTATAATCCATCCGGCGCCGGGCTGAAAAATGCCGGGCAGGCAATGGAGAATTTTCTGGCGGTGATTGAGCCGACAGACCCCACGCCGCCTTCTGTCGTCCGTCGTTAAAAACCTGCCGGGCAACGCAGCCGGGCAGAGACGGTGGCAGTATTGTCTGGTGCGCTGTCAGCACAGGAGTTGCTGAAGCATGGCGCCGGGATAAACCCTGCGGCGGTTTGTTTCACACAGCCCCTATAAAAAAAGCGTTCCCACTCTGCGGTGTGGAACGCTTTTTTGCGTTTAGGCGCTCTTGTGTGAGGCCGGGGGTTTGGCATCCCGTTTCAGGCGACCCTCGCCCATAAAGAGCAGCAGGGGGGCGGCGATGAAGATGGAAGATGACGTGCCCACCACAATCCCGAACAGCATGGTCCATGCAAAGCCGGACAGGGTGGACCCGCCAAACAGGGCCAGCGGCAGGGATGCCAGAAAGACCGTGCAGGACGTGCCCAGTGTGCGGTTCAGGGTCTCGTTGATCGACAGGTCAATCAGTTCCCGCAGCGGCATGGTGCGGTATTTGCGCAGGTTTTCACGCACGCGGTCATACACCACCACCTTATCGTTCGTGGAGTAGCCGAGGATAGTGAGAATGGCGGCAACCATCACCAGATCGAACTCAAAACCGGTAATGACCAGAAACCCCATGGTTTTGGTCAGATCCAGCACCAGCGTGATAACGGCGCTGAGGGCGAACTCCCACTCAAACCGGAACCAGATATAGCCCAGAATCATCGCAAGGCTCAGCCCCAGGGCCAGCATCCCGTTGCGGAACAGTTCAGAAGAAACCGAAGCCCCGACAGCATCCGCCCGCAGGACTGTGGTGCCCGGCTGTGCTTCGGCCACGGCATGGCGCACGGTGTCCACAATCGCGTTGGTCTGCTGCTCATCCCCGGCATCAAGGCGGATCAGCACATCATCCGGTGCGCCAAAGGCCTGAATGGAGGCGTGGGTCACATTGTGGGCGGCCAGAGCATTCCGCAGTTTGGTGAAGTCAGCCGGGCCGGAGGTTTTGGCCTCCACCACAATGCCGCCCCGGAAGTCCAGCCCCAGTGTCAGGCCCGGATGCAGGAACAGCACGACGGAAAGCAGAGACAGCGCAGCCGAGACAATCAGCCCCGCATAGCGCCCGCGCATGAAGTTGATGTGGGTATCCTTGCGCACAAAACGCAGGAGAGGACGTCCAAACATAAGCGCCTCGTCTCAGACCGGCAGGCTGGTCGGGCGCGTGAGCGCATACCAGCGGACCATAAGCAGTCGGGAAAGCAGGAGGGTCGTGAACAGGGTGGTCACGATCCCGATGGTGATGGTGAGCGCAAAGCCACGCACAGGCCCGGTGCCGAACACAAACAGCATGACGTGGGCCAGCAGGGCTGTCGCGTTACTGTCCACAATGGTGGAGGTGGCGCGTTCAAACCCGGCCTGCATGGCGGCGAGAGGTGTGCGCCCGCGGGCGACTTCTTCCCGGATGCGTTCATTGATCAGGATGTTGGCGTCCACCGCCATGCCCAGTGTCAGCAGCATCCCAGCCATCCCCGGCAGGGTCAGGGTTGCTTCAAACAGGGAGAGAATGGCGACCATCAGCACAAGGTTGGCCAGCAGGGCGACGTTCGCATACCAGCCAAAGCGGCCATAGAACAGCGCCATGAACAGGATAACAAACACAAAACCTGCGGCCAGACTGAGCATACCTGCCCGAATAGAATCGGCCCCGAGAGACGGGCCAATGGTGCGCTGTTCCATCACGCTCAGCGGGGCGGGGAGGGCACCCGCGCGCAGCATCAGGGCGAGGTCTGTCGCTTTCTGGGCATCAAAGCCGCCGGTAATCTGACCGTTGCCGCCCGTAATGGGGGAGCGGATAACCGGGGCTTCAATCACCTTGTTATCGAGCACGATCGCAAAGCGACGGCCGACATTGGCCTGCGTGACGGTTGAAAACGCATGGGTGCCGACGGAATCGAAGGTGAAGGTCACGGCCCATTCACCGCTCTGGGAATCAATCACAGCGCCTGCGTTGGTCAGGTCCGTGCCGTCCACATCCACATGGTCATACACCGGCAGCGGCGGGCCGTCCCCTGCTGTTGCCATCGGCAGCAGCTGACGCCGGGAGCGCTGCCGTTGCATGCATGGGGTTGGGGTCCACCAGACGGAATGTCATTTTTGCCGTGGTGCCCAGCAGGGTCTTGATGCGTTCCGGGTCGCTCACGCCGGGCAGTTCGACCACAATACGGTCGTCACCCTGACGGGTGATTTCCGGGTCAACCGCGCCGGTGGCGTCAATGCGGCGGCGAACAATCTCGATGGACTGCGTCACAGCCTCACGCGCGCGGGCCTTCAGGGCTTCCGGCGAGAGGGTGAGGACAATGCTGCCATTATCCTGCTTTGCGACCGTAAATTCGTTCGGCACCACGCGGGGCAGCTTGCTGAGAGCCGTGAGGTCAGCTTCTGTTTCAGACGCATCACGCGGCATGAAGGAGACCGTGCTGGTATCTGCATTGGTGGTGATGTTGCGGTAGCCAAGCTGGGATTTCAGCAGCGTGTCACGCGTGCTGTCCGCAAGGGTCTGCAACCTGTCATGCGTCAGGCTTTTCAGGTCCACCTGCATCAGCAGATAAGACCCGCCGCGCAGATCAAGCCCCAGATGAATCTGGCGCCATGGCATGGAGGGGAAGGGGTTGCGCAGACCATTGGGCAGGCAGAGCAGCAGCCCTAAAAGGCACACACCCAGTACCGAGGCCAGTTTGAGGCGGCTGTAATACATTCTCACCTGATCAATCGATTTTTGTCGCCCGGAACATGCCGCTCCCTTGCGTGTGATGCAACACTCCACAGACATTTGCTGGCCCTGCACAGGGGATTCGGCAGGGGGGAGTGGCGGGGTTGCATCACATTCCGCGCGGATAAACAGGCCGGAATTGCGGCTGACAGTGCGGCTGAACCCTGTTCTGTGCAGGATGGACGGAGTCGGCACGCGAGAAAAAATTTATGGTTTTTTGCGGGCGTCAGACCGCCCTTACTACGGAGGCATGGTTCATTTTGCGCCGGGGATGCGTGCCAGCGCAGGCTGAGAGCGGTTTGTAAAAAGAACGTAATAAGAACGGGCGGGAGGTCTGTTTTCTGCCGGCCCCTCATGGTTTTGGGGTTTTGGCAGGAGGCTGCTACCGCTGGTCGGAAAGCTGTGTGGCACAGGGTCGGGAAGGTCAGAAAAGATGGACAAAACTTTGCGGGTTGGCGTGATCGGGGCTGGGCATTTCGGGCGCTATCATGCTCTCAAAATTAAGGATGTCCGGCGGGAGACACTGATCGGCCTGTTTGATCCCGACACAAAGCGGGCGGCTGAGGTCGCGAAAGAGGCCGGTTGCCCCGTTATGGAGTCAGTAGAGGAACTGCTGGCGGCGTGTGATGCCGTGGTGGTGGCCGCACCTGCCGAGTATCATTTTGAACTGGCGACAGAGGCACTCCGGGCCGGGAAGCATGTACTGGTGGAAAAGCCGGTTGCCGCAACGCTGGAGCAGGCGGACCTCCTGATTACTCTGGCGGAGCAGAGCGGCTGGTGTGTCAGGTCGGGCATCTGCTGCGCTACTCCGCAGAGCATGAAGCCATTACAAAACGAATCACCCGGCCACTTTATATTGAGGCCACCCGTATCGCGCCCTTCAAACCGCGTGGGACGGATGTGTCCGTGATTCTGGATCTGATGATTCATGATCTGGATCTGGTGCTGGCCATTGTGGACAGCCCTATTGCGCAGGTGGATGCGCTGGGGGCGGCAGTCAGTTCGGAGTATGAAGATATTGCCAATGCCCGTGTCCGCTTTGAGAACGGTTGTGTGGCGACCATCACGGCCAGCCGTATTTCTCTGAAGACAGAGCGGCGGATGCGCCTGTTTTCTGAAGAAGGTTATCTGTCAGCCGACTTCGGCAAGCGGGAACTGACCATGATTGGCCGGGAGAAAGGTCTGCCGCTGCCCGGCACAGGCGGATTCCGCCGGGAAGCCATTTCATGGAAAGATCATGATTCTCTGTTTGCAGAGCATGAAGCCTTTGTGGCCTCCTGTCTGGACGGAGCCGCCGTCAAGGTCGATGCGCGCGCCGGACGGCGGGCGCTGGCGGCCGCTCTGGCGGTGGCGGACGGGATTGAGGAGTCACGCCGCCGGATGGAGATGTCGGGCCTGATTCGAGCGGGCCAAAAAAACTTTTGAGGGCTGAAACAATTTATGATCAGCCAAAAACTCCATCTTTTCAAACACAAGACTTTTTTGACGGTTTGAGTGCAAAAAAATCACTAGATATAGGGGCGCATATGTCGCATGAACGCGACATATGGTGAGGCACAAGAGCGCGGATCAAAGCCCTGCGTCTCTGCTGTGTCTCCAGACCCAGATCACGTAAATACAAAAAACCGGAGCACGCCACATGAGTCTGATCGACGTTGAGGAAAATGAAAACCGTCGTTCCATGTCCGGCTCTGGGGAAGAAGCCGACCTGTTTGAACCCGGCAAGCTGGAAGACATGGTGCAGTTGCCGGGCCACCATCAGGTGCGTGTGGACCGCACGCGGGATGCTCTGCTGACGCCGTTTGGTAAGGCGACGCTGGATAACCGCTATCTGCTGCCTGATGAGAGCTATCAGGATCTCTTTGGCCGCGTGGCGTCCTATTACGGGGCGGATGCGGGGCATGCGCAGCGGATTTATGATTATATGAGCCAGCACTGGTTCATGCCCGCAACGCCGGTCCTCTCCAATGGCGGCACGACGCGTGGCCTGCCGATTTCCTGCTTCCTGAATGAAGCGAATGACAGTCTGGAAGGCATTGTCGGCCTCTGGAACGAAAATGTCTGGCTGGCCAGCAAAGGCGGCGGCATTGGGTCCTACTGGGGGAACCTGCGTTCCATTGGCGAAAACGTCGGCCGTAACGGCAAGACGTCCGGCGTCATCCCCTTTATCCGCGTGATGGACAGCCTGACGCTGGCAATCAGTCAGGGTTCGCTGCGCCGTGGGTCCGCTGCGGTGTATCTGCCTGTCTGGCATCCGGAAATTGAAGAATTTGTGGAAATCCGCCGCCCGACCGGCGGGGACCCTAACCGTAAGGCGCTCAACCTGCATCACGGGGTGCTGGTGTCCGATGCGTTTATGCGCGCTGTGGAAGCGGATGAAGAATGGGGTCTGCTTTCCCCGCGTGATAACTCCGTTGTCCGCAAAGTCTCTGCCCGTGCGCTGTGGATTCGTATCCTTACGGCCCGCATGGAGCAGGGTGAGCCGTACATTGTCTATTCCGACCATGTGAACAATGCGCGGCCGGAGCACCATAAGCTGGCCGGGCTTGAGGTGAAGACCTCAAACCTCTGCTCGGAAATCACGCTGCCGACCGGAATCGACCATCACGGCAAGCAGCGGACGGCTGTGTGCTGCCTGTCCTCCCTCAACCTTGAGACGTGGGACCAGTGGCACGACAAGCCGCAGTTTATTGAAGACGTGATGCTCTTTCTGGACAACGTGTTGCAGGACTTTATTGACCGCGCTCCGCCGGAAATGAAGAAGGCGGCCTATGCGGCTTCCCGCGAGCGTTCAGTTGGGCTTGGCGTCATGGGCTTTCACTCCTTCCTGCAGGCCAGAAATGTGCCGTTTGAAGGCGTTGTGGCCAAAGTCTGGAACCGCAAGGTGTTCAAGCATATTCGGGAGCAGGCGGATGCAGCCTCCCGCAAGCTGGCCGAAGTGCGTGGAGCCTGCCCGGATGCGGCCGAATACGGCATTCAGGAACGCTTCTCCAACAAAATGGCGATTGCGCCCACGGCGTCCATTTCCATTATTGCCGGTAATGCCAGCCCCGGGATTGAGCCCATTGCGGCGAATGTGTTCCTGCAGAAAACGCTTTCCGGTTCCTTCACCGTGCGTAACCGCCACCTCCAGACTTTGCTGAGGGAGAAGGGGAAGGATACGGAAGAAATCTGGTCCTTCATCACTCTGAATAAAGGCAGCGTGCAGGACCTCGATTTCCTGACCCAGCAGGAAAAGGATGTCTTCAAGACAGCCTTTGAACTGGATCAGCGCTGGATTGTGGAACATGCGGCGGATCGCCAGCCGTATGTGTGTCAGGCGCAGTCGGTCAACCTGTTCCTCCCGGCCAATGTGCATAAGCGTGACCTGCACCAGATCCATCATATGGCATGGAAGAAGGGGCTGAAGTCACTCTATTACTGCCGCTCCCTGTCCATCCAGCGTGCGGATACGGTGAGTAATGTGCTGACGAAGGAAGGGGTGCTGGCCGCCGAAGCCGCGCAGCGGGCTGGTGTGACGGCCGAGGAACCGGCGACGAACGGGAGCAATTATGATGAGTGTCTGGCCTGCCAGTAAGGCGGCATAACCTCTCGTAACCCGATGATTTTAAAACTTTCCGTTATAAGGATGGTCTCATGAGCGAAACACCCGCCGTACCGGGCGAACAGGAACAGCACTTTGACCTGCTGACCGCTAATCCCGTGTATAAGCTTTCGCTACCCTTGGGCTTATGATGCCTGGCTGACGCAGCAGCGCGTGCACTGGCTGCCGGAAGAAGTGCCGCTGGCTGATGACGTGAAAGACTGGCACCGCGTGCTGAATGACAGCGAGCGGAACCTTGTGACGCAGATTTTCCGGTTTTTCACCCAGTCTGACGTTGAGGTGAACAACTGCTACATGAAGCATTACAGCCGGGTGTTCAAACCGACTGAAGTGCTGATGATGCTCTCAGCGTTCTCCAACATCGAGACAATCCATATCGCGGCCTACAGCTATCTGCTGGATACGCTGGGCATGCCGGAGACGGAATATTCTGCATTCCTTAAGTATAAGGAAATGAAGGATAAATACGATTACATGCAGGCGTTCTCTGTGGACAGCAAGCATGAAATCGCCAAGACGCTCGCACCTTCGGCGCGTTTACGGAAGGGCTTCAGCTCTTTGCGTCCTTCGCTATCCTGCTGAACTTCCCGCGCTTCAACAAGCTGAAGGGGATGGGGCAGATTGTCTCATGGTCCGTGCGGGATGAAACGCTGCACTGCCTGTCCGTTATCCGTCTGTTCCGTGAGTTTGTGCATGAGAACCCGGAAATCTGGACGGATGCGTTCCAGCAGGAGCTGCGTGAAATCTGTGCGACCATTGTTGAGCATGAAGAGGCCTTTATTGACCTCGCGTTTGAAATGGGTGCGGTTGAAGGGCTGAATGCGGAGCAGGTGAAAACCTACATCCACTTCATTGCGGACCGTCGTCTGATCCAGTTGGGTCTGGACCCGCTCTACAACACCACAACCAACCCGCTGCCCTGGCTGGACGACATGCTGAACGCAGTGGAACACACTAACTTCTTTGAAAACCGGGCTACGGAATATAGCCGCGCATCCACCACGGGGACGTGGGAAGAAGCCTTTGAGGCGTCTGTTTTCGAGTAAATCACCCGACGGGAGCCGGGGCTGTGAGGTCTCGGCTCCTGAAAGCTGATTGCTGCCTGTAGAAGGTGTGAGAGGCGTTATGCCTGCATCAGAGAAGCTGGAAGCCGCAGGGCCAGCAGGGAAGCCGTTGTGGCGGCATTGCGCCTGTGCGGAAATCCTCCTGTGCGTAAACGGCTCTTACAGGCCCGGCAGGGCGGCTCCGTTTTCCAGCACGGTGCGTGCTTGTGGGGTAAAGCCCCCATCTTCTTCATGTAAAATCATGCCGGGCAGCAGGCGCGCAGGGCTGCGCACGCCGTAGCGGGCCTGAAGCAGCAGAATACGCACCTCCCGTCCGGCTTTGGGCCAGAAGGGATAGGTCGTCACGCCGCCAAAGCCGCTCTCTGTCAACTGGGCAATGGCCGCAGCCATCAGGCTGACGGGGAGAGCCAGCGTCAGGCTGCCTTTGTGGCGGAGCAGGCGTGTCGCGCCGCGTATCCACAGTTTCAGGGTATCGGGTTCCGCCCGGCGGGCGAGATCCCGCCGCTCCGTGGGGGAGGCGGTACCATCTGGCGCGTGCCATGGCGGATTCGCAAAACAATGGTCAAACAGGCCGTCTGGCAGCGTATCCGGAAAGCGGGCGTTGAGAATGGTAAAACCGTCTCGTGCATTGGCGCTCAGGTTCTGGCGCGCGAGGTCGGCTGTCTCCGGGTTCTGCTCCACGCCGGTACCGTTCAGGCCTGCTATGCGCTGGCTCAGGCAGAGGAGTCCTGCCCCCGCGCCGCAGCCGATTTCCGCCACGCGCTGCGGGGCGCGGGCAGGGATAGCCGCGGCCATAAGCACAGGTTCCAGGCCGGTTCTGTACCCAATGCGGAACTGGGAATAGGCAATGCGCCCCCCCAGCAAAGTGTCATGAGAAAGGTCTGAAGAATGGGCCATAAACGCGTCTTAACAAAAAGTGTCTGGCAGTCTTGAAGCGGTTCAAGCTTGACCGTTTTTCTGGTGCCCCGCATATGGTTGGGCGTCAACTCATCCCATGGCTGGGGGATATAGCGTTTGGGTGTTGCAGTTAGCCTGCCAGAATCTGGCAGGGCCACAAGCCAGGATGGATCTAGTGTTTCTGTGAGTAAGCCAGGAGAAGCGGGCTTAAAAGCCCTGGCCGATTACCTCGCGCAGGATATGCGCGTCTGTAATCAGGTGATTGTTGCACGGATGCAGAGCCCGGTTGCGCTTATCCCGCAACTGGCCGCGCATCTTGTTGCCGCCGGGGGCAAGCGCCTGCGGCCGTTGCTGACGCTGGCTGCGGCGCGGCTCTGCGGATATGATAATCAGGACGGCAAGCAGCGGCATGTTGAAATTGCCGCCTGTGTTGAGTTCATCCATACCGCGACATTGCTGCATGATGATGTGGTGGATGAAAGCCAGCTCCGCCGTGGGCTTGCCAGTGCCAATGCCATTTTTGGCAACAAGGCGTCCGTGCTGGTGGGCGATTTCCTGTTTGCCCGCGCGTTCCAGATTCTCACGGCTGATGCCTCGCTTGATGTGATGGCGATTCTGTCTGCCGCGTCTGCCACTCTGGCGGAAGGTGAGGTCATGCAGATGACCACGCAGAATGATCTTTCCACTTCGGTCGATCAGTATTTGCAGGTGATCTATGGCAAAACCGCGGCACTGTTTGCGGCCGCGTGTGAAGCCGGGGCCGTGATTGGTGAGTCCTCACCGGAATGGCGTGAGGCTCTGCGCGTCTATGGTGCTAATCTGGGCATGGCGTTCCAGCTTGTGGATGATGCGCTGGATTACGCGGCGGATCAGGCTGTGCTGGGCAAGGAAGTGGAGATGACTTCCGGGAAGGGAAAGTCACCCTGCCGGTTCTGGCGGCGTATGAATCCGGAAGCGAGGAAGACCGCGTTTTCTGGCGCCGTGTGATTGAAGAGTCCGAGCAGCAGCCGGAAGATCTGGAGGCTGCTCTGGACCGGATTGCCCGGACAGATGCCATTGGTGTCACGCTGCGTAAGGCGGAAGAATACGCTGCCAAAGCACGGGAAGCACTCGCGCTGTTCCCGGAGTGTGAAATTCGGTCTCTGCTGATTGAGACAGCCAGCTATTCGGCAAGCCGCGAACGCTGAGAGCAGTTTCAGCGGTTTGTGTAAAAAAGGGCGGCTTACGGGCCGCCTTTTTTTATGGTCATGCGCCGTCCGATAGGACAAGCCGGGGCAAAAGCCTTCTGATCCTTTCCCTGAAATATTGTCGTCTGTTTTTCAGACGGGCTTCAGGCGGGATGTGGGGCGTTTTCTGCATCCCATAAAGCAATAGTATCAAAGCCATAGGCTGGCAAAGCTCTGACTAGCGCAGAACTTTCAGGGGGCTCTGCCGTAAACCATGCACGGGCCGGTTCAGGAGCCGGAATGTTGTCCGGCAGGCTTTCAAGAACGGTCGCCGTATGGCGGGCGACGGCCTCAGCCGGGTCCAGCCATGTGATGCCGGGGGGGGAGACTGCCCGGAGCTGGTCCAGCAGGAAGGTATAGTGCGTGCAGCCCAGACCCACCGTATCAAGCTGTGCGGAACAGTCTCGGGTAAACAAGCCATCGATTTCAGCGCGGATCACTTCATCCGGTACGGGGTGGCCCCGGAACACCTGTTCAGCACAGGCGGCAAGGCCCGGCGCCGCATGGGCGATCAGCGTGCAGTCTGGTGCATACAGCGCCTGTAGCCTGCTCAGATAAGGGCGTGTGCTGGTGGCACGGGTGGCCAGCAGGCCGATGACATGGGTTCTGGTGGTGCGGGCGGCCCAGCGGATGGGGGGTACGCAGCCGATAAACGGCATATCCGGGCAGGAAGCGCGCAAGGCATCCAGCGCCAGCGTGCTGGCGGTGTTACACGCGACCACCACAGCCTGCGGACGCAACCTGCGAATGGCGGCGGAAAGCAGGGAGACAATCCTGTCTGTCAGGAAGGCATCATCCTGCTCGCCGTAAGGAAAAACCGCCGTATCCGCCAGATAGCTGACAGAAACGGCGGGGCAGAGCGTTCGGATCGCCCTGACAATCCCCAGCCCCCCAATTCCGGAATCAAATGCCAGAATATGACGGGGCGAGGAGAAGGCAGGACGGGTCATGACACGCTAAACTCAGGCAGGCTTGTCTTTGTTCGCTTTGAACGCAGCTGCTTCTTCCAGACTGCCGACGCCACCGTGGCGGGCGGACCATGCAGCCGGATTTTCAAGAAAACGCCGCACTTCTGCCGCAGCTTCTTCCGAGAAGTAAGGACGCGTTGAGCAGGCTTCCAGCACATCCCACCAAGTGCACAGTGCGTGCAGGGAGATGTTCATGTTTGTCAGAGACTGGTGCGCCCCCGGAAAGACGCCGTAATAGAAAATGACAAAGGCATGATTGATCAGCGCACCGGCATTGCGCAGGGCATTGGCAAAAGCGACCTTGGAGGCCCCATCCGTGGTGAGATCTTCCACCAGCAGGGTGCGCATGTTTTCCGGCACATCGCCTTCAATCTGGGCGTTGCGGCCAAAGCCTTTGGGCTTTTTGCGGACATACGCCATGGGCAGCATCATGCGGTCCGCCATCCATGCGGCGAAGGGAATGCCTGCCGTTTCCCCGCCGACAACGGCATCAATGCTTTCATAACCCACATGACGGCCGATTTTTTCCACGCCCAGTTCCATGATTTTGGCGCGGGCACGGGGGAAGAAGATGATGCGGCGGCAATCGATATAGACCGGGGATTTCCAGCCGGAGGTCAGCGTATAAGGCTCTTCCGGACGAAAATTGATGGCTTTGATTTCCAGCAGCAGACGTGCCGTGCACAGGGCCGCATCGCGGTCCCAGTCGCTGGTCTCGCCAGAGTGGGGGGCGACCAGGTTGGCGGGTGACGTCATGAAGCGCTTCCTTAGCTATGGCGGTTGGAATTTGCTTTGGCATAGCCCCCGGCGGCGTGAAAATCTATGCTTCATCTCAGTCTTGCGGGCCGGAATGAGAAAATGACCTTCTCTGTAACAAAGTTGGCGCCTGTCTGGGTGGTGGAGAGCGCCTTGGGGCCAGACCCCGGACCTGCTACGTGCTGGCGTCCCGCCTTGGGTGCCTGTTCCGGCGGGTGCGGATGGAAATGCTGGCGCTCGATTCGTTTCTGGAAGAACGGCGGGAGCCGGGGCTGATTCTCGCCTCTGGCTGGCGGTCTGGTTATGCCGCACTCAAGGCAGGCCGCAGGGCAGGGTGTCCGGTTGTGTGGTGCGTGCGGCATGAAGGGCGCTCGGCGCCGATGCTGCGGTCCATGCCCTTTGACCTTGTGGTGGCCCCTTCTCCGGCAGACCCCACGGCCAGATTCTGTCCCACACTCGGGCCGATGACCATTGTCTCTCCCGCCTTGCTGGCCCGGGCGCGCAGGGCGTGGCAGGAGAGGCTGGAGCATCTGCCTTTTCCGCGAGTGACTGTGCTGGTGGGAGAAAACGCCTTCCGCACGCAGGAAGAGGCATTATTGCAGGGGAAAAAACTGGCCGGGCTGATCAACCGGCAGGGCGGCTCAGCACTGCTCGTAGTGCGGGATGACAGCAAGCCGGACCTGACAGAGGCCTTTATGATGGGGCTTTCCGAGACGTTTCTGCTGGTCTGGCGGCAGGGAGAGCCGGACGAAGAACCGCTACTGGGCTTTATGGCCTGCTCGGATTGTGTGGTGGTTGGCGGGGGAGAAAGCGCCATGCTGGTGGAGGCCTGTGTGGCTGATCTGCCGGTTTTTCTGATGGAGCGGGAACAGGATTTGCGGGGCGTGCGCGGGCGTCTGGCGCGGAGGCTGATACAGGACGGGCATGTGCGCGTCCTCACCGATACGCTTTCCCCCTGGCCGCGTGAGGTGCTCGACGAGGCCGGGCGTGTGGCGGCCATTTTGAAAAGCCGCTGGGCCTTGTAGGGACGTAAAAACACCCTTGGCCGGGTATGTAAAAACTTGTGATCAGAAGAACGGCGCTAAAGACGGATTCAACCTTGCATATCAGTAAGAATTGGCGTTTAATCTTCGTTGTTGAGAGTGATTATTAATTGAGGATAATGCTGTGGCTGTTGAACTAAGTCGGATCGCGCGTAAATGCGAGCGAGCTGTCGTCACGGCGTATCAGGAGCTACGGGACGTTGGCACTGAGGATGTGACTGCGTTCCATGCCTGCACAACCCTGTATCGCATTCATCATCCTGAAGCGTCTTTGAATGAAGCGCGCCGTCTGGTGTCAGAATGGATTGACCATCATGTTGTGCGTGAATCAAAAGCGCCGACAAAAGGGTGTGACTGCGACTAAACCACTCGGCCGGAAAGGTGCATGTGGGTGTTTGAAAGAGGTCAGATCGGCAAGCCCGGTCTGGCTTTTTTGTTATTTGGGGCAAGGTAGAAGGCCGCGCTTCAAAATCTGTCAGTCGGGCCATTGTCTCTGTACAGGTCTGCTGACGTATGATGCTCTCAGCTCTCAGTCGTATGCGGTGAAATCGTGGGGTGCGGTGACGCAGAGCCCGGCGTAGAAATATTTTACGCCCGCATGCTGTTGCAGTGCGGGCGCAAAATCTGTCGGATGTTTTGAAACGAGGAGGTTCAGAAGAGCCTCAGCGTTTGTCAAACCCTGTAAAATCTCTCTGCGGGGAGCCAGTATAGAGCTGGCGGGGGCGGCAGATACGCTGGCCCGGTTCCTCAATCATTTCCTTCCACTGGCTGACCCAGCCGGTGGTGCGGGCCACGGCAAACAGCACGGTGAACATGCTGGTAGGAATGCCCATGGCTTTCAGGATGATGCCTGAATAGAAATCGACGTTCGGGTAGAGTTTCCGCTGCACGAAATACTCATCGTTGATCGCGATTTTCTCAAGCTCAATGGCCAGATCCAGCAGCGGATCATCTTTAATGCCGAGTTCGCCCAGCACTTCATGGCAGGTCTGCTGCATGATTTTGGCGCGGGGGTCGAAGTTTTTATAAACGCGATGGCCGAAGCCCATCAGCTTCACGCCGCTGGATTTGTCTTTCACCTTGGCGATGAAGTCAGGGATATTTTCCTTGCTGCCAATGCTGGCCAGCATTTTCAGAACCGCCTCGTTCGCGCCGCCATGTGCGGGCCCCCAGAGGGCTGCGATCCCTGCGGAAATACAGGCAAACGGGTTGGCCCCGGTGGAACCGGCCATGCGGACGGTGGAGGTGGAGGCGTTCTGCTCATGGTCGGCATGCAGGATCAGAATCCGGTTCATGGCGCGGGCCAGAACAGGGTTGATCTTGTAGGGTTCGGACACCCTTGCAAACATCATGGAGAGCAGGTTTTCCGCGTAGTTCAGGTCATTGCGCGGATAGATAAACGCTTCGCCCTGCGTGTATTTGTAGGCCCATGCCGCAATGGTCGGGATTTTGGCAATCAGCCGCATGGCTGCCAGTTCGCGGTTGGATTTGATCGCGATGTCACTGGCGTCCGGATAGAATGCGGAGAGAGCGCCGACGGTGCCGCAGAGAATGGCCATCGGGTGGGCATCACGCCGGAAACCATTGAAGAAGTTCCGGATCTGCTCATGCAGCAGCGTGTGATTGGTCAGGGTGTTGGAGAATTTCTCGTAGTCGGCTTTATTCGGCAGTTCACCGTTCAGAAGCAGGTAGATCACTTCTTCATAGGATGCATGTTCTGCAAGCTGGGCAATGGGGTAGCCGCGATGGAGAAGAACGCCCTTATCGCCGTCAATGAACGTGATTTTGCTGGAGCAGGATGCTGTTTCGCCGTAGCCGGGGTCATAGGTGAACACGCCCATATCGGCCGGCAGTTTGCGAATATCGACAACATCTGGCCCGAGTGTGCCGGAAAGGACCGGCAAACTCGCCGTCCGCCCACCGAGTGACAGGGTTGCGTCAGACCGCTGACCTTCATTCTGCGATGCGCTCATGATGTTTCCTTCTGCATTAGAGAGCCGCTGCCTGACTGGCTGACTGACGTGCGGCCTGCTGTGTGACTCTTCTCACCGATCCAGAAAGAAACAGGAAGCTGGTGGGTGATAAACCGCGCGTTATCAAAACGGGTCATGCTTGGAAAACTGCGCTTTCCTGCCCTCAGGGTCGCGCGAATGTGTCTAGGGTCAGGCTTGTGGCATCGCACCCCGCCCAGTCCGGTGCGTCTTCCGCACTTTCAGACCCCCACATCCGGAAGACTGCGAGGGAGGCTGTTGCGAATCCCTGTTCCAGCGCTTCGGCCTGTGGGTCGAGCCAGCGGGCCAGCGCGGAAATACCCGGATTATGCCCGACAAGCAGGACTGTGCGGGCGTTTGCCGGGCCTTGCCGGATACAGGCCAGCAGGGCGGCAGGCGGCGCTTCATAAATTTCAGGGCAGAACCGGGTAGGGAGTGCTGGAGGCGGCTGGAAAGGGGCCAGTCCTGCCAGCGTCTCCCGCGTGCGGCGGGCGGGGCTGCATAAAACAAG
>NZ_BAJW01000045.1 GCF_000613905.1 Acetobacter persici JCM 25330
CCCGCATCGCCTGCCCGCCATTGCCGGAGCGCCTCCGGCCCCGCTGGAACGCCCTGCTGGCTGCGCCTTTGGGCCACGCTGCACTTTTGTGCATGCTACCTGTCTGGACACCCCGCCGCCGCTGGTGCCAACAGGAACAGCAGGCAGCCCCCATCAGATGCATGGGGTAAGCGACCAGCCCGCGCAGTTCGCCGCCTGTGTGTTACCGGCAGAGGGCACACCTCTACCTCCGCGCGTGGGGAACGCATTTTCTGTAAACCCAGCCGCTCCCCCTTCAGCCCTGACAATGACGCCTCCGGCACCCTTCTCAACCGGAGAGGGGCTGCCATGACCCGCCTTCCGCATGCCGCCACTCCACCCGCTGCGACGTTGCCGCGTGCCAGTGCCAGTGCCAGTGCCAGTGCCAGTGCCAGTGCCAGACCGCTGCTGGAGGTATGGGACGTCCGCAAGATCTATCATCTGCCGCGCGGACAAACCCTGAAAGCTGTTGATGGTATCTCACTCTCCGTCATGCCCGGAGAAGTACTGGGACTGGTTGGAGAATCCGGCTGTGGCAAGTCCACCCTTGGGCGGTGCCTGCTGCGCCTGACAGATGTGTCCTCCGGCCAGATCCTGTTTGACGGGCAGGATATTACGGCTCTGAAGGAGCGCGCCCTGCGCCCGTTACGCCAGCAAATGCAGATGGTGTTTCAGGATTCTTACGCCTCCCTCAACCCACGCCGCCGTATCGGAGATCTGCTGGCCGAACCGCTCCGGGTGCATCCCGGCCCCGACGGACGCAAACGCTCTCGCGCAACCATTACGGCACGCCTGCATGAGCTGATGGAACTGGTCAGCCTGCCGGTAGGGGCACTGGATCGCTACGCGCACGAATTTTCCGGCGGGCAGCGGCAGCGGATCAACATAGCCCGTGCGCTGGCCCTCTCACCCCGGCTGGTTGTGGCGGATGAACCTGTCTCGGCGCTGGATGTTTCCGTGCAAGCCCAGATTGTCAATCTGTTTGCCGATCTTCAAGCCCGGCTGGGGCTGACTTATGTGTTTGTTGCGCATGATCTGGCCGTAGTGCGACAAATTTCCACGCGCGTGGCCGTCATGTATCTGGGGGCGGTGGTTGAACTGGGCGAAACAGATGCCGTGCTGCACCACCCGGCGCATCCGTATTCCGCCGCGCTGACTGCTGCGGTGCCGCGCCCTGTGGTCGGCGCTGCGCGTGCTGCACCGCTGGGGGGCGATATTCCAAGCCCCGTGGCGCGGCCAGCAGGATGCCGCTTCCATACACGCTGCCCGTCTATGCAGGAGCGCTGCCGGGTGGAAGAGCCTGCCCTGCGCGCAATCGGGCCGGCCCATTTTGTCGCCTGTCATTTTCCGCTGGCAGAAGGGTAAGCGGGTTAGTATGCAGAAAAGCCCTTATCCTGAGGCCGATCCCTCTGACGAATAAAGCCCGAGCCCACATGTTCCGCCTTTCCGCTTTAAGTGCCTGTGTGCGTTTTTACGCCGCCCTGCTGGGGATTGCCGTCATTTTTCTGGCGCTGGACGCAGGAAGCTGCCTGCTGCGAGGCCTTTTCCCTGAGGGAGAGAAGCGACGGCGTCTGGCCCGCCACTGGCTCCATTGCGTGGCCGGTTTTTCAGTGCGCTTTCTCCACAGGATGGGCATTCTGGACTGTGACCTGCGTGACCTTACCTCTCTGCGGGACGAAACCGGGCTGGTGCTGGTCGCCAACCATCCCTCCCGTCTGGATAGCCTGATTCTGGCCGCGGCTCTCCCGCGCATGGTCTGCGTGACAAAAGCCTCCATCTGGGAGCGCCCGACACTGGGCACCACGCTCCGCACCGCAGGCTATATCCGGCATGACAGCTTACTCAAACTGATTGGCCCTGCGACAGACAGATTAAAAGAAGGCTGTCAGGTCATTCTATTTCCCGAAGGAACACGCTCCAGAGCGGATGAAGAGACCGGGCCACTCCAGCCGGGCTTTGCGGCCATTGCCCAACGCACCCGCTCTGCTGTGCAGCCCATTCTGATTGAAACCAGTTCCCCTTATCTTTCTCAGGGGTGGCCTTTCCTGCGCCGCCCGCCGCTCCCCATGCGCTACCAATTCCGCCTCGCACCCCGCTTCCCCGCTCCGGCCCGTGACGAAGCCAGTGGCCGTGCCTTGGTGGAAACGACGGCAAGGGTGTTGAAGCAGGGTGTGAGTAAAGAAATCTAAAAATCCCTTATTTCAGCATACCGCGCGAGCAGAGGTACAGTTCTATCTGTGCTTGCTCATGGGCAGTGAGTTCACCAGTCTCATCATTTGTAATTATGTCATAAGGGTTTTTATCCACGCTCCCGCACGGGGAGCGACAACCAACGCTGGCTACATCGCTGGCGTAATCGTCGAGTTTCTATCCACGCTCCCGCACGGGGAGCGACTTTGCCCCCGCGACAAGCTGCCCGCCTGATGCGGGTTTCTATCCACGCTCCCGCACGGGGAGCGACGGATATGCTCCGGCCCCTGCTCCAGCAGGTTGATGTTTCTATCCACGCTCCCGCACGGGGAGCGACGCGACAACCTTCATGCAGCGGTCAAACGTCAAAGCGTTTCTATCCACGCTCCCGCACGGGGAGCGACTCATCTCCACCCAATGCCCCCAGCACTATCCGGCATGTTTCTATCCACGCTCCCGCACGGGGAGCGACGTGCTATCCGACTGAGGCAGAATGTCCGTAATCTGTTTCTATCCACGCTCCCGCACGGGGAGCGACGTATCCTGATACATTTCCATTGGGCGCAACAGCTTGTTTCTATCCACGCTCCCGCACGGGGAGCGACCTTTCGCCTTCGATCATGCGCTTTTCAATTTCAGGTTTCTATCCACGCTCCCGCACGGGGAGCGACTGCAAGAGCGTGAGATTCAGTTGGTGTCTCTGACTGTTTCTATCCACGCTCCCGCACGGGGAGCGACTGTTCAGCCATCAATTTTCTTCCACATCACACGGGTTTCTATCCACGCTCCCGCACGGGGAGCGACACCCTCAATCTCCTTGGCCACGGCAATCATGGTCTGTTTCTATCCACGCTCCCGCACGGGGAGCGACGCTGCCGTTTTGTTAACTGATTATGACGGGAAAAACCATGTGCTCTGCGCGAACCCTGTCGACTGAAGTCACCTCGCAACACTAGCACGTCAAAGGCGAGAAAGATTGTTTTTGTTTTTCAATACGTTAGGGAGTGCGCGATCCTCCCCGGATTTCATCAACCGATCACGGTTCGCGCAGACGCTTGAATCGGCAAAATAACCTCGGTTATTCTATCTGAAAATATCGTTCAGAAACCGCTTGCCACTGGCTATTTGCAGAAATGTTCAGGCGTCAAAAAACAAGCGGGCCATCAAGGTCCAGCACTGGCTTTGCCCCTACATGCTCTACACGTTGACGCCCTTTAGCACCAAGTTGATAAAAGCGCAGGCTATCTTTTGCAGAATCGGACTCATCAAGAAGGCGCGCGTGCAATTCTGCCCATTGCGCCGGATCGACCTCACATTCAAAAACAGAATGCTGAACACGCTGACCATAATCAAGGCATGCACGCGCAACCCGGCGCAGACGTCTGCGCCCAGCGGCATCTTCTGTGTTTACATCATATGTTATTAAAACAAGCATGACTATTTCCAGATAAATGCTGGATATGCATCCAGTTCTCCACGCAAATAGCGTGATAACAACAAGGCCTGCATGTGAGCGACAAGACCGAAGGTCATCGTTTCTCCTAAAAATGGATGGCGGATTTCCTGCTTCTTACGCTCCTGCCATGCTGTCAGCACTGTTTTACGAGCATCGTCATGCAACGTAATTCCACCCCCTTCATGGCAGACAAAATCGGCTGCACGCACCTGTGCACGATTGATCAGATTAAGGGCAAGCCTGTCTGCCAGAACAGGCCGGAGTTCTTCCATGAGATCCAGCGCCAGACTGGCACGACCGGGGCGGTCTGCATGCAAAAATCCAACCTGCGGGTCCAGTCCGACACTTTCCAGTGCTGACCGGCAATCATGCCCCAAAAGAGCATACAGAAATGAAAGCAACGCATTTACACGGTCCAGCGGTGGCCTTCTGGAACGACCACCGAACTGAAAAGCAGGATCTTCAGAACGGATAAACAGGTTAAACACCCCAAAATAAACTCGGGCAGCCTCCCCTTCTATTCCCCGCAAACTGTCCATGTCCGTAACTTTAACAATCCTGCGCGTCGTATCTGTCAGCCAGGCTTCCGCGGCCTGCAGGGCTTTCTGGTTCGCTTCAGGGGAGGAGGCGCCATAGTCTCTCAACACACGCCGTATCACAGTCCGTTGGTTGGCAACCTTTGCAGCCACGATATACCGGGCTATCAAGACACTCCGGGTAGTATCATCTGCCACCCGATATTGTGCGCGCCGCAGCAGAACATTGCCTGACCTTGGTCCTTCAACCCGTGCCAGAAAACGTCCGGTGGGTGAAAGATAGGAAAACGCAATACCGTTTTCCGCACACGTGGCCAGCAAAGCCGGAGACGCACCAATACGGCCAAAACACATAATGCCTTCCAGCAGATGCAACGGCGCACGACCGCGCTCCTTGCCCTCCACCTCGACAACAATATTCGCGCCATCCTTGCGTAGCCAGGCGTCTTCTGTTGTCACGTAGATTGTGTTCAGGTGTTTGCGCATCGTGTTCAGTCTTCCAGATTTTCGAGAAACCATTTCTCAACACAAAGAGGTTTCTCCAGACGGCGTGGCTGACAGATCGCTTCAAGAGAGCACTGTTTGCACCCCTTGCTCCATACAGGCTGTGGAGTCTTTCCTGACGCAAACATGTCCTGCACTTTTTGTGCAGTTTTCTGAGTCAAATCCCGAAGACTCTGATCAAACTGCACGGTCGTCCGGCGATGAGGACGATCGTAAAACAACGCCCCTTCGGGCACCGCACAGCCAAACATTTCTTCCAGACACAAAGCCTGTGCGCAAAGCTGAACTTCATCAGCATGATGCGGCTTAGGGCTCCCCCGTTTATATTCTACCGGATAAGGAACAACAGCGTTGGCGGTCCCGTGCAGTTCTACAGCATCGGCTTTTCCATAGACGCCCAGAGCAAAAGACCGGATCGGCAATGTGCGGAGCGTGCGCACACCACGTTTCCGGTCTGGCACGCCGGAATCAACACGCTCATGCAGCAGCCTTCCTTCAGCGGTTGCGCCGTTTTCTGCCCATTGCTGCTCTATATGGATCAACGCACATTGTCTGGGGCAAAACAGATAGTGTTGCAAAGCCGAAACAGGAACAAGATTTTCCTCATCCTGCCTCTGGTCCGGCTTTGGCATCATGACGGCTTAACGCTCAATAATCTCAACGCCATCAGGCAGGTTTTCACGATCAATCACCACCTCATAATCATTCCAGAAACGAGCGGGCGGCCAGTTATCCATCTTTGGATTCTGAGCAGACCCGTGATCAACCTGATAACTGGACCCCTGATACGTGCGGAAGGTTTTGACACGATCAAACAGATCCTGTGCCCGTGCATTCCCTAATTTACAGGCATGTTTGAAAACAATCAGCTTACGTGCTGACATTTCACCTCGGGCTGCAGAATGGTCAAGTTCAAACATATTCAGCAGAGCCGACCACAGTAATTCCAGATCTTCTTCAGAAAAACCTGTTCCTTTGACAGGATGGGATGCAAGAGGAGCAGAAACAAAGCCATGAACACGATACGCACCATACGGCACAATATGTTTACGCCCCATGGTGCGACCACCCTTTTTCTCAGCATCGGCTTCAGTTGTCGCCGCCATGCGGGTGATGGAAATTTCCAGTGGAACAATCGGTTCAACCGACCGGGCAAATGCAAACTGCACAGGCCCGCGCACCTGTCCGGCATTAACACCCGTCGTCATAACCGCGCCAAAAGTGCGGATATCCCAGAAATTTGCACACATCCACTTTGTAAGAGCCTGTGCCTTCTCGGCCTCCTTGGGCAGCTTTTTCATGTCTTCATCTTTGGTCACGTCTGGCATGACCGCTGCCCAGGATTTTTTATTCTGTACGTTCAGCGTCGCTCCTTCGCTGACGTAAATTTCAAAACCGGGAGTCCCCTCTTTTACCGCCGAAATATAGTTCCGGACTTTCCGCTTGAGCGCCACATCTGAAACAAGACCTTTATTGGTTTCCGGGTCAAGCCGCGGTAAATTCCCCGCATCCGGATCACCATTCGGGTTACCATTTGTCACATCAAAATAGAGAACAAATTCGTAGCGATTTTCTACAGGCTTATTCATGCGTCTTCGTCCTCTTGATCATTCTCAATTTCAGGCAGCGACTGGTTACTTTTCTGACCAGCAAGTTTAGCGGAACGCTGATGATAATATCCGAGTGCAAATTCACCCTGCTGTTCCAGATGCAAAGAACGAGGAAACGAAGAAGGCTCTTCAGGAGAAATTTTATTAAAAATCTCCTCCAGTTCTTTTTCTATAATCACTGACCAGCCAGCAAGTTTTTTGCGCACAGCTCCCAGATGATTTTGCCCGTTACGAATAATCACGGGAAAAACGCTGGCAGGTGTGGCCGAAGCCGCGCCAAAATACTTATCACGCATGGTGGTATTCACCCCACCCAGCGCAGCACGCTGAGCAAGCTCATAAACCGCAAAAAGGCGGCCTAGCTGGTACCCGATATTCGGGTAATCCCGGTTAAGGCTCACGGGCACACTCTCCTTTTCTGAAATAGTCGGATTGGCCTTACGTTTCATACGCTGCAACACAGCGCGTGCAGCAGCAGCATGCCAGCCGGTTGGATCATCTCCTGCGCGCAAACGCATGATAACGGAAGAAAGCCATGTACGGGGATAGGCTCTCCCCGTTAAAATTGCAGTCAACATATCCGCAGCAAGACGCTTTGGAATATTATCTGCTTTTTCCAGCATCGCTGTTGTTTTTACAGCCAGCAAGAAAGGCGATGGCAATTTGCGCCACGGAGCTGGTTCTACTGCAATATCCTGATAATGCATGGCCAGATTACGGGCAAAGGCGTCCAGCGTGTCACACAACCAGAACCGCACAGAAAGTCTGGCAGCGTTAGGCGCCAGACCCAGCACATAAAAACGCGTCCCCTCCCCCAGATCAGGCCTTATGGTATGAAGCGCTTCACCCCTTGAAACTCTTTTAAGGGTTTCAGAAACTTTTTCGACTTCAGCCTCATCTTTATTGTCAGAACTCAGAGCAATCGCACTGAACACATCAGCCGCCTCTGCTGCCTGTCTATCAGACGCTTCTGCCCAGAAGACGACCGTCGTATCGCCTATCGGTCGGGCAACGCGATTCAAACTACCGCGCTGAAGCATACTGTTCAGCGCAGTACCATAGCGGAATGCGGCCCCTTCGGACGTTGGAGCATTCTCACCCTGCGCCTTCCCGTAAGATGTGAATGCATCACAGTTAAAGGAAACCAGAGACGCTCCTGAAGTCTGCGCGCCTTCAACGCCTTTAATAGAAGGATGGAGACGGGCTGGCTTGCTATACTCCCCTGTTACGAGGCAAAAAATCCTGTCTTCATGCCCATCGGCCTCAAGGGCGCGTGCCTCTACGAGTTTTCTGGCTGCGGGACGCTCATGGATATAGCGGGCGTCTCCATCCAGACGAAACATGATATTCGCGTCCAGCATGTCAGTCTGAAAAGGCTCTGACTCAAACCGTTCCGGCGACCAGTTTTCTAAAAATGCCTTTAGCGCCAGAAGTCCTGCATCTTCCACTCCCGTGATACGCTCAAGATTTTCTTTTACGAACGCGGCGTGCTCCTGCGCAGTACGCTTGCCTGCTCCCGCAGTTCTGCCCAATACGTAAGAACTTTTATCCCAGAGAAAATTCGGAGAAATGCCTGCTGTCCGTTTCACTTCGGCGGGCACCATAAAAAACCGGTTTGCAGGTTTTTTACCCGACTGATCGCGCAAATCAATAACATCTACAGGATGGCCGCTTTCATTGAGAACAACAGCCCATCCGAACTTTACCGGACTCCAGCCCAAGGCCGGAGCATTCTGCATCCGATCATAAAACCGGACCAGAGCCTGCAAAGGCCCTTGCTGGATCTGCTCCGTCATGCTGCCAGTTCCGGACTATCAAACGGTGGAACGTCTATAATGCCATTATGAATACGTGCCCTGAAAAACCTTGAAATTTTCCCATTTGCAAAATCAATGTCATGTAGCATCCAGCCAAGATCCACATCGCCAGAAGCCTGTGTCTGCGCCAGAAAATCCGAAGGAGGGAGAGCTGCTCCCTCTGGTAAAAGCTGGAATTCAGCGGGAAACTCTCGCGTCCCAAGGCACGGCCGGTGGAAACACTGGCCGCGCTCGGCCCTCCGGTTAAAGGTACTGATATGTTTAGCGGGATTATCGTCCGGACCAGCACGATCGGTCATGGTAAAATGCGCTTCGATCACATATGCCACATCCAGTAAAATCGTCGCTGCACGCTGTTGACGATTTTCTTCCGTAACGAGCCCCAGTCCCGCAGTCGTGCCCGCTTTCATCGCGGTCGCAGCATTTCTGGCGTTTGCCTTGGCACTCACCTCATTCCGGCGGAATGATCCGAACTGGATAGGCTTGAGCACATGAATACGATCAATGTGCCAGCGAATGGCCGGCTTCCAATGAATAGCTTCCAGAACTCCCCGCGCCGCAGACGGTGTTATAACATCATAAGAGACGCGCTCTGCCTTTAGCTCCGGCCTGGTGAAACAGGCCCGCTCCCCCCAGATATGCAGTCTGATCCCCATAGAGCCTCTCTATAGCCTGTTCCTGATGCGTTCCTTATGAGGATGCACCAGTTTTGAAGAATTGTAAAATCTCTATTTTTAGAAAAAAACCGAACCAATATGGTTCTTTTTAGAACTTATTTCTAAAAATATTCCAATAATAATTTTGAGAGCCATTAAAAACAAAGGGGCTGTTAACCGCCTTACACACGCTCTCGAAACATTAAACCTTCCCGACACTCATGAAACACTCAACCCTCATGCTTTTGCCAGAGCATCTGCAAACACAGCAACAACACACCTTATCAACCCTCCCATTACATGCCCTTTCGCTCCAGCAAGAAGACTCCCGATCCAGTTCAATTTTTTTTATTGACTGAAGCAACCCATGCCACCATAAAACCAAGAACATCTCATACTACGAATTGGGATATAAATATGCTCTGTCAACCTACTTTTCCCCACTTTGTGAAAACACACCTAACAGCCCTTTTCCTTACCATTTGCCATGCCTGCAAGGTGCGCATGCAGATCTCTCTGGCGGTTCCAATATTCTTTTCTTGGAATTTGACGATTGTCGACATAGTACCAGAGGCCATTCCTTATGACCACACACCCAAACTCATAAGGAGATCATCTCCTGTCCTCTAGAAAATATTCGGGAGGAGAGTGCTGTCGTGCCCTCTTTTTCTGGCACGTGGATTGAAATGTAGTATGAGACGTTCTTACCACAGTATCCCCCGGAAGCTCTGCCTTCCGGGGGATGTTAAAAGATATTACTTTCTTCAGATCGCCATGTGGGATCATCCAGTCTCAGCCCGGTCTGGGTGCCGTAAAGATCATTATTCTGTTCCAGCACGACAAATCGATCCCCAAATACCTCGGGACGCAGAATCGTGCATACGCCTGCCATTACCAGCTTCATGCGCACGTCAGGCGGCACCGGAACACTGTAATGCTGTAAGGTCCGCAGAATCCCCGGTGTGGGGTATGGCATGAATTTCAATTGTTGCACCACCTGTGCGGCCTCTTCATCCCACTGAATAATCACCGGCGCGAGTGCGGTATCAATCATACGAAATGCAGATGCAATCGTGGCAAAAGGCAAGTTCATATCAGAGGCGGTGCGTCGGACAGCTGGAAGAATGGGATATTTTTCTCCGGCCTTACCCGGCTTGCCTGAAGGAAGGGTCGCCGCGTCAAGCGCCTCATAACCCTGATTGAAATAAAGCTCCTGATAATAAAGATGCACACCCTTCAGACTAAGAGGATCCTCCCCTTTACGACGAACGGTTCTGGTCGCCTGCCAGAAAGGAAGCATGGAACGAAGAATACGTAAATTGTTCTTCTGGTTCCTAGATTTTCCCTCGCCCTGATCTTCTGTTTTCCGAGGGTCAAGAGATTCAAAAACAACTGTACGCCCCAGCCCGTCCAGCCGCCCTTCCCGATTACAACGACCAGCCGCCTGCGCCACTGAAGAAAGACCTGCCGCCGCACGCCATACTTCTGGAAAGTCCACGTCTACACCGGCCTCAATCAGGCTGGTTGAGACAAGCCGCACCGGCTTTTTCTGTTGCAAGTCCTGTCTGATTTCCACCAGAACCCGACGGCGATGCCTGGGGCACATCAGGGTTGTCAGGTGTCGGGCACCGGGCAAGTTTTTAATTGTCTCAAAAAGTTCCTGAGCATGGGCCCGCGTATTGACAATACAGAGCATTTGCGGACAGTCAGAAAAACGTGCTGCAATCTCTTCATCCGTCACAGGCTGATCAAGCCATTCAACCTTCACGCGTTTAAGCGCCGCATAAAGCCCCTCAGGGTCAGGTGCAAGTTCACGCGATTGATCAATATCAAACCCTTGCGCCGGTCCATTTTCTGGCGCAGGCAATGCTGCATCACATTTACGTAAAGCTGGTTGTGTGGCCGTACATAACACAACACTCGTTCCGTAATTTCTTGCCAGTTCGTCAAGTGCCGCCATACAGGGCCTCAGCAACGAGACCGGAAGTGTCTGCACTTCATCCAGCACCACGACACTCTGTGCAATATTATGCAGTTTTCTCAGGCGACTTTTCTTTGCAGCAAACAGACTCTCAAAAAACTGTACGCTGGTTGTAACGATAATGGGAGCATCCCAGTTTTCTGCGTCGCGCCGTAATTTATCCAGCCCCTCGCGCCCTTCATGTTCACTATCACGCTCTGCATCAGGTGCGCGCTTTTCCCATTCAAATCCGGAATGATGCTCCAGAATATCGTCCGGGCTTTTCAAAACATCTCTAAAAATTTCCGCTGTCTGCTCAAGAATGGACGTATAGGGAATGACATAAATCACCCGGCGTAATCCGTGCTTCAGGGCATGTTCTAACGCAAAACTGAGTGACGTCAGTGTTTTCCCGCCTCCCGTCGGGACAGTCAGGGTAAACAGACCCGGAGCGAGAGACGCTTTTCCGACTGCGTGCTCCAGAATCTCTGCACGCAAACTGTTGAGAGGCGTTGTCTGATTACAACGCCCTGCCATTTCAGCACGTAAGCATTCAAGATGTTTCCGTGTGATCTGCCCACCTCGTGCCGGGGGCGGTAATCCTTCAGCTTCAGCATAAAAACGTTCAGTTTCCAGACAATCTGCATCTGCCAGCGCTGAAAAAAGCATATGTGTCAGGAAAAATTCCCGAAACCCCGGATAATCTGGAGCAGGCTGAAAAATTCTTGTAGGTTTCAAATCTTCCTGTTCCGGAAGTTTCAGACCTAAAGAACTCCATCGACTGTAATCAGGTATTATACGCAGCGCCGGGTCCAGCCGCTCATTCAGTGGCGTAGGACTCCATGGCTCACTCTGGAAAGCATTTGTCAGGCCTGCGTGATGTCCTGCCACCACAAACGCAATCAAGCGTCCCCATATCTTGCCATAGCGCGCTGCTGCTTCCCGTGCGCCTGCTGTGCTGTGATCCGGACCTTTGGCCGCCTGCGTGCTGATATAGTCCTGATACTCTTCGGACGCCTTGCCAAGGTCATGCAACAACCCGGCAGCTTCGGCCAGAACAGCACATCCAAAAGGGGACGCAAATCCGGCAGCACGCCGCGCAACACACTCTAAATGCTCAAAAAGCGGCTCCCACCCCTTTTTATCTGGCGTCTCTGGCAAAGAATGGGCGTAAAGCATCCGATACTCTTTTCTGTCCTGAGCGTAGTCAGCGTAAGGCGTTGTCCTGTTCGCAGCCATTGCACTCACAACAAACCACCACTACCTCTGGTGCAGACCTCTACCTATTTTGGAAAGAAATTTTACCGGACTCCCATTTTGTTTTATAAAATTAGACTATGACTGCCTCTGGTTCTTTCTGGATATTTCGTGATGCCTGAAAACTCCGCCTCTGCCGCCGACCGTCTGCATGCTGTTCTGACCACGCTGCGGGCCAGCATGGCTGACCAGATCAGCACAGCCCCATCCGTGCGGGAAGAACATAGCCACGGTGAGGCAATGACAGCAGCGCACCTTCCGGAAGCCGTTATTTTTGCGGAAAGCACGCAGGATGTTTCTGCTGTTCTGAGCGCCTGTCACGCGCATCGTGTGCCGGTTGTCGCTTTTGGTGCCGGGACGTCTATTGAAGGGCACGTCGTCCCACCCGAATACGCGATTAGTCTTGATCTCTCCCGCATGACGGACATTCTCGCCGTCAATGCGGAAGATCTGGACTGCCGCGTGCAGGCGGGACTGACCCGGCAGAGCCTGAACGCGCAGATCCGTGATACCGGCCTGTTTTTTCCGGTTGATCCGGGTGGGGAAGCGACACTGGGCGGCATGTGTGCCACGCGCGCCTCTGGCACTGCGGCAGTCCGCTACGGCACTATGAAGGAAAATGTTCTTGGTCTGACTGTTGTTCTCGCAACCGGGGAAATTATCCGTACCGGAGGACGTGTTCGGAAATCCTCCACCGGATATGATCTGACGTCTCTGTTTATCGGGTCTGAAGGCACGCTTGGGGTTATCACGGAAGTCCAGCTCCGATTGCATGGGCGGCCTGAAACATTATCCGCAGCCGTTTGCCAGTTTGAAAACCTGCATAACGCAGTGCAGACTGTTATGGAAATTATTCAGTGCGGGATTCCTGTTAACCGTGTGGAGTTGATGGACCCTGTGCAGATGCAGGCCTCCATTCAGTTTTCCAAGCTAGAGGGGTATCGCGCGCTTACGACACTATTTTTTGAGTTTGCCGGAGCCCCTGCCGCCGTGCAGGAACAGGTGAGTGCCACGGAAGCACTGGCAGAGGCCAATAATGGATTAGGCTTTGCCTGGGCTGAGAGTGCTGAAGACCGCTCCCGCCTCTGGAAAGCACGGCATGATGCGTTCTGGGCCGCAAAAGCGCTGGCACCGCAGGCACGGGTCATTTCAACGGATTGCATTGTGCCGATCTCGCGCCTCGGCACCCTGATTGACGGGGTGTATCAGGATATCAAAGCCTCTGGCCTGCGTGCTCCCCTGCTTGGCCATGTTGGAGATGGCAATTTTCATACTCTGATTATTACAGAAGATACCCCGGAAGGACATGCGCAGGCGTGGGAACTGGATAAAAAAATTGTTGCCCGTGCACTGGCTCTGGAAGGCTCATGCAGCGGAGAACATGGCGTTGGTATTGGGAAGCTGGATTTTCTGGAAACCGAACATGGAGCAGGAGCTCTGGGCGTGATGCGGGCCCTGAAAAACACCATGGACCCACATCGTATTCTTAATCCGGGAAAGCTGCTTCCTGCTGGGCCGGCCTATACAGGCTAAAACATCCATACCTTCTGAATGCGGCAGAAACAGAAGCGGCGCTTATAGGAGCTTCTGTTTTTTGCTAGCATCAAGAACTTACCGTTGAAACATTCACTTCTTCTTCCAAAAAAAACTGACCTCCATTGGACTTTCTTTTAAATGAATTTCTTGCATATTTCTTTTAATATGAGAATAACACAAGAAAGATTTTAAATGATTACAGAGAATATTATTTTCCGAAAATTTTTGAATAAGATTCTTCTGGTTATAAATAATGCTCTGCAACCTACAAAAAAGGACTTTCCACCCTTAGAAACATATCTGGAAAATTTAGAATATCAGCAGAAAATTGAACCCGATAATGGACTGATTACAACAGGAATTGGGGTGACGCGCCTTCTTCTTGGCATTCCGTCCGCGTCTGAACCGTTTGAACTGATCAGATCTCGGTCCGGGTCAAGGCTTTGCCGTATTTTACTGGTTGCAACCAGACTCAGATTTTCTCACTACACGCTCGCTTTAGAAGAATTTCAGTCTCTTCTTGCCAATTACACAGAGACTGATCTACCCGCGTTTCATGCTCTGGCACAGGCAATGTGTTTTGTCACGAACAGAGCAGGATGGTGCACATTTTCAGGTTCAGGGAAGTTACATTTTGTTTTTCGACGCCCTGTTTTACTACAAGACATTCATCTTGTTATAGATGGCACTCTCTATCCTGCCGATTCCTTTGAAACTCTATTTGACGCCCAAAAACTGATCCTTCAACTTCCAAAGAACTGGGCGTGCTTTAAAAGTATCGAGGTGAAGATTCAAAAAGAGACAATACTAGGCGGCAGCTTTAAAATAAAGCATTTTCTTAAAACTGAGGGGTTTGTCACTTCTGATCCGGATGGATTGTCTGGATGGGCCCGTTACGCGTCCAACCCGGAACGAGGCGTCAAACTTATCGTATCACCTCACGATCATACCCAGAAACCTGTTATTCTTTTTACAAGCACACTAAAATTCTTTGCTCCTGAAAATATCTCCGGAGAAACTCTCAGACATACCTTCTTTATAAAACAGGAAAAACTTGAGCATAAGGGAACCTACTTTAGGATCTGCTCTGAACACGGGCCCCCTTTATATGGCAGCCCTCTTTCTCTGAATCCCTTTGCGGATATTGCACGGGCGTATGCTGAGAATGTCGCGCGTCGTTTTCCTGCCGAATGCATGACACCTCAGACATTCCACTCAAGAGCCTTTTACAAAAGAACAGATAAGATAAGAAAATTAGTTCCTGTTTTGATTGTTATTCCTGTTTACGACGGGTTCGAGGCAACAAAGACCTGCATTGACCTTTGCATGAAGCATAAACCGATTCATGCCCGGATCATCATAATCAATGATGCGTCTCCTAATATTAAGATTGTGAAATATCTTTCTACGATTCAGAACAAGCCGGATTTTTTTATTGTCCAGAATGAGGAAAATCTTGGTTTTCCAAAATCAGTCAACAAAGGAATGCGGCACCGAGCGGCGCATGAAGATGTTGTATTGCTAAACAGTGATACGCTTGTCTGCCGCAACTGGCTGGGTCAACTGCAAAAAGCTGCTTATGCGCAGACTGACATTGGTACAGCGACGCCTCTTTCAAATAACGCCACAATTTTTAGCTATCCTTCGGTGACGGAAGTCAATCCTGTGCCGGATGCCAGCGCCTGTCAGGGGATCAGTGCCGTTATGGGAAAAATCTGGCAGGGCCAGACAGTGGATGTTCCGACAGCACATGGATTTTGTATGTATATCAAATCCGCCTGTCTGGATCAGACCGGCCTGCTGCGGGACGACCTTTTTGCGCAGGGTTATGGGGAAGAGAATGATTTTTGCCGTCGCGCGACAGCATTAGGCTGGCGGCATGTTGCCTGTCTGGGAACGTTTGTCGGGCATGCTGAAAGCCAGTCTTTCAGCCCTGTTAAATCCGACCTGATTGCGCGTAACCTGACAATTCTGAACGGGCACCATCCCGGCTATGATCAGCTTATTATCCGATGGCAGAACCATGATCCTCTTGCCTCTTACAGAAAACAACTGGATCTCGCCCGGTTACGCCGCAACACTCCGAACTTAAAATCCGTCATTCTGATCATGCATGACCGGGAAGGCGGTATTTTACAGCATGTCTGGCATCGGGTTTCTCTCTATGAGCAGGCAGGAATTTTTGCATTTATTCTGTATCCGGATACCCATAGATCTGGTCGGCTTCTGTGGCGACTAAAATCACTCCGGGACAAAGACTATCCTAATCTGACCATTCCACGGAATATGTTTGGTTTCAAAACACTCTACAAAGATCTTAACTGCATTAAATTTGAAATTCACAGTTACATTGGGAGCGGCATCGAAAATATTTATCGTCTGATACGGTCAGGCTTACCGTATGACGTTTATATTCACGATTATTCATGGTTTTGCCCACGTATCACCCTTATTGCCAGCCATAACCGTTATTGTGGCGAACCTGACCTTCAGGCCTGCCTGACGTGCGTGCGGACATTGGGCAGCAAAACGGGAGATCCCGCCCCGCTTCAGAAACTTCGAAACTGGAGCGGCACTCTTCTGGACAACGCACAGCACGTTATCTGTCCATCCCGAGATACGGCAAGCCGTGTAACCCGACAGTTTCCGGCTATCAGACCAGACATCAGACCGTGGGAAACAGTGCTTAATACTGAAAAGCTTCTTTTCCCTCAAAAACAGCACCATGAAAAACGTATCATCGGGATACTGGGGGCAATCAGTATTGAAAAAGGTTATGATATCCTGCTTGAAGTAGCGAATTTTATTAAGACGCACCATCTCCCCCTTCATCTCGTTCTGATCGGGTATAGCTGTGATGATACGCCTCTTCTGGAAACAGGCGTGGTGACCATTACCGGGCGCTACAAAGCTTTTCAAATTCAGGCACTAACTGACAAGTATGCTATTGACTGGTTTTTTCTGCCCTCTCTCTGGCCGGAGACATGGTCCTATGTCTTAACCCAGATATGGACGAGCAACCGGGCCGCTATTGTGTATGATATTGGCGCACCCGCAGAAAGAATAAAGCAGGCGGGTGGCGGTCTGGTAATTCCGCTCCACACCCCGTTGCCGTCTCTTATTGCTGTTCTTATGGCTCCCTACGACTATGCAGGAGCTTTCACCACGCATGGGGATGCACTTGCTACTCTGTCAGCCCCGGTGTTACTTTGAATAAATAAAGCTGCCCTTTAAAATCATCAGATTCTTGATTTGGAAAAATATGATGAATCCTCTGGAAGAAATTATATTTCTTTAGCAGGGGCTTTCATTACAATCCCCGTTCTTCTCATTCTCGGCCTGACCCTGACAATCAGGGAAATTCTTTTCTATTGTAACACCCGAACAAAAACGGCCGGATTAGTGTTTATTGCCCTTCTTTATCTGTGGGGGCTATTTTCTTATGCTGTGATGATGTTTGTCTTTGAGAAATTTGCAGAAAGTCTGTTCTCAGCGGTTATCCCATAGGTTCTGGCTGTAAAATTCCCCAAACAGCCCTTTTTCGTCTTCAGCAGCCGAGCGCCCATGCAGAGCGGGAAGTTCTATATGAAGAACCTTTGCGCGACGTCTCTGATTTTCTCAACGTCTCTCATCTTTCACGCTGAATTCTATCAGCGCATCTGAAAAGCAGAGTGAGAAAGGCTGCGACACCAAGTGTCGCGTCTTATCCTTCCATGACAGTCAGATGCCAGTCCGGTCTGACTTTGTCTTCTGGCGGCTGAATCCACAAGGGTGTTGCGTTGGGCAGCCGGACATTTGCAGGCAGGCTCATGGCGGCCCGCAGCGCGCGGAATAACGCCCCGTGAGCAACAATCAGAGGAATTCCCCCAGCGTCCGTCGCCCGGTTGACAGCCGCGACAGCCCGCACCCGCAGGTCCGCAAACGGTTCCGCGCCGTCTGGCGTGTAGTCTCCGGCAATCCAGCTATCGTACCAGTCTCCCATAGGCTGGCCTTCCTGCTCACCAAAGCAGACTTCTTCCAGCCCGGTATCCGTGGTGAGCGGCAGGAGAGCATGCCCCTGCGCAACCAGCCCCTGCTGGACAATGGTTGCTGTTTTTAAAGCGCGGTCCAGAGGGGAGCTGACAATATGCGTGATCGGCGCATGTGTCTGAATGGCGTCCTGAAACAGCTTTGCCGCCGCATCCGCCTGAGCAATGCCTGTGGCATTCAGGGGCACGTTGGTCCGCCCCTGAGACAGGCCATCCCGATTCCAGTCGGTCTGGCCGTGGCGAAGATACCAGTAAGAACGGTGGGAAAGCTGTGCCATGGATCTCAATCAAACAGGGAGGAGACGGAACTTTCATCAGCGACAGCCCGCATGGCCTGCGCCAGCAGCTTGGAAATGGTCACCTGCCGGATGTTGTGCGCTGCCTCAACACTTTCAGTGGCCATGATGCTGTCCGTCAAGGTCAGCATTTCAATCGGGGAATTGCCGACACGCTCCACGGCTTTGCCGGTCAGCACGCCGTGCGTCACGTAAGCCCCGACGGACGCCGCACCATTATCCGCAATTGCCTGCGCGGCATTGCACAGGGAGCCACCGCTATCAACAATATCATCCACCAGCAGACAGTGGCGGCCACGGACATCCCCAATCACGTTCATGACTTCAGACACACCGGCGCGTTCACGCCGTTTGTCGATGATTGCCAGATCGGTATTCAGGCGCTGGGCAAGCTGGCGCGCACGCACCACACCGCCCACATCCGGGGAGACGATCATCAGATCCCGATCCCCGTAGCGGGTGCGGATATCACGCGTAAACAGCGGAGCGGCGTAGAGGTTATCCACCGGAATATCAAAGAAGCCCTGAATCTGCATGGCGTGCAGATCCAGCGTCAGCACGCGGTTAGCCCCGGCCTCCACCAGCAGGTTGGCAACCAGCTTGGCGCTGATTGGCGTGCGGGGGCCAGACTTACGGTCCTGCCGCGCATAGCCAAAATACGGGATGACCGCCGTGATTCGCCGGGCGGACCCGCGCCGCAGCGCGTCCAGCATCACCAGCAGTTCCATCAGGTTGTCATTTGTCGGCGTGCAGGTGCTCTGGATGACGAATACATCCTCACCACGCACATTTTCATGAATTTCGACAAAGACTTCCATATCCGCAAAGCGGCGGACAGTCACATCACACAGCGGCAGAGACAGTTCCGCGGCAACGGCTCTGGCCAGCGGCAGATTGCTGTTACAGGCGACAATCTTCATAATAAGGAGGCTTCCCGGCTTTTCTACGTTAGGATGAGTAGCGACAGCGGGGCCGGGTTTAGCAACCACAAAGCCTGTTGTCATCCATGAGAGATGCGACACAGGTCAGACAAATGCTCAGCGTGGCAAAAAAGCACGCTCTGAGCATCCCCTCCCCACCCGGCCTCTTGCACACAGGGCCTCTGTTCTCTATCGCCATACAGTATCATGGATAGCATGCAGACCACCCCGGTAACCGGCCATTCCCCTTCCGCCAGCACACCCGCGCCGGTGCTCACTCTGCTGCCGGAAAAAGGTGCGTCCTACATCCGGCATGCATGGGCAGACTTCCGCGCAGGGATGAAGCTGGCCCGGCTAGGCACCACACTGGGCTGGCTGGATATCAAGCTGCGCTACCGCGGCTCCATCCTTGGCCCGTTCTGGCTGACGGCCTCAACCGCCGTCATGGTTGCCGCAATGGGCGTGCTGTATGCCTATCTGATGAATATGGATGTGCATAAATATCTGCCTTCCTGACGCTCTCTCTGGTTCTGTGGGGGTTTGTGGGCAGTACACTTCAGGATGGCTGCACAACCTTTACATCCGCTGCCAGCCTGATCCATTCCGCCGGATGCCTTACAGTCTGCATGTGCTGCGCGCCACGGTGCGCAACTTACTGACTCTGGCGCACAATATTCCGGTGGTCCTCGTTGTTTTTCTGCTGTTCCGTGTTGTTCCAACATGGTCCTGGACGATGCCCGCGGCCTGTGCGCTGTGGATTTTTGACAGCTTTATGGCCACGCTCCTGCTTGGTATTCTGGGCGCCCGCTTCCGGGATGTGCCACCCATTGTCGCCAGTACGCTGCAAATCCTGTTTTTTGTAACTCCCATTCTCTGGGCGCCGGAACTAATGAAAACCGGCCAGAACTGGCTGCTGCTGGACCCGTTTTTCCCGTTGCTGGAAATCCTGCGCACTCCGTTTACGGGTGACATTGTTCAGGCTGCTATCTGGCCAGCAGCCCTTGCCTGGTCTGCCGGGCTGACCGTGCTCACCTTCGCGCTGTTTGCCCGCATGCGGGCCCGTCTGGCCTATTGGGTGTAACGCATGGTTGGTATTACGGTCCGTGATCTGGAAATTTCTTTCCCGCTTTATCACGGCAACGCCCGCAGCCTGAAAAAGACCCTCCGCAATTCACTGAGCGGCCGGTTTACGCATGATGAGCGGGACCGTGTGGTGGTGCAGGCGCTCCGGGATGTCAGTTTTACACTCAACCCCGGAGACAGGCTGGGGCTGGTCGGTGGGAATGGCGCTGGCAAGACCACGCTGTTACGCGCGCTGGCCGGGATTTATGAACCGGTGGGCGGCAGCGTGACCGTCACCGGACATATTGGCACGCTGCTTGACCCCTCGCTGGGGATGAACATGGAGCTGACAGGCCGCGAGAATATCCGCCTGCGCGGCATGTTTGCCGGCCTTTCCCCTGCCGCCATCCGGTCGGTAGAAGACGATGTGGAAGCCTTTGCCGGGCTTGGCTCGTTTCTGGACCTGCCGGTGCAGACATACAGTTCCGGCATGACCGTCCGGCTCTCTTTTGGTCTGGCAACAGCCATCATGCCCGACGTGCTGCTGATGGATGAATGGTTTATGGCGGGGGATGCCTCCTTCCGCCAGCGTGCCCGCAAGCGGCTGGAAACACTGGTCTCCAAGGCCGATATTCTGGTGCTGTCCAGCCACATGGCCGATATTATGGCGGACTGGTGCAACCGGCTGATCTGGCTGGAAAACGGACAGATCCGGATGGATGGCTCCACCCGTGAGGTTCTGGAAGCCTATCTGGGCCGCCCGCTGGAGGAGCCGGAGAAAGACGCCGCCAGCCCGGACGCACTGCCGGACCTTATTCAGCCCGCGCCGGATGCTGCCGAACCGATAATTCTGCCTGAAGGTCTCCCGCCCATATTCTGCCGTGCGCTCCCGGCAGGCAGGGCATTCAGCTTTCCCCATTCGCACCGCGTATCGGGCGTGACATACTGCCCGGCATCGCGCCGGATTGAGACGATACGGCCCCCGCACGCAGAACGGAGCATTTATGACCCGACAACCTCCGCCCCGCAGACAAAAAGCCTGTTTTACAACCGGCAGTATCATGCGGCACGTGGTTGTCATGGCGGGCACGGGGGCCATCGGCCTGATGGCTGTTTTTGCGGTCGACATGCTCAATATGGTCTATATCGGGCACCTGAATGACCCGGCTCTGACAGCCGCCATCGGGTTTGCGGGCGCTGTGCTTGGCCTCCAGATTGCCGTCTCCATCGGGATGACCATTGGCCTGAGTGCCGCCACAGCGCGTGAAATTGGGGCGGGACGGCATGAGGAAGCACGGCATATTGCTTCTTCTTCTCTGGTTGTGACCGTCGTCGTCGCGCTGTTGCTGGGGCTTATAACGTCTCTGGCCGCGCACCCTGTGCTGCATCTGTTTGGGGCACGCGGGCCTGCGCTGGACCATGCCACAACCTATCTGCACGTTGTCAGCCCGTTTTTACCGCTGATCTGCATCGGGATGGGTGCGGCCTCCCTGATGCGCGCTGTGGGCGATGCCAGAGGCTCCATGAACATTACGCTGCTGGGGGCCGTTGTCGCCGCAGTGCTGGACCCGCTGATGATTTTCGGCCTGCATGAAGGGCTGACCGGGGCTGCCATCAGCACCGTGCTTTCCCGCTGTGTGGTGGCGGCCGCAGGCCTGCGCGGGGCGTTACGGCATGATATGATTGCCCGGCCGGTGGCCGCCCGGATTCTGACAGATGCGAAGCGCGTGGCCAATGTCGCCATGCCCGCCATTCTGACCAACCTCGCCACACCTGTTGCCGGGGCATATGTGACCGGCGCCATGGCGGCTTTCGGGCTGGAAGCCGTTGGCGGACAGGCCTCCATCGAGCGCATGGTGCCGGTGCTGTTCTCACTGGTTTTTGCCCTGACCGGCTCTGTCGGCCCCATCATGGCGCAAAATCTGGGAGCCGGGCGATGTGACCGGGTGCGTGAGACGCTGGCCGCAGCCCTCAAGCTGGTCATGCTGAGTGTTGGGTCAACATGGGTCGTGCTGGCTGCCTTGCAGGATTACGTGGTGGCCGGGTTCCACGCGCAGGGCGATGCAGCTTTGCTTATTCATCTGTTCTGTTCCTGGACCATTGGGGCTTTCCTGTTTGTGGGCATGTTGTTTGTGGCGAACGCGGCCTTTAACAATCTGGGCTTCCCGCTTTATTCCACTGCCTTCAACTGGGGGCGCGCCACGCTGGGAACTATTCCCTTTGTCTGGTTTGGCAGCCGGTTTGGGCCTGCGGGGTGCAACTGGGGCATGCCGCAGGGGGGATTGTTTTTGGATCTCTGGCCGTGATCACCGCGTTCAGAGTCACACGGACGCTTAGCGTCCCGTGCCCGCCCGGCAGCACGGCGGGGCCGGGGGAAGTGCCTGTTTCGGATGTTCCGACCATCAGCGCGGAAGCCGCCATGGCGGAACTGGATGAACTGGAAGGCCCCGCCTTTCAGGAAACGGAGAGGAGTGAAGACGATGTCAAAACTGACCACTGAAGAACGCAACGCTCTGCCGGATGATGCGTTTGCCCTGCCCGGCCGCCGCTACCCGATTCCTGACGCAACGCATGCGCGCGATGCGCTGGCCCGCGCCAGTGAAATGCTGCACCGCGGCACCCTGACGCAGGAAGAATACGAGACCATTCACACAAAGGCCGAAGAAATACTGCGCCGCGAGCGTATGTAACGGCCTGCTGCGGGCCGGAGATACCCTCTGGCCTGAGAGCCCCGAGCGTGGCATCAAGCCGGATGACCATCATTTCAGCATCCGGCCTGTTTTTTTATGCTTAATCGCCTTTATGCCCGCGTGTTACGGCACGCAGCCAGCCCGAATGCCCCCTGGTGGCTGGTGGCACTGGCTTTTGCAGAAGCCAGCTTTTTCCCGCTTCCGCCGGAAACACTGCTGGTGCCTATGGTGCTCTCCCGCCGGGATAAGGCATGGGTTTACGCCGCCCTCTGCACAGTCGGGAGTGTGACAGGCGGGATTCTGGGCTGGATTATCGGTGCTTTCCTGCTTGAGCATCTGGCGCTGCCCATTGTGCATTTTTACCATGCGGAACATACGCTGGCAGCGTTACAGGAAAAATTCCGCCAGTGGGGGGTATGGATTATCCTGTTTAAGGGGCTGACCCCCATTCCTTACAAATTCGTCACCATTGCCAGCGGCATGGCGCATTTCGCGCTGCTGCCTTTTGTTGCCGCCAGCCTTGTGACCCGTGGCGTGCGGTTTTTTCTGGTGGCCGGTCTGTTATGGAAATTTGGCGCACCCATTGAGACTTTTCTGGAGCGCCGCCTGCCGCTGGTGATGGGGGTGTTTGCCGTTCTGCTGGTAGGCGGCGTTCTGGCACTGCGGTATCTGTGACGCCAGACTGCTGCACGTCTGCCGCGCTGTGCTCTGGCTTGCCCGGCAGACGGTTCCGGCGCAAGACAGCATAAAGACCATACTCTAGAGACTGAATGCAGGGAGACGATGAGCATGCAACGCAGATCGCTGTCATTACGGGTGCCGGAGCAGGCATTGGCCGGGCTGCCGCCCGTGCGCTGGGCCGCGCAGGCTTTGACATCGCCCTGCTGGGCCGGAATGAAGACCGGTTGAAGGATGCCGCACAGGAACTGGCCGCACATTCCATCCGCACGCTGGTCATTCCGGTGGATGTGTCTCAGGCGGATGCCGTGGAGCAGGCCGCCATCCAGATTGAGGCTGAGCTTGGCCCCATTACTGTCTGGGCCAACTGCGCCGGGGCGACCGTAGTCGGGCAGGTTGCGGTGCTCTCTGCCAAAGATATTCAGCGTGCGACGGAAGTCACCTATCTGGGTAGCGTGAACGGCACGCTGGCCGCGCTGAAGCATATGCGACGCCGCGGGCATGGCGCCATTATCAATCTGGATCTCGCACCGTCCCTGCGCGGCCTGCCTTTGCAGGCGGCAGAAAACGGGGCACGCGCCGCCCTGCGCGGTTTTTGTGAAAGCCTGCGCCCGGAACTGCTGCATGATGCGGACCGGATTCGGGTTGTGATGGTGGATCTGCCCGCCATCAACACCCCGCGCTACGGCTGGACCCGGAATCTGACGGGCAAACGCTTAAAACCGGTTGGCCCGGTTTATGAACCGGAAGTGGCAGCAGAAGCAATCTGCCGGGCTGCCTTTACCACCAGCCGCTCCATCTCCATTGGCCCCAGCACCACGTTGTCCGCCATCTGGCGTCTTCTGGGTCCGGGCTGCCGGGAAGCCCGTCTGGCGGAGCATGCTATAAGGCCCAGCTTGAAAAAACCTCTGCCGACAAAACCGCAGCGGATGACCTGTTTCACTCCGCGCCCGGAGCCTTTGGCGCCCACGGGGCTTTTGATGAAAAAGCCCGGCGTGTGGACAGCCCCCTCTCCTTTTTTGTGACCTCCAGCGTGCGGGCGGGCCTGTTTGGCGCGGCACTGGCCGCCGGACTGACCGGACTGCTGACCCATATCCGCAACGGCCGGCGCTAAGCAGCCTTACTGGCGCCACAGGTTGGCTTTACCCTCAGCATCCTGTGGCTTTGAAACAGGAGACATATGGGCGTGACCCCTTCTTTTCTGCGTCGTTCCCTGCTGGTAGCGGCTGTCTGCGGCGTGAGCGCTGCTGTCTTTTCGCCTCTCTCTGCTCAGGCTGCCACCATGACCCTGCGGGGCAGTGTGACGTATCGGGAACGGATGGCCCTGCCTCCTGCGGTGGTGGAAATCCGCCTGCGGGATGCCTCTCAGACCGGAGAAAACGCCCCGGTTCTGGCCAGAACATCCCTGCGCACAACGCGACAGGTGCCGGTCCCTTTCACCCTGAAGTTTGACCGCTCCCTCCTCAAACCCGGCCAGAGCTACGCGCTGGACGCCACCATTTTTGTGGAAGGCCGCCCATGGTTTACCAGCGGCACGCCCACACCAGTCCCGGCTGGCAAAAAGGCTGGCCTGCTGCTGGTGCTTAACCGCGCCTCTGCACAGACCGCCAGAAGCCCCGCAGGAACATGGAAAGCTGAACGGTTGGGGGATGCGCCCGTGGCAGCGGGCAGCAACCCGCCCGTGCTGACTCTTACAGAGGGTGGCACCCTCAGCGGTTTTAGCGGCTGCAACCGGGTCCGCAGCAAAGCAACGGTCGATGGTGCACGCATTACTTTCGGCCCGATGCTGACTACCCGCATGGCGTGCCTGCCTCAGGCGATGATGACGGAACAGCTTTTCCTGAAAAATATGGAAGCGACCCGTGGCTGGCATCTTGCCCCGACGGGCGATGTCCTCGCACTGGTCGATGCGCAGGACAAACCGACTATTGTCTTCCGCCGCCAGCCTGCTGACGCGGATCATGAGGCTCCCGGCACAGCCCCCGGCGTACAGCCATAGCCCCGGCGTCAGGCTTTGAACGCCCGATGCCGGGAGTGTCTGTTAGTTCAGTTTGCCACGGGCGGCTTTCTGCTCCTGCCGCAATTGTTCATGCAACTGGAGCGCTTTTTTAAGGCGATCCGCATCCGGCGGGGCCAGCACCAGCCCGACCGGACCATAGGCCGGATGCTGGAACGCCAGCAGAGAACCATCCGTCCGCGCTTCGGGCTGCAAGGCCCAGCGCGTGCGCGTGACCGGGGTAAAGGTTGCCCCCTCAATTGGGGGAATTTCATGATTCGTCATCATGGTCTGACGCAACCGGCCAAGCACTGTAATCAGGCTGGTCACTTCATCCAGTGAAAGCGGCACCTCAACTGTCGGGTCCTCTCCCTGCCCCGGAAGAGTCATCTGAACAGTGGTGTGATCATCAGATAAAGTCAGGTCGATTTTAGAAGACATAAGGCCCCCTTTAGGTCTTTGCGTCACTTTATCAGAAATCTGACCAGAGTGGCCAACCGTTCTTGACTACGGCAGGGGCTGGTCAGACCAGCCCGCCACCCCAGACCCACCAGCCGGGTTCCGACTGTGCAAGCCGGGCCGCGGCGGACTGCGCACTCCGCACGGATGGGAAAAGCCCGAAGCAGGTTGCCCCGGACCCGCTCATGCGGGACAGCAGACACTCCGGCAGCGCTGCAATGGCGGACACAACGGTTTGAACCGGCGGGCAGACCACACAGGCCGGGGCTTCCAGACTATTATCCAGCTCCGCCAGATCCGCCACCATTGTTGCCGCATCCGGCCAGCGGGCGGGAAGAGCCGCACGCGGCAGAAACGCGCCATCCCGCTTGCGGAACACATCCGGCGTGGAGACAGCCTGCCCGCAATTGACCAGAACCATCCCGCAGTCTGGCAGAGCAGGTGCTGCACTCAGGACCTCGCCAATGCCTTCCATCCGCGCACTCTGGCTGGCCAGACAGACCGGGACATCCGCACCCAGCTTTTCAGCAATGTTCAAAAGTGTGGCGTGACCCACCTGTGCGTCCCATGCCCGGTTAAGCAGACGCAGCGCCGCCGCCGCATCCGCCGAACCGCCCCCAATGCCGGACGCCACCGGCAGATCCTTTTCCAGCACCAGACGCCCGCCTTGTATCCGGGCCTCCGGCCCGCAGGCGGCTTCCAGTGCGGCGGCGGCTTTCATCACCAGATTATCCGGACCCGCCGCATCACTCAGGGCCGCGCCAAAACGCCCGGCCAGCACCAGATGCAGGGCTTCTGGCCCCGGCTCATACCGCAGCGTATCCCCGGCTCCGGCAAACACCACCAGACTGTCCAGCAGATGATAGCCATCGGCCCGCTTGCCGGTTACGTGCAGGTAGAGGTTGATCTTGGCCGGAGCGGCTTCGGTCAGGATTTGGGTCATGGGGTCCATCGTGGCTGATGTCACGGCGTGTGTTTTCCTCCGGTGGGTGCAGGGCCGCTCTCAGCCGGAGGGGCGCTCTGCGGTGTCGCTTTTATCACTCCGGCAGCCACAGCGCGGGCCAGAGCCGCCCGGATCAGGGCTTCATCCGCAGGTTCCGGATGCAGGCCAAGGGCAACATTCCACTGGTCCACGGCCTCCGTCCTGCGTCCGGCACGCCAGTAAGCCTCACCCAGATGGTAATTCACCTCCGGATCTTCCGGCGTCTGCTCGGCCGCATGTTCCAGCAGGGCAGTACCACCTGCCAGGTCACCCAGTTCAACCTGCACCCAGCCCAGACTGTCGCGGATGGCTGCGTCCTTCGGGTCCAGATCTGCCGCCTTGCGCAGCAGAGCCGCCGCCTCGGTCAGGTTTTCTTTCCGCTCGACCATGGAATAGCCGAGGAAGTTCAGGAGCAGCGGTTCATCCGGAGCCAGCTTAAGCGCCTGTTGCAGGTCCGCCTTGGCGCGCGGCCAGTCTCCGGATTCGTGATACGCCACAGCCCGCAGGAACAGGAGGGACCAGTCCAGCGTCTTGCTGGCGGTTGCCTGAGTCACGGCCTGATTGTAGGCCACAATCGCGCCTTTCCAGTCCTTTCGGGCGGAGAGCGTATTGCCAAGCGCCCGCACGGCGAGCCCCTGCCCGCCTGTATCCTGTACCAGATGGGTCAGGATAATCTGTGCTTCATCCAGATGCCCGGTGGAACCATCCACCAGCGCAAGCCGAAAAGCCGCCACGGGATAAAGCGGGTCTGTCTGCGGGATACGCAGCAGCGTTTCCCGCGCGGCGGTCTGATGCCCTTCCGCATCCTGAATTTCTGACAGCATCAGCCGGGCTTCCGCCAGATGCGGGTCCAGCCCCAGTGCAAAGCCCAGCATCAGACGGGACGCTTCATCAAACTGGTGGTCCGTCGGGCCGGGGCGGTCAGCCTGCCCCTGCTGGCGGCCCTGCTGCCGCAGCAGGAAAGCCGTCAGCACATAAGCGCGGGCAATCCCGGCCTGCGCCGAGCTCACTGGGGCGTGGCCGATGGTGGCCTGTAACTGCGCTCCGGCGAGCGCCAGCACCGGGTCCGCCTGTATCATGCCGCGTATGAGGGAGCGCGCCTTATCCTGCTGGCCCTGAGACCAGAGCCATGCCGCCTGTGAACGGGTGAGCAGCAGGTCATACCCCGGCATGATTTTGGCCGCCTGCGCAAACAGTTCCCCTGCTTTAGCGGCTTGCCCGGCCGTCTGGGCGATCATGGCGGCGTGCAGCGTATAAAACGGCACCAGCACGGACCCCTGAATATGCGTCAGAGACGCAATGGCCTCATCCGCGTGCCCCTGCCCCTGCTGGCACCATGCCTGAAGCAGCGGCAGAATCAGATGCGCCATGGGGTCCGCCCCGGCCTGCTGGTAAAAACGGGAGGCCTCAGCCCAGTTGGCGCGGGTCACGGCATCATTCCCCAGAACGAGAGAGGAAATGATGCTCTGCCCTTCCGGCTGCTGGGCTGTCAGACGCGCCAGAGGCACAGCCTCCGGGTCTCCAGCCAGTACGCTGCGGATAAAGGCCTGCTTCAAAAGATCTTTATTGGTCGGGTCCGCTGCGGCCGCGGCCCGAAAGGCACGGGCTGCATCCAGATCATCCCCTTTATGGGTCGCCACCACAGCCGTCAAAAAGGCACCCGAATCGACATGACTGAGGCTCTCCCCGGCCTCATTTTTTGTCTGAAGCGGATGGTCCGGTGCTTTTTCCGGCACGGGGGTCTGGCTGGTTTCCGCCCCTTTGGGCACGGCGGCAGAAGCGCAGGGGGTCAGAACCGAAGCCGAGAGCAGCAGGAAAACCGTAGGCAGAAGGCGACAAAACAGCATAATGACCCTATCCAGGAGCGGCAGAGGCCCTAACAGGCCATTGGATACGCCCCGTTCCGTCAAAGACTGGGGAGACATGACATGAACGGCGGATACTTCTCTACCCTGCCCGCGGCCAACCGCCAAACCGGCACCTCAGTTTTCTGGCAGTTTATCTGATGGACGCGGCTCTGTCTCTTCTGCGCCTGTATGGGGAATGGGGCGTGGATACCGTGGTGGGCGACTCCCCGGTGGACCAGCGGCTCGCCCTCTCTGCAAAAATGCGCTTCCCGGGGGAAGAACCGGCCCTGCGGCGTATGCCGGATGGGCATCTGGCGGGGGTTCAGAGCCGTGCGGCACCCGCTGCCCCGCCTGTTTCCGGGCAGACGGC
>NZ_BAJW01000044.1 GCF_000613905.1 Acetobacter persici JCM 25330
TGCGCGCCGCCAGCAGGGTTTCCACCGCAGGCATATGCCGTTCCACCGCAACCAGCGCGGCCCGCCGCCCCTGCACAAAGCCGGGTAGTGCAACGTCCAGCCTGCGGCCACGGTCATCCAGCATCATCCGCGCCGTGCCCAGCAGACCGGGCAGATCAGGCAGGGCGGCCGCAGCCCGGTCCAGCCGCAGCCGGGCCGTCTGCATCATGCGTGAGAGCGCCCCGAGCGCCCGTGCGCCCCGGTGTTCCAGTTCCGCCAGCATTTCCGTGCGTACCGGCACAGCAAGCTCCGCCGCTGCGGTCGGGGTGGGGGCACGGCGGTCAGATGCAAAATCAATCAGCGTGGTATCGGTCTCATGCCCGACGGCGGAAATCAGCGGAATACTACAGGCAGCCGCCGCCCGCACCACGGCTTCCTCATTAAACGCCATCAGGTCTTCCAGGGACCCGCCCCCCCGCGCCACAATCAGCACATCCGGGCGCGGCACACCCCCGCTGCCTTCCAGTGCGGAAAAGCCGTTAATGGCGGCTGTAATCTGCGCGGCGGCCCCTTCCCCCTGCACCGCCACCGGCCACACCAGCACCGGACGCGGAAAGCGGCGGCTGAGGGTTGTGCAGATATCATGCAGCACCGCCCCCTGCGCGGACGTCACCACGCCAATCACACGCGGCAGCAGGGGCAGGGGGCGTTTGCGGTCTGCGTCAAACAGCCCCTCTTCCGCCAGCTTCAGCCGCAGGCGTTCAATGCGGGCCAGCAGAGCGCCTTCCCCGGCATACTCCATCCGCTCCACCACAAGCTGGTAGCTGGAGCGTTCGCCGTAGGCGGAAATCTTGCCGGTAGCGATAATTTCCAGCCCGTTTTCCGGTACCAGACCAAGGCGGGAGACCGAACCGCGCCAGACCACGCCGGAAATCTTGCCGCGCTCATCTTTCAGAGAAAAATAGAGGTGCCCGGAGGGGTAGCGTTTGAATTCGGTAATTTCCCCACGCACCCGCACCCGGCCAAAGTTGCCCTCAAGCGTGCGCCTGATCGCCCCGGAAATTTCCGAGACACTATATTCCGGCACATTCCCGCCAGAAGGTGCCCCTGTTGCAAGATCTTCGATCATTTGCCCAACCTATGCTACAGACGCTCGCCCTGAAAGAGCAGAGCTGACAGAGTGAGAGAGAAAAATATGCGGGTACTTCTGGTTGGATCCGGCGGACGTGAACACGCACTGGCCGCAACACTTGCACGATCCCCCAGGCTGACGGCCTTGTTCATTGCTCCGGGCAACCCCGGCACGGCAGAGCTGGGCACTAATGTTGCCATTGGCGCAAGCGATGTGCCCGCACTGATCACTTTTGCCAAAGAACAGCAGGTTGACCTGATTGTACCCGGCCCGGAAGCCCCGCTGGTGGCTGGTCTGGCCGATGCGTGTAAGGCCGCCGGTCTGGCCTGCGCAGGCCCCACGCAGGCTGCGGCGCGTCTGGAAGGGAGCAAGAGCTTCAGCAAGGAAGTCTGCTACGCCGCAGGAGTGCCCACGCGCGGGGGGAACGCTTTACCAGTGCGGACGCGGCCATCACCTACATTGCCGAACGCGGCGCGCCGATTGTGGTGAAGGCCGACGGTCTGGCGGCAGGGAAAGGCGTGGTTGTAGCGCAGACCGTAGCCGAAGCGCAGGACGCCGTGCGGGAGATGATGACCGAAGGCAGCATGGGTGACGCTGGCCGGAGCGTGGTGATTGAAGACTGCCTTGTGGGGGAGGAAGTCTCCCTCTTCGCCTTCTGCTCCGGCGAGACAGCCATGCTGATTGGCGCAGCACAGGACCATAAACGCATTGGCGATGGTGATACCGGCCCCAACACTGGCGGCATGGGCGCAGTCTCTCCGCCTCGCGGGTTTGACCGCGCAGCGCAGGAAGCGGCACTGGATCTGGTGGTTCGCCCCATGCTGAAAGAAATGGTCCGCCGGGGCACGCCGTTCCGGGGCGTGATTTTTGCGGGCCTGATGCTGACCGAAACCGGCCCGCAACTGATTGAATATAATGTCCGCTTTGGCGACCCGGAGGCGCAGGCCCTTCTGCTCCGTCTGACCTCTGATCTGCTGCCCGCACTGTCCGCCCTTGCGGAAGACAGGCTGGACACAACTCCCGTCACGTTCTCGGATCAGGCCGCCATCAGCATCGTCATGGCGGCACGGGGTTACCCGGCAAAACCCGAAACCGGTGCTGTTATTTCCGGCATTGCTGATGCCGAGGCGCTGGACGGCGTACGCGTCTTTCAGGCAGGTACCAAAGAAAATGCGGCCAGAGAACTGGTTGTAGCCGGTGGGCGTGTTCTGTCCGTCTGTGCGCTGGGGGACACAGTGCAGCAGGCGCGGGAGCGTGCTTATGCAGGTGTCAAAGCTATCTCATGGGATGGTGCGGCATGGCGCACGGATATTGGAGCCCGCGCTCTTTAAAACGGTTTTATTTTTTACGTGTGATATTCAGAATAACTCTGTTTATCACACGTTTTTCTCAATTTTCTTCGCTGCGCTTTACAGACAGTTTGCATCTTAAAACTGCACCGGCTCAGCTTCCAGATCGTGTGGCCTGACCGCTCATACGCCCCAGTTCCGCACCAGCACCATCGCATCTGACCCATCCGGATAATAGGCGCGTCGCGTCCCGGCCTGCGCAAACCCGGCTCCGGCATAAAGCGCCTGTGCGGCTGCGTTTCTGACCGAGACTTCAAGAAACATCCGTTCAGCCTCACGCTCCTGCGCTTCCATCACCCCCCATGCCAGAAGCTGCCGCGCAATCCCTTGTTTGCGGAAGGCCGAAGCCACACAGAGAGTGAGAATTTCAGCCTCATCCGCCACGCAGCGGATCATGAGGAAACCTGCGGGTTGCTCCCCCACAAGAGCAAGGCCTGTCACCACACCGTGCAGGGGGAGAAGCTGCTTTAAAGCGGCTTCATCCCAGACATCATCGCCAGAAAAACTTTCGGCATGGAGGGTTGCCAGCACCGCACCGTGAGCGGCCTGCGCCTCAACAATCTCCACTGGCGGCACGATTGTCTGGGTCAAACCGGCGCGGACCGTAAACCGGCGGCCGGAAGCTTGGCCTCTGGTGGGTCAACATACAAAGGCAGCGCCTCCCGTGGCGCAAGCTGGCCTGTCAGTCTTGCAACGGCTACTGCCGCAATCTGGGTCGCCGTCGGCTGTGTGAGCGCAGAAAAAACAGCATCTTCAACCGGGAGTGACGCTGCCGCATCTCCCGCCAGCACCCAACGCCCCGGCAGCGGAGACCAGTCCGCAAGAGCAACGGCCTGCACACCCTCCGCGCGCTCTACAAATACACGCCCTCGCCGGGCTGCCGTAACCAGCAGCCACCCGTTCCCATTTCCAGAACTGGCACACTGCGCATCAAGCTCCGGGCGCAAAGCTTCTCCCCGCGTCACCCCGACCAGCGGACACCTCGCCCCAAGCGCATACCCCGCCGCCATGGCGCAGGACGCCCGCAAACCGGTGAAGGAGCCGGGGCCTGTCACTACTGCCACAAGATCAGGCTGCACCGCGTGTCCGGCTCCCCAGCCTGCCTGCTGCAAGGCACTGGCGGCCAGAAGGCCAATGCCTTCCGCGGCCTGTTTTCCGGCGGCACCTGTCTGGGAGAGCACCGTATAACCGCCCTCAGGCGAAGGAGTGACACAGGCCGCCATTCCTGCGGCGGCATCCCCTGCCGGGCTGCCGTCCAGCACCAGAATACGCTCAGCCACGACACTCACAGCAGACGACACGCTTCATCAAACCCCAGACGCGGAGCGCGGGGCGGCAACTGCTCAATATCCCCATAGCCCAGACAGAGCAGGAAGTTCGCGCGCCAGCCGTCCTCGGCCAGAAAGGCATCTTCCACCATGTTCTGATCAAATCCGGAGATGGGCAGGGCGTCCAGACCAAGAGCCCGCGCGGCCGTAATCATGTAGGCCCCTTCCAGCGTGCCGTTCCGGAAAGCAGTTTCTTCCGCCAGCCCGACATCCGCCGCAAACCACGAACGGAGTTCTTCATTGGGCGCCAGACGCGGCAGTTCATCAAAAAACAGGGGATCATACGCCACAATGGCAATGACGGGCGCGCCCATCACGCGGTTTACATTCCCGGCGGATAAAGCCGGGCGCAGACGCTCCCGGCCTTCCGATGCGGTAATAAACACAAACCGGGCCGGACTACAGTTGCCGGAGGTCGGCCCAAGGCTGACCAGACTATACAGGCGGCGCAGCAGGGCAGGCTCCACCGGGCGGGCCATCCAGCGTCGTGGCGTGCGCGCCTTTTGGAAAAGAAGATCCAGCCCGCTATCATCCAGCATTTCTGTCCTGCCTCCGCTGCCCCGCCTGTGCGGGGCTTTCCTGTATCTGCTCCCCTTTTAGGTCACAGACCGGGAGACGGAAAGATGCTGAGCGCGGCCTTAGCCTTCAACCTGCTCCACGGACACAACTTCCGGCACATAATGCCGCAGCATGTTTTCTACACCATGCTTCAGCGTAGCGCGGGAGGAGGGGCAGCCCGAACAGGCCCCCTGCATGGTCAGGCGCACAATGCCGTCCTTGTAGCCACGGAACACAATGTCCCCGCCATCTCCGGCCACGGCCGGGCGAACGCGGGTGTCCAGCAGTTCCTTGATCTGGGTGACAATCTCCTGATCTTCCGGCGCAATCGGGTCTTCCGTAATGGCCGCACCTTCGGCCACAACCGGAGCCCCTGACACAAAATGGTCCATCAGAGCTGTCAGCACCAACGGGCGCAGGTCTGACCAGTCTTCGTAATCAGACTTGGTGACGGACACAAAGTCATTGCCCAGAAACACGCGCGAGACGCCGGGCAGCGCAAACAGCGCATCCGCCAGCGGAGACCGGCCAGAAACGGCATCGGCATCAATAAAGTCAATCGTCCCTGCGTCACCCATCACGGCACGGCCGGGAAGGAACTTCAGGGTGGCGGGGTTGGGGGTGTCTTCAGTTTCAATAAACATGGCAACCTGATCCTGATCGTCTGCTACGGGTCTCTCTGGCTCATCAGTTGGCATCACAATGCGGACAGGACAAGTCCTGTATTGCAAGAAAAAACCCGCTCAGCCGGGAAAAACAGGGGTTTTTATAGGCAGGCAGGCCTGCGGAGCAGCCATGCGCCGCTTGTGTCCCGCTCTTTACACCTCAATCCGGCGCAGCATCCCGGCCTTTTTGCATCCCCATGAGCCGCGCCCTCAGGGCCGGGTCACTCGCATAAATAAACAGACCATGCACAGCCCGCGTCATCAGCACATTGATGGCGTTCAGCATGATGCGCTCTTTTGTGCCGTCGGGGTCCTGAATCCCGTCCCGTCCGGCAAACGCCGCACCATCCTCATACCGGCTGGTCTCAATACGGATGCCGTCTGTTGCCTGATCATACAGCACGGACGGACCTAAAATCAGCCCCACATAATTCAGGTCAAACCCCTGCACAGTGTACACGGAGCCAACTTCATCAATCGTATCCGGTCGCTCCGCCCATGGCAGTTTTTCATCCGGCAGAGAGCGGTCCCAGCGGAGGGTAAAGCGGCCCTCATGGATAAAGTGATCTTCCCCATTCAGCGTGTACGGATAGTCATATGTCGCAACCATACGGGAGAGACCGTGGCGGGCATTTTCCTGCCTGATCGCCTCGTACAGATCCTGTGCATCGTCAAAAAACCTGAAGTCGAACGTCTGTTTATGGGGCATGGGAAGGATTTTCTTCCGGCAAAACCCGTCAATCCAGTCGAGCACATCCTGTTCCGCCTGCACGCGGAACTGCGTTTTCAGGTGATAAATCTGGCATGGCAGCCCCTGCACCAGACGTTCCAGAAGCGCCTTGCTCCAGCAACTTTTGAATTTCAGAACCTGCTTTTCATCAAAGACCAGAACCGTAATTCTGGCGAGTTTAATCAGTTCTTCAAGATGATTATTTTGTTGAAATCTGTTGTATTTGTCGCTTTTTGTCAGAAGAAGATGCGCTTCATCCACAAAAATAATATCTGCTTTTTTACCTGACTTGTACATTCTGTTGATAAATGTTGTCGGGCGCTCGAAGTCTTTCTTTTTCAGAGCAGGATAAAACTCAGAAATATTTTTATAGAGCTTCATCATTTCCGGATGATTAACGACGAGCATATTGTCCGTCTTCCAGAATGGACTACTTTTATCATCCCCACGCGACAGAGACTGTATTTCATTAAAAATTGAATTTATGACAATACTTTTCCCAGTTCCCGCATCGCCTTCAATTATAAATACCGCGTGCGCATCATACTGGTGGGCCAGACAAAATGCCTTGATGGCGTTTTTCAGATCCTGCTGTTCCGGCGAGAGATGTTTTTCAGGGGATAGTTTTTCTACCGCGCCGTTTTCATAAAAATCTGTCTGATCAGCCTCTTGCACAGTTCCTCCTTGATGCTGGCCGGAAAGGGCTGCTTTCCATTCCCCTTCCGGCCAAAACACATCAGATTATTTTCCGGCGGCAGACCCTGCCGCATTGCTTGCCCCAAGGGGAGCGAGCAGCGCGTCCAGAAGCTGCGTGTTCCCGTCCAGATGCGGGTAACGCAGACCACCATGATATGTGACAGACACGGTATGGTACCGGTCACCATCCTTCAACAGCAGCTCTATCGGGGCAGCCTCCTTGTTTTTGGCACTGGTAATCACATCCTGAAGGGCTTCAGGGTCATAAGACTCCCCATTGACGGCCAGCAGGTCCTGATCCCGTGTAATTCCGGCCTGCCAGGCCGGGCTACCCCACAAGACATCACTCACCGTACCCTTCTTGCTTACCGTCAGCCCCAGAGAGAACATGAAATCGGAAACATGACGCAGGTCAGAATAAGATTTGATGTTGTCAGAGGGCTTTTCTGTATAGACAACGGTTGCCCCACCGCGCGTAAACCCATCCAGCGGCGCATGGGTGCTGGTGTTGTACAGCCGGTCATGCAGGAATTTTGCCCAGTCATAGGGCTGCACAGCGTTCAGCGTTTTGACTATGTCTTCAAAACTATAGGTGCTGGTAATAATGCTTCCATTATTAGTGCCAAAAAACGCTTTGGCAAAATCATTCAGGCTTTTTGTGTTGCCAGAAAGTTTGCGGATCAGCGTATCCGCATCCAGCCAGACAAGCTGCCCTTCGGAATAGTAATCCTCGCTCCGCTGCCAGCTTTTCCAGGATTGTGGGGAACGCTGGGCAATAATCGGGTCATTTGTTGTATCAATCAGCGGACGCCACTGGCGGCCCTGCCGATTATCATAGGTTGCCGCTACTTCCGCCAGCGCCTCCTTGACCTGCGGCACCGTCATCAACCCTGCGCGCGCGGCCAGCACATAGCCCCAGTATTGCGTCTGCCCTTCATACACCCACAGGCCTGTGCCGCGCTGCGGAGTATTGAAGTCCGGTGCCCACAGCCCGTCCGGACGGCGATATTTTCCATTCCATGAATGGGTAAATTCGTGGGCCAGCAGATCCCGCATCCCGAAGGTCTTATTCCAGTGGGTAAAGTAACCGCGCGGACCGCTATTTTCACTGGACTGATGATGTTCCAGCCCAATACCTCCCAGCTTGGTTGTCAGGGCCAGCAGAAAATCATAATGCGCATAATGATGTGACCCAAAAAGCAGGTTTGCCTGCTTTACAAGGTTTTTATGCGCCTGAATCTGTGCCTCTGTCGCGGCCAGATCTTCCGGATGGTCCGCCATGACGTTCAGCGTGACAGACACCTTATCATCCTGTGTCAGATCAAATTTCCGGAAATACTTCCCTGCAAAAATAGGGGAATCAACCAGTGTGTTGAAGGACACAGGCTGGAAGGAGACCTTGCTGCCGCTCCCTGTGCCATCAGACCGCAAAGCCGTGCCGTAGGACCACCCCTGCGGGAAGACCACGCTCGGATGCACCATAATCTGCCGCGTAAAATAGCCTGCCGGATACAGGGAAACTGCGGACCACTGGATATTCTCCATTGTATCCGTCATAACCACGCGCCCCACTTTGGGGGACACAGGTGTCAGCAACTGGTAGGATACTTCAAGTTGTTTTGTACCCTGCGGCACATCAATATGGAACGCGCTGACAGTAACCGTATCCCGCAACCACGGAATCACTTTTCCATCGGCTTTTACCGTCAGATCCCCCACCTGATTGATCGTCCCGCTGGGGGAGTGGTTCCCCGGCAGCCACATCGGGTAGAGCAGCACAAAATCCCCCCCTTTTTCCACATAGCGGGTGGGGAGAGGGATTGTCTCCTTCATGTTCAGGATATGGCGGGCAAGGTCTGTGCCATCGACTGACAGAGAGAGTGTACTGCCAAACGGCACATCCTGCGGAGCAGGCACAGCCGGAGGAAGCGGGAGCGGCATGGGCTGCGGCTGGGCAGACAGATCCGCTGCCAGCCCCTGTGGGGCCCCTGCAAGAGTAAGGCCGACCACGGCAAGGCATGGGGCTGTCAGCCCGACGCTGGACAGAAAGCGGTTTCGTAATGACATCACCAGATCTCCAACGGATGCAGCACGCCCTGAACGCCATCCGGCAACAGGCCGCACGCATAATTTCATTACGCTTTTGAAGCACTCTCACCGGGGCCTGTCGAGGCCTGAAATCTCCCTCATGCCGACTTTCGCTCACTCTGGCATCAGCGCCGAGGCCGCGCACAAAAAGCCCGCGAAAGAGCATTCTCATGCTGACATGTCCCGTGTCCCCATGCCTGAGAGAATTACTGTCGCGTTTCCTGTGCCAGTTTAATAAATGTTTCAACACTCTGGTTTTTGCGTGTTTGCGCCACACAAAATAAACATCTGTCGGGCCGGAGCCGTCCAGCCTGAAGGTCCTTAATGTTTCACCTCTTTCACGAAACTGCCGGATAACACTTTCCGGCATACAGGACAGACCTTCTCCCGCCCTGAGGCATGCAAGGATCAGATCATAAGATTCCAGTGTCAGGACAGAGCGCGGCTGGTAGCCTTTATCCTCAAGCCACTGCTCCGCGCATCGCCTGTAAAAACAGTCTTTATTAAACAGATAGAAGTCTGATTGCGCGATCAGATCCGGTGTAATTTTCTTTACATGACCGGGCACAACCAGATGCAGCTTTTCAGAAAAGGCAAACGTGCCCTCCAGCATGGTATTTTCCACCGGTCCGTCCGTCAATGCCAGATCAATAGCCTCTGTTATCAGCATATCTTCAAGACTGAAGCTTGGTTTTTTTAAAATATTAAGCTGTATTCCCGGATACTCACGCATAAACCGCGGCACACAGCGCGGGAGCAGGCTTAGAAATGCCACATCCAGCGCGCCCACAGTCAGAATACCGCGCGGCTGCCCCTCAGACCAGAGTTTTGGCAGGCGCTCGGCCCTGCAGACAATATCTTTTGCTTCTTTATAAAAAAGACGACCTGCTGGCGTAATCAGAAGCTTTTTACGGTCCCGCACAAACAGATCCTGCCCCAGATCAGCCTCAAGCTCCTTCAACCGCATTGTGAGGTTTGAGGCAACGCAATGCATTTGCCGCGCGGCCGCCGCAATGGAACCTGCTTCAACAATAGCGCAGAAAAACCTGAGGTGAGACAGCTTGGGAACATACATGACATCATCACTTTTAGTGAGTATTTCACTCTTTTATAATCACTTTCCATCACACGCAAAGCTGTGAAACGATGGGAACCATCAGCAGCACAGACGTTTTTAACAGCAATACCCCCAAAACGGGCACGCAGACCGTCTGATGCTCCCCTCTGTTTTACAAGGTGATTTTTCAATGCCGTCTTCAAAAAACCCTCCGCACTATAATCTGTTTATCAAGGGTGCATGGGCCAAACCCAGTGGTGGCGAAACGCTGGAAATCCGCAACCCTGCGACGGGAGACATCGTTGGCGTTGTCGCAAACGGGGCTGAGCAGGATGTCAAAACTGCTGTGTCTGCCGCCACTGAAGCCTTTCCGGCATGGAGCCGCAAAACCGCCGAGGAACGCGCGGATGCGCTGTATGCCTTTAAAAAACTGATTGAAAAAAATGCAGATCACCTCGCCAACCTCATTACCAGTGAAATGGGTAAACCGCTAAAAGAAGCAAAAACAGAAGTTGCCTTTGCGGCCGGACTGCTCCGCTTTGCGGCTGAAAACACCCGCAGACTGGAAGGAGATATTATTCCGGGAAGTCGACCGGGAGAAAAAATCCTGATTGAGAAAATTCCGCATGGCGTTATTGGTGGAATTTCTGCATGGAATTTTCCGCTGGCTCTGTTTGCCCGCAAGGTCGGGCCCGCACTGGCCGCTGGCAACACCATTGTGATCAAGCCGCACGAACTGGCACCGCTGGCAGCACTTGAAGCCACACGCCTTGCCGGAGAGGCTGGTATTTTCCCTGCTGGCGTGCTGAACGTCGTGCCGGGGGATGGGAAAGGCGTTGGCACCCCGCTGGTGGAACACCCGGATGTGCGGCTGATCACCATGACAGGCAGCACGGCCACGGGTAAAAAAATCATGGCTGCCGCCGCTGAAACCCTGAAGGAAGTTCGGCTGGAACTGGGGGGTAAAGCACCCTTTATTGTTATGGAGGATGCCGATCTGGAGAAAGCCGCCACAGCCGCCGTTCTGGCGCGCTTTACCAATGGCGGGCAGGTCTGCACCAGCAATGAACGCACCTACGTCCATGCCGCGGTTTATGAAAAATTTGCTGATTTAGTCAGTAAGAAAATTGCGGCCCTGAAAGTTGGTAACCCGCTTGATGCAGAAACTGATATGGGGCCAAAAGTCAGCGAGCAGGAACTGGAAAAAGTTCATGCCATGGTTGAAAAAGCTGTCTCTCAGGGTGCTAAACTGGAAACCGGTGGCCAGCGCCTGAAAGGTGGGATTTATGATAAAGGCTTCTTCTACGCCCCGACTTTGCTGACCAATGTCAAGGAAGATGGACATTATACAAAATGAAGTGTTCGGCCCGGTTATGCTGCTGACAAAGGTCACGGATTTTGAAGACGCGCTGCGTCAGGCCAATGATTGCCGCTATGGCCTGTCCGCCTATGTCTTTACGCAGGATCTGAAAACCATCATGCGTATCAGCTCTGATCTTAATTTTGGGGAAATTTACGTAAACCGTGAAGGCGGCGAAGCGCCGCAGGGCTTCCACCATGGTTACAAGGACAGCGGCCTTGGAGGGGAAGATGGCAAATACGGTCTTGAAGCCTATGTGCAGACCAAGACGATTTATCTGAACGCCTGATACTCACGACCTTCCACCTCATGACAACAAAAACCCCTTCCTTAGCTATTAAGGAAGGGGTTTTTCTGTTCTGGGTTAATCTCTCTCAGGCTTAGCGCAGAATACCCGTGTGCCCGATGGAATACCGGCCCGGCTGCGGCCAGACGGTCAGACCGTGCGGTTCCGCACCGACCGGAATTTTCTTCATAGAGCCGTCTTCCGTGTTGATCTGGTAAACAACATCGTCAAAACGGCCTGAAAGCCAGAGGGTTTTACCATCGGCGCTTACATTGCCCATATCCGGGCTGCCCCCTTCAGGGATCGGCCAGTTAGCGACAATCTTGTTGGTTGCAAAGTCAATGACCGTCACACCGCCAGCCTTGCTATGCGGTTTACCGTGAATTTTATGAGAGCCACGGTTTGCAACATACATCTTCGTGCCATCACGGCTGGGATATAGGCCGTGTGTACCAACCCCGGTCGGGATAAAGCCAATTTCCTTAAAGCTGTCGCCGTCCACCATGAAAACGCCATCGGCCATCATATCGGCCACGTAGAACGTCTTTCCATTGGGGGAGATCAGAATATCCTGCGGCATGCCGCCACTGGAAAGCTTCAGATAACCAAGGACTGTTTTATTAACGGTATCGACCTTCACCAGATGGCCGCCAAATTCACAGGTGAAGATCGCGTAGCGCCCATCAATCGAAAAATCGGCGTGGTTCACGCCTTTACAGTCCGGCGTTTCCACAGACTGCTGGAGCGCCATGGTGTGCGGGTCACGGAAGTCCAGCCGTTTACGCGCCTCGGCCACCACAATGGCGGATTTGCCATCGGGCGTGAAATACATGTTGTAGGGGTCGTCCACCGCAACGGCCGGGCCGGGTTTGGCAGTCCGCGCATCAATAGGGGTCAGGCTGCCATTTGTGGTGCCTTCCGCATTGTTCGTCACCCACAGAGTCCGCAGATCCCAGGACGGCACAACATGCTGCGGGCTTTTCCCGACGGGGAAGCGGTCCACTACTTTGGATGTTGCCGGGTCGATCACGGACACATCATTGGAGCGCAGGTTCGGCACATATACACGAGCCGGGTCCTGTGCCACTTCCGGATTGATATGCTCCGGTGTGGTCTCACTATACAGGTTGGCCGGGTTGATAACCGGCGGCATGCCCGGGATGGTCTGCACTGCAGAAGGCGCTGCGGGAGTGGCTCCAGCCGTCTGGGCGGGCGCACCCTTTACAACCGGGGTCTGCGCCGGAGCGGGCTGCGGAGCAGCAGACGGCGCTGTTGTCTGCACAGGGGACTGACTGGCTTCCTGCGCAACGGCCAGACCGGCCCCTGCGCCCAAAGCGACAAACACAGCCGTAGCGGCTGCCAGATGTCTTTTTACTACCATAATATTACAGCCCATCCTTTCTTGTGCTGTCATCGTCACGCAACGAGGCTTTAGCATATGGGCGATTAGGCGTCTATTTTCGCCCCTCTGGTGCAGAAACGCTCTTTATTGAGATTTATTCTTAAAGACTTTTTAAAGACCTTTCTGACCTTGTATTCAGAACCCTCGCGCCGCCTGAATAGCCTGTACGGCGGCAGAGATCTGCATCCCAAGACCAGCCTGCCCAAGAGCCGCGGAGGCCCTGCGCGGGTCTCCCCCATAAATTCCCTGCTGCGCGGACGGCGCTCCAGCGTGATGCAACGCATCCTGCCGCACCATGGAAGGGTCAACCGCCAGCATTAGCGAGGTATCGCTGATATCCGCATGCTGGCCCACATCCTTGCCATACCCCTGCTGCTTCAGCCAGTCAGCATACTGGTGTGCGATCACGGTATAAAACCCGCTGACATACAGAGCCTGTGCCCCGTTCCCATGCCATTTCTGATTAAGCGCGGCTGCCGCTTTTTCCAGATATTTCTGGTATCCGCCGTGATCCCCCACAAAAACAATCAGCCGGAAGCCCTGCACCTGAAAACTCTCTCCAGCGGAGATCAAGAGTTTTTCAAAAACATCGGGTGGAACAGTAATTGTTCCGGGGAAACGCATATGGGAAGAGCGCGGTGAAGTGCCGCCTTCCGGCACATAGGCCACAACGGGAGCAACCAGTGTTTTACCTGTTTTCTCCGCAATTTTTTCCGCAAGATAAGCAGCGCGTTCATTATGCTTGCCAACGGCAATGTAGGGACCACTCTGCTCCGTGCCCCCCACGGGGATGATGATCGTCGTCACGCCCGCCGCAACACCGGACTGAATTTCCGTCCATGTGTGTTTTTCAAACAGAACAGAATTTGCCGTGCTGCCTGACTGCGCGCCCTGTTCCACAGTCTGCGCAGATACCGGTGAGGACAGCAGGACTGCCCCCAGCATAAGTCCGGGCACAAAAAAATGGAAAACCTTATTTTTTTTGTTTTTTACAGACACAGCTTATTTCTTCTTTTTTCTGGTTTTAGCCGGAGCGGGAGCCAGCAGTGGAGCAAGAAACTGGCCGGTATAACTTTCCTTGCAGGCCACAATATCTTCCGGCGTGCCTTCCGCAACAATGCGGCCACCGCCATCGCCACCCTCCGGCCCCACATCGACAATCCAGTCGGCGGTTTTGATCACTTCCAGATTATGTTCAATGACAATCACGGTATTACCCTGATCCACCAGCGCATGCAGAACTTCCAGAAGTTTACGCACATCTTCCGTATGCAGCCCGGTTGTTGGCTCATCCAGAATATACACCGTCCGGCCTGTTGCCCGGCGTGCCAGTTCCTTCGAGAGTTTGACACGCTGAGCCTCACCACCCGAAAGGTGGTTGCCTGCTGGCCCAGAGCAACGTAACCCAGACCGACTTTTTGCAGAATAGCCAGTCTGTCCCGGATACGGGTCTGTGCGGAAAAATAGGGTAGGGCTTCATCCACGCTCATTGCCAGCACATCGGCAATGGATTTGCCTCGGAATTTAATATCCAGCGTCTCGCGGTTATAGCGCGTGCCCTTGCAGGTATCGCAGGTGACAAACACATCCGGCAGAAAGTGCATCTCGATTTTGAGAACACCATCCCCCTGACACGCCTCGCACCGTCCACCCTTTACGTTGAACGAGAACCGGCCCGGCTTGTAACCCCGCGCCTTGCTCTCCGGCAGTTCTGCAAACCAGTCACGGATAGGGGTAAACAGGTCTGTATAGGTTGCCGGGTTGGAGCGGGGTGTACGGCCAATGGGAGACTGATCGATATCAATAATCTTATCGAGCAGTTCAATCCCTTTAATGTTTTTATACGCTTCCGGCGTCTGGGAAGACCCCATCAACTGCCGGGACAGGGCTTTATAAAGCGTATCAATAACCAGTGTGGATTTCCCGCTGCCGGAAACCCCTGTTACGCAGGTAAACGTGCCCAGAGGAAAATGGGCCGTGACGTTTTTCAGGTTATGCCCTGTGGCGCCTTCTACCGTCAGGACTTTTTTCTTGTCATACGGCCGTCTGTGCTCCGGCACCGGAATGCTCTTACGCCCGGACAGATAAGCGCCTGTCAGGCTTTCCGGCACTTTGGCAACTTCTTCCGGTGTGCCTGCGGCAATCACGGTGCCGCCGTTCACACCAGCTCCCGGCCCCATATCCACAAGCCAGTCCGCACTGCGGATTGCATCCTCATCATGTTCAACAACAATCAGAGTATTTCCGAGCTTTTTCAAACGCTCCAGCGTTCCAAGCAGTCGCTCATTATCGCGCTGATGCAGGCCAATCGAGGGTTCATCCAGCACATAGAGAACCCCGGTCAGCCCGGAACCAATCTGGCTGGCCAGCCGGATACGCTGGCTTTCACCGCCCGATAACGTGGCGGAACTGCGGGAAAGGGTCAGATAGTCCAGCCCCACATCATCCAGAAACATCAGGCATTCCTGAATTTCCCGTAAAATACGCCGTGCAATCTCAGCTTTCTGGGGCGTGAGAGTCGGCATGACTGTCTCAAACCACTCCAGCGCCGTGCCAATTGGCAGGTCACAGGCCTGAGCAATGGTTTTATCTGCAACGCGCACAGACAGAGCTTCTGGCCGCAGGCGTGCCCCGTGGCAGACATGGCATGGCTTTTCTGACTGGTAACGGGAGAGTTCCTCACGCACCCACATGCTGTCCGTATTGGCCAGACGGCGGGCCAGACTGGCCAGAACCCCTTCAAACGGTTTGCTGACCGTGTAGCTTTTCCGGCCATCCTGATAGGTAAAGTCTATGTTCTCTTCAACACCGTTCAGAATACCGTTCTGTGCCTCTTCCGGCAGATCTTTCCATGGGGTGTCCATGCTGATGCCAAAATGCGCGGCCAGACTTTTCAGTGTCTGTTCCAGCAAAGGCGATTTTGCATCTTTCCACGGTGCAATGGCCCCTTTCTGCAAAGACTTTGAAACATCCGGCACCACAAGAGCCGGATTGAAAAATGTTTCAGACCCCAGCCCATCACAGGACGGGCACGCCCCCTGCGGCGCATTAAAGGAGAACAGGCGCGGTTCAATTTCTTCCAGCGTAAAACCGCTGACAGGGCAGGAAAAACGGGAAGAAAAAACCAGACGTTCCGGCTCTGCGTCATTGTCTTTCAGAACTTCTTCCGTATAGGCAATACCATCGGACAGGCTCAGGGCTGTTTCAAAACTGTCAGCCAGACGGGTTTCAATCCCTTCTTTCACAACGACCCTGTCCACCACCACTTCCACAGTATGGCGCAGCTTGCGGTTCAGGGCCGGGACGTCCGCAATTTCATACAGTTCCCCGTCCACCTTTACGCGGGTAAAGCCCTTGCGCTGCAACTCCGCCAGTTCTTTCCGGTATTCCCCTTTACGGTCCCGGATAACGGGGGAGAGCAGCAGCAGGCGCGTGCCTTCAGGCAGCGCCATGACACGGTCCACCATCTGGCTGACGGTCTGCGCTTCAATCGGCAAACCCGTGGCGGGAGAGTACGGCACCCCGGCCCGCGCCCAGAGCAGACGCATATAGTCGTAAATTTCCGTCACGGTCCCCACGGTGGAGCGGGGGTTTTTGGACGTGGTTTTCTGCTCGATGGAAATTGCGGGGGAAAGCCCTTCTATGGAATCCACATCCGGCTTGCCCATCAGTTCCAGAAACTGGCGGGCGTAAGCGGAGAGGCTTTCCACATAGCGGCGCTGGCCTTCGGCGTAGATCGTATCAAACGCCAGAGACGATTTCCCGGAGCCGGAAAGCCCGGTCACAACCGTCAGACAATCCCGTGGAATATCGATATCAACATTTTTGAGGTTGTGCGCCCGTGCCCCGCGCACACTGAGTTTCTGAGCACTGGGAAAAGATGGATTGTCCATAAAATACCGCTGCCGTTCCTGTTTTGTCCAGTATGCCGCCTTTGCCGCCCTTCATGCAATCAGGGAATGGCCGCCCGGCACGTCTTCCATGCTGATATGGGATGTCTCTCGCCAATTCCCATTGCACCGGGGCAAAGGATTCACCATTTAGAAAGCTAATGCGGTTTGCGCCGCCGGATGGACCCCGCGCCACCCCGTCGTTTTGAGCAAGGATGAACACCAGATGGACCATATTATTGGCCAGCAAGCCCCTCAGGCTTCCGGCAGCCTGATGCAGGACCCGCTGGCACAGGGGACCGCCGCGCCTCAGGCCTCAGCCCCGCTGATTACGGATGGCACACAGGCCACCTTCATGCAGGATGTGATTGAAGCCAGCCGGTCCATTCCTGTTCTGGTCGATTTCTGGGCGGACTGGTGTGGCCCGTGCAAGCAGCTTGCCCCGGTGCTGGAAAAGGTCGTGACAGCGGCCCGTGGCAAGGTGCGCCTTGTTAAAATTGACATTGAAGCCAACCGCGCGCTGGCCGCCCAGCTCACGCAGATCGGCCTGCCGCTGCAATCCATCCCGATGGTCGCGGTCTTCTGGAAAGGCCAGATTCTGGACCTGTTTCAGGGCGCTCTGCCGGAAAGCGAGATCAAGAAATTTGTGGAAGGCGTGCTGAAGGCCGCCGGTGGCGGTACGCTGCCCGCAACGGAGCTGTTGCAGGAGGCCACCGTCGCGATGGAGACCAACCAGCCTGCGCACGCTGCGGAGCTGTTCTCCGGCGTTCTGGGAGAAGAACCGGAAAACCCGAAAGCATGGGGCGGGCTGATCCGTGCCATGCTGGCTCTGGATGATGAAGACGCCGCAGACGCCGCCCTTGCGGACGTGCCGGAAAAAATCCGCGACACACCCGAGGTTGCAGGCGCACGCGCGGCGCTGGAACTCAAAAAGGAAGGCCGCAAGGCCGCGCAGGAAATGGAAGAGGTCCGCGCCCGCCTTGCCGCAAACCCGCAGGATCACGCCGCCCGCTGCGAACTCGCAACAGGTCTGAATGTGGCTGGCAAGCGGGAAGACGCCGCGGATGAACTGCTCTCCATCATCAAAACAGACCCGGACTGGAACGAGGGCGCCGCAAAACAGCAGCTTTTCCGCTTTTTTGAAGCCTGGGGCCATGATGACCCCGCGACACTGGCCGCCCGCCGCCGGCTGTCTTCCCTCCTGTTTTCCTGACACGGTTCCTCTTGGCCTCTTTCTTTCCTGACGAAGAAATTCTGCGTCACGTTCCCAGAGTTTCAGACCTGACTATGGCCGATATCCCTGCGGAAATCGGCCTGTTCCCCCTCAGCGGCGTTCTTCTGCTGCCACGGGGGAAGCTGCCGCTGAACGTGTTTGAACCGCGTTACGTGGCACTGGTGGAAGATGCTCTGGCCTCCCGCCGGCTGATCGGCATGATTCAGCCTTTATGGAAGGAAGAGGATGAAGAAGAGGACGATAAAGCCCCGCCTCTTTATTCCGTTGGCTGTCTGGGCCGCATAACCTCATTCACCGAGCGGGCGGACGGCACCTTTGCCGTAACCCTAAGCGGCGTGGCACGGTTCCGGGTGCTGCGGGAGACAGGCCTACACAGAGGGTACCGGCAGGCACGGATTGATGTCTCATCCTTTGTGGGTGATCTGAGCGAAATTCCGTCCGAGCCTTTTGACCGTGACAAACTGTTCAATTCTCTGCGCCAGTATTTTCGCCAGAAAGGGCTGACAGCCCGGTGGTCTGTTATTGAACAGATGGAGGATGACGCCCTGCTGGTCACCCTTCCCATGATCTGTCCTTTTCCTCCGGCGGAAAAACAGGCATTGCTGGATGCAGGTAGCCTGACAGAGCGTGTGCGTGTGCTGCAAATGCTGCTAGATCTGTCTGGTCCTGAAGAGGAAGGTCCGCCTTCCTGAATCATTTTTATGGGTATGACTCATGTCTGGTGCTGAAATTTCTCCTCCGCTTGACCAGCGGCTCCTCTCCATTCTGGTCTGTCCGGTGACAAAAGGCCCGCTGACCTATGATGCCACCACCAATGAGCTGATCAGCGCACAGGCTAAACTGGCCTTCCCCATCCGGGATGGCATTCCTGTTATGCTGCCGGAAGAAGCCCGCCCCCTCGAAGGCTGAGTTTTTTAATATCCTCAAGGCTGGATAACGCTCTGCCGTGAAACGCTGCGCCCCTCTGCTCAGAACCAGATCCGCTCCACGCCTCATGCTGGAGCTGGGGGCGCTCGTTCTGGCGGCCCCCCTGCTGGCCGGATGCCATGTCGAGATTGAAGGCGATAATATCGACCTTCCGCCAGAACGGCCGGGCCGTTTCCTGCCCGAAGCCGCTCCGGCAGAAGCCCGCGCGGCGCAGGAGCAGGAACGGCGAGAAGATATGGCGCGCAATAACGGCCAGAACCCCGATAAAGCCCAGCCGACCGACCGTTACGAGCCTCTGGCTCCCTCCGATGCTGCAACCGGCCCGCTCCAGGCAGGGGACGGCCACAGCGTTATTCCGGAAACACAGGCTATTTACGGCAAGCGGGAACAACAACAGCCGTCATCGGCCCCGCAGTCGCACTAAGCCTGCTTCAGCGCGGCACCAGAGGCCCGGCTGCCCGCACACCACCGCGCCAGACCGCGGCAATCTGGTCAACAGCAGCAATATTGTCTGCAGGATCTGCCTCCAGCACCACAAAATCTGCACGCTTGCCGGGAGCAATCACCCCGCGGTCAGACAGGTTCAGCAAGGCGGCGGCCTGACTTGTCGCCAGTGTCAGCGCCTGAAGGGGCGTCAGCCCGGCCTGCACCAGCAGCCTCAGTTCCCGGTGTTCCGCAAAGCCGGGAATCCGCACCGGAGCCGCGCCGGAATCCGTGCCAAAGCCAATCTTCACCCCGGCTTTATACAGTGTGAGCAGATTTTTCTGGTTCATCGCCACAGCCGCGTGTGAGGCCTTCGCCAGAGGAGAGGACGCCGTTTTCTGCCGCCATGCCGGGTCCGAAAACTGTTTTTGCAGGTCCGCACTCAGGCCAGCCTTCAGAACCGGATCATTCAGGATTTCAGGCTGTTCAGCAAACAGGTATGTCGCTTCATCCAGACTGATTGTGGGGATATACCACACGCCCCGGTCTTTCAGAGCGGTAATAAACGTGCCATCCACCGGCTCGTCCCGCACACCGTGCGCAATAATGTCTGCCCCGGCGGCTACAAGCCGTTTTCCATAATCCAGATCATGAATATGCACGGCCACGCGCAGATGCTGGCTATGGGCTGCATTGATAACAGCCTGCCAGATTTCCGGTTTCATAACAGGCAGGGGCTTCTGGCTGGCTACTCCGTTGCGGAAATCATCCACCCAGAGCTTCACGAGGTCCGTATGCTCCCGTGCCATGGTCTGCACGGCCTGCTGTGCCTCAGCCACGGTAGCGGGGCGGAAAATCTGATCTTTCCCGACCTTGACCATGCCCTCCGGCGGCATTCCTCCGGGCACCCCAATCCCCTGATCAACCCCGAATAGATCTGCCCCGGCCGAACCATCCGCATGCTGGGCCTGCCGGAGATCATCAAAAAGAGGAGATTTTGTCAGACCAAGAGCGGTGACGGTCGTCACGCCATAGCGTTCATACTGGTCCAGCGCCCCTTTGATAACGGGTGCCGTAAAATTTTGAGACCCGACGGAGGTGCCTGAAACAACGCCCACATGGCTGTGGTTACTGATCAGACCGGGGATCAGCGTTTTACCGGAAAGATCAATCTGCTTTGCACCCTTCGGCACAGCCAGCTTGCCCGTATGCCCCACGGAAACAATCCGGGAGCCCTGCACCAGCACTGCCATATCATCCTGTTCTGCAGCACCCGTGCCATCAAACAGACGCACATGCTCCAGCACAACAGGAGAAAGGGCCTGTGTCGACTGCGCCCATGCAGATCCCCCCGTGCTTCCCAGACCAATTACGCTGGCCGCAACACCGGCCAGTAGCAGGTGGGAAAGCCTCTGGCCTGCCTGCTTTTCCTCTGAACGCCACCCCATAGACCCGTCCTTTTCTGTCGAACGGTGCTTAGTCCTCGTCGGCGCCAATTTCGGGGGCATGTCGCCGCATGAGGTCCGCACCGGCCATTCCAAGAATCCCCACCATCATGCCAATGGCGGTTGGTATTGCGCTGCCACCGGGCAGCAGACCCACCAGAACACTACTCAATGAACCAATTCCAAACTGCATGGTTCCCAGCAGGGCAGACGCGCTGCCTGCATGCTGGCCATGATGATAGAAGGACATCACAGTCGCATTCGGCCCGATAAAGCCCAGCGCCCCGGTAATGCTGGCAATCAGCGTGCAGGTCAGAAGAGCGTGATGCTCCCCGGCAACCCCGCACAAAGCCAGCACCGTGAACAGCCCTCCGGCAATAATTGCCCAGAGCAAAGCGCCTTCCAGTAGCATCGGCATGGCAACCCGATGCACAAGGCGACCGTTGATCTGCGTTCCCAGAATGAAAGCCGCCGCATTCACCCCGAAAAACGCCCCGAACTGACCGGGCGTGAAATGCAGCACCTGCTCAAACAGCACAGGAGCACTGCCCAGATAGGCAAACATCACAAAGGTTGAAAATGTGGCGATCAGCGCGTTGGACAGGAACACCGGCTCCTGACTGATGGTGATATAGCGGGTCAGAATTTTGATAGGAGAAAACGCAACCCGGCGTTCTGGCCGCAACGTGTCCGGCAGAGAACAGAACAGGCCGACAATGGCGGCCAGCGCATAGAGCGTGCCGATCCAGAAGATCCACCGCCAGTTGCCAAATTGCAGAACAAGACTGCCCAGACTGGGGGCCAAAACAGGCATGACTCCAAAAACCAGTGTGAGCTGAGACATCAGCTTCGCACCTTTTTGCCTGTTGCCACATCACGCACAATAGCGCGCGGAATCACGGCGCTGGCCGACCCGCCAACGGCCGCCACAAAGCGGCACAGGCAAAACAGATGATAATCCTGCACCATCGCGCAGCCAGCGGAGGCAATGGCAAACACCAGCAGGCCAAGCATAAGCGGCACACGGCGGCCAAATCTGTCAGACAGCGGCCCCTGAGAAAACTGCCCGATAGCCAGCCCTAAAAACCAGGCCCCCAGCGTAAACTGGGCTGAGCCTTTGCCGCCCCCAAGATCGTGCTCCACCTCCGGAAAGGCGGGAAGATACATATCCGTTGCCACCGGCCCGATGGCGGTTACCAGCCCAACAGCACAATCAGCCAGGGCGTAAAGCCGGTTCCCGGCACAAACGGGGCAGGAGAAAAGCGCGGCATAGTCTGAATGTCCCAGCCTGTTAGAGTCCAAGCCAGCCAGAAAACATCCAGAGGCCACCAATCAGAAGAGCCCCTGCTATCAGAACAGGCAGGAGAACCGTTAGCAGAAAACTGCCTTTTGGCTCAGCGGGCTCGGCAATGCCGGTTTGCTGAAAAATCCGGTCTGCCCGGGCATCTGCCTCAGCATCCTCAGGGCTTTCTTCTGTCCAGTTCTGGTCTGCCATATGTCCCTCCTGCGGCCACTCTCCGGTCTGCATCAGCCTCCGGAGGGGCTGACACATCATTAGAGACGTGATGTGCTTACAGCAGAAAGCCCGGAATACTCAGAAACATTTTAAGCAGCCAGAGACAAAGCAGCACCGAACAGCGCCAGAAAAAACCTTATCTGCTTCAGAAAATCCACACTCCGATAGAGCTGAGCGTTAAGCACCGGGCTTCTGGGAAAAGGCATCATCAATTTTTGAGAAGAGGGAGGATTTCAGCGTAAACGCTGGATAGGCCATGAGCGGGATTATCCCAAACTGCCTGCTTTAAAAACGCTTACAGCGTGAGCGTTTGAAAATATATTATAGCGGGAAAAGGCAAGAAAGCGGAAACTGGTGGAGCCAATCGGGATCGAACCGACGACCTCCTGAATGCCATTCAGGCGCTCTCCCAACTGAGCTATGGCCCCACACTGTTCCATTCAGGCCACATGACGTGGCTTGCCTGTGCACGCCTGATACAAGACGATTTCAGGGCTGACAAGTCCCTATTTTAGGAAAACAGTACCCCCATCTCTCTCAGCCCTTCCAGCAAAGGCAGGAGCGGCAGGCCTAGAATAGCCGTCTGATCTCCCTCCATCCGGGCAAACAGATGCAGGCCCGGCCCCTCAATACGGTAGGCTCCAACAGAATACAGGCACTCTTCACCTTCCGCTGCCAGATAGGCATCCAGAAAGGCGTCAGAAAACGAACGCATTGTCAGTTGAGGTTCAGAGACATGCTGCCACAGGACCTGCCCGTTCCGGCACACCACCACAGCCGTATGCAGGGTATGGGTCTGGCCTTTTAGAGAGAGAAGCTGTTCCCGCGCTGCGGGGAGGTCCGCAGGTTTGTCATACCAGCTTCCATGACAGGAAAGCATCTGGTCCGCCCCGATAATAAAGGCATCCGGGCAGGAGAGGGAAAGCGCCTTGGCTTCCGCCAGACGGAGGGCAACTGTCTGCGGCGTTGCCCCCTCTGCCCATCCGGCCTGTTTAAGAGGCGCTTCATCAACAGAAGACGTCAGCACGGAGAACGTCAATCCGGCATTTTCCAGAAGTGTGCGGCGGATAGCAGATCCGCTCGCCAGAACCAGTTTATGGCGCGAGTCCTGTATTGGAGTCGGTTTGAGTACTAAATCTGTCACGAAAGCGAGTCTCTTTCAGGTACTGAGCAATAAGGGGGATGTGAGTACTCTCCTGAGTACCGGGGTACATGTGGATTGTACGGCGATCATGACAAGCGCGTACCGAGTACCGTGCACAACTCACAAGAGTCATGAACCGGTGAGTTGTACACACCCTCATTTGGGTACATTCTGGATAACTCTGAAAACCTCAGCATTTCCAACGCTCTGCAATCTGTACACAGTGTGGGAAAGATGGGGTACATTTTCGGAATGGTGGGTACCCCGTCATCCACAGCACCCTTTAACCTCTAAATCCATTTCTATTCTTTTATTTTATATTTTAGGACCGTGGACAGGTTGGACAAAGACGTGCAGGACTTCAGGCCATGACCAGCAACACAGATATCCCCCCTCCAAACGCCTGCTCAGAACATTGAACGGTGAGGCTGTCTGGCCACCGCCAATGTGGCTGATGCGACAGGCAGGACGTTTCCTCCCGGAATTCCGGGCCATGCGCGCCAGAGCAGATTTTCTGACACGCTGCATGACACCGGAGATTGCGACCGAACTGACCTTGCAGCCTATTCGCCGCTTTGGGATGGATGGCGCTATTCTGTTCTCTGACATTCTCATTCTGCCCTGGGCTATGGGGCAGTCCCTTGAGTTTGTTGAAGGTACAGGGCCGGTTCTCGGCGCAATCCGCAGTGAAGCCGATCTGGCAAAACTCGATCCTGCACGCATTGCAGAGGTGACGGCTCCGGTTCTGGAAACGCTATCCCGGCTCAGAAGCATTCTGGACGGCCCTGACGATATTGGCATTGCAAAAGGGGGTGCAACGACACTGCTCGGCTTTACCGGCTCCCCCTTCACGGTTGCCTGCTACATGGTGGAAGGCGGCGGCTCGCGTGAATTTGCCATAACCCGCAGTATGGCTTTTTCTGAACCCGCATTGTTTGACAGGCTGATGGCGCTGCTGACGGAGCAGACGGCAACCTATCTCTGTGCCCAGATTGAAGCGGGTGCTGAAGCTGTCATGCTGTTTGATTCCTGGGCAGGTCTGCTTTCTCCCTCAGAATTCCGCAAACATGTGATCGCGCCGACGCGCCAGATTGTGCAGGCCATTAAAGCGCGTTACCCCTCCGTGCGCGTTATTGGTTTTCCACGTCTTGGCGGCGTGATGGTGGCAGAATATGCGCGGGAAACCGGCGTGGATGTTCTCGCACTGGATACCGGGGCAGATTTTGCCACTGTGCGCAGCATGGTTCCGGAACATGTCGCCTTGCAGGGCAACCTTGACCCGGTTGCTGTTCTGGCTGGCGGTGAGGCTATGCGGCGTGAAGCTCTGGCTGTGCGCAATGCTGGTCGTGGCCGCGCGCATGTCTTTAATCTTGGTCACGGTGTTCTGCCGCAAACGCCTGTTGAGCATGTGGCGGATCTGGTCAAAACAGTGCGGGAGACCGGTTTATGACGCAGGCTTTAGCACTTTCTCCTGAAGGGCACCTGAAACTTGTCATTTTTGACTGTGATGGTGTTCTGGTGGACAGTGAGCAGACCTGTTGCCGGATCAGCGCGGAAGAAGCCCGCGCTGCAGGCCTGACTATTCCGCCTGAAAAGGCGGTTGAAGAATTTTCCGGCATGGCATTGCCGGAAATTCAGAAAGATATTGAAAAGAAAACCGGAAAATCTCTTGGTTCTGACTGGGCAGATCGTGTCCAGAAGCGTTTTGTTGAAGCGATGAAACAAGGCGTTGACCCGATTGATGGCGTGCATGGCATGCTTGAAGGCGTCAGAAAACTGGGTTTGCCTGTGCGTGTCGGGTCCAATTCTTCGGTTGAGGAAATGGATGCGAAATTCATCGCAACTGATATGACGCATTATTTTGCAAACCGGATTCATTCTGCGCGGGATATGGGCGTGCCCAAACCACGGCCAGATGTGTATCTGCATGCCGCAGCACAGGAAGGCGTTTTGCCTGAAAACTGCGTTGTGCTGGAAGACAGCAATACCGGTGCGCGGGCGGCGGTGGATGCCGGGATGATGTGTGTTCTGCTTCGGCCGGGGTCAGAGCCGGTTCCGGACTGGAAAAACCTGATCCGTATCCATCATCTTTCAGAATTTGTGCCGATTTTACAAAAAGTCTTGCAGAGTCAGGGATCAGTCTGATGACGTTTGATGCTCTTCTGCCCTGGGTACGCTGGATTCTGGCCTTTCACGTCATGTCTGTCATGGCGTGGATGGCTGGTCTTTTCTATCTGCCGCGTCTGTTTGTCTATCACTGTCAGGTGCGTATCGGCTCAGAGGAGAGTGAGCGGTTTAAAATCATGGAGCGCAGATTGCTGCGCGCCATTATAAATCCGGCCATGTGCGCCAGCCTGCTGTTTGGTGTGCTTCTGGTATTAACGCCGGGAAGTGTGGACTGGCATGCAGGCTGGTGGCATTGCAAACTGACAGCACTGGTCGGCATGTTTGCGTTTCATGGTTTCTGTGCCCGCTGGCGGCGCGAGTTTGCGGAAGACAGAAATACCCACGCCGAACGATATTACCGGATAGCGAATGAGATCCCGACAGTTCTCATGATGATTATCGTCATTATGGTAATTGTTCGCCCGTTCTGAATAATCTGTGAGGCTCTCTGACACCGTCAGAAAAGCCAGAAAGCCTCACAGGGAAAATTCATACGTTTTTTAAATCAATCCCTGTGCGCGAAGCAGTCCGAAAGCTGAGAGCGTGACCATGCAGGTGATCTCGTTTTTACGGATCATTTCCTCCACCTCTTCCAGTAAAAGTGTGTGACAGGTCATGTCCTGTTCAGTTTCTTCACGCGCGCACGGGCCTTGTGTCAGCCCGGTCGCCAGATAGACATGCCCCTTCTGGGTGGTGAAGCCCACGCCCTGATACATCACACCGGCATGATGCAGCGTTTTGGCAATCAGCCTGTTTCTTCCTGTAATTCTCCGGCGGCCAGTGTTTCCGGTGCGGCGTCAGGCCGGTCTTCCCACATGCCCATGGGGAATTCCCACAGCCGCTGGCCAATCGGGTAACGATACTGGTTGACCAGCGTTACGGTGGGCCGCCCGTCTTCTGTTTCACCCAGCGGCAGGATAACAACAAATTGACCGCGCTCGACCACCCCATACAGCCCATCTTTGCCATTGGGCCGCTCTTCCCTTACGCGGGTCCATGGGTTTTCATAGGCGATACGGGAAGAGAGCGTGACATATCCGCCTGCGTCCGGAAGAGGCTTCGTCATGGAGCGGGTCTTTCATCTGGAAATAGGATCTTGAACACGCTGTATAGCATCATTTTTTGAGGAATGTTTCATGTCGGAAGGGGTTGTCCGCACGTCCTCGGTTACGTTTGTTATTCTGGCCGTCGTGATTTTTACGCTGTTTTGTTACACGGATATTGGCCTGCAAATTGCCGTCGTGCCCCTGTTTGTGCGGGAAAAACTTGGCTTTAGTTCCGCCATGGCGGGGTTTGCTGTCTCTGTTCAGTATCTGGCCACGTTTGCCTCCCGCGTCGGGGCAGGCAAGCGGGTGGATACAGATGGCCCGAAGCGTGTTGTGCTGATGGGGCTGAGTACAGGCGTGCTGTCTGGCCTGCTGCTGGTTGCAGCCGCTCTGCTGGTGGCCTGGCCACGTCTTGCCCTGTTGTGTGTGCTGGCCGGGCGCGTTGCGCTGGGGGTTGCGGAAAGCTGGGTGGCAACGGCCGTCATTATCTGGAACATCCGCAGGGCAGGGGTCAGCCGCACCGCGCAGGTCATTTCCTGGAACGGGGTGTGTTCCTATGGTGGCATTGCGCTGGGCGCGCCTGTTGCGACACTGATCTACCATAGTGTGTCCGTGCCGGTTCTCGGCGGATTTGCGGGTGTTGGGCTGTTGTCTGCGGCGCTGATGGGGATAGGGATTCCTCTGGCTTTGCGTCAGCCAGCCGTGGCCCCGCTGGTTGCGGGCAAGCAGCCTTCATTTTTTACCGTGTTAGGGCGTGTTCTGCCCTATGGGCTTGCTCTTGCTGCCGGGTCCGTTGGGTTCGGGGCAATTTCCGCAATGCTGGCACTGTATTTTTCTGATCAGAACTGGAGTGGCGCGGCATTTGCGCTGGCGTTGTTCGGGATTACCTTTGTGCTGACCCGCTTTGCGTTTACCCGCCAGATTGCAAAACAGGGCGGAATTACCGTGGCGATGGTCTCCTTGCTGGTGGAAGCTCTGGGGCTGTTTGTACTGGCCTTTGGGCAGACTGTTGCGTGGGCTTATGTTGGCGCGGCTTTGACAGGGGCAGGATTTTCTCTGGTGTTTCCTGCACTGGGTGTTGGCGCTGTGGCGCAGACAGGCCCGGAGAGCAAAGGGGCGGCAATCGGGGCATTTTCTGTCTGTCTGGACATAGCCATAGGGATTTCCGGCCCTCTGCTGGGCCTGATGATCCCGCTCTGGGGATATGGTGCCGTGTTTCAGGCCGCGGCTTTTGTCAGTCTTGTCGGGGTTGGGCTATGTGTGGTGCTTAACAAGAAAACCCGCCTTGCGTCCTGAAACAGTCTCGTAAAGATTTTCAGCCCTGCATAAGCCGTGAAAACACGGTATGGTTTTTTGCTACTCAGAACGTGAGAAAAAAGGAGAAGGACCCTATGCCCTCGACCCTGAATGCTGTTGCCGTTTTCTGCGGGTCTCGCTTTGGGAAAAACCCGCTTTATAAACAGGCTGCGCAGACCGTTGGCCAGACGCTGGCACAGGCCGGCATCCGTCTGGTGTATGGCGGTGGCGCACATGGGCTGATGGGCGTTGTGGCAGATGCAACCCTCCGCGCGGGTGGCGCTGTTACCGGTGTGATTCCCGATTTTCTGGAAAGCCGGGAAAAAATGCATGAAGGCGTGGCCGAACTGATCGTAACGGACTCGATGCATACCCGGAAGCAGATCATGTTCTCACGCGCGGATGCGTTCTGGATTCTTCCCGGCGGCTTTGGCACGTTTGATGAGATGATGGAAATTCTGACGTGGAAGCAGCTTGGACGCCACAGCAAGCCAATTATCCTGATTAATACGGCAAACTGGGCCGATATGCTGCTTGCCGCCTTGGATGCTGCTGTGGAGCAGGGGTTTGCCTCAGCAGAGGCACGGGCCATGATTGAGGCCGTACCGGACGTTGAAACAGCGCTGGCGCGTTCTCTGTGTGCGGAGCAATCCGACCGCGTCGCTGTGGATCAGCTCTGAGAGCAGTAGAGAATTCCACTTCTCTGCGTTTCACCTCTTGCTAAGAGGGTCGGAGAGGGGTATAGCCCGCTCACGGTCATCGGAGTGTAGCTCAGCCTGGTAGAGCACTGTGTTCGGGACGCAGGGGCCGGAGGTTCGAATCCTCTCACTCCGACCAGACTTTTCCCGCAAAAATTGCTAAATCTGTTCCCACTTTTTCAGGGTGGGCTAATGGATTTATGGCCGGATCTCTCTGGCATAGGATGTGCATCGGATGCACGGCAGCCTGCGTCTGGGGGCCTGCCTCAGCCATCAGATTGCCGTATGACGTATCTATTCTCCTCTTTAAATGGCCGAAACGCTGCATCGTGTGTCAAAGCTGACATCTAAAGCGCGTCAGGCAGCTTTTCTGTGGAAATCCGGTCAACGGTTTCCCACGTCTTATTCAGAGATACGTTATGTTCCGTGCAGGAACCGGATGCCAGAATCAGGCCGGATGGCTGGCCATAAGAGGGGGCAGATCATGAAACGCACTTCACTGCATTATGGACGGCTGGCGGCATGTCTGCTGCTGACCTGTGCTCTCTCTCCTGCTGCGCTGGCCCATCCCGGCGGGGGAGGTGGCGGGTTTGGCGGCGGCGGTGGCATGCACGGCGGTTTTGGTGGTGGTCCCGGTGGTGGCTTTCACGGAGGCCCCGGAGGTGGGCCGGGCGGTGGATTTCATGGCGGCGGCCCCGGATTTGGGGGGG
>NZ_BAJW01000043.1 GCF_000613905.1 Acetobacter persici JCM 25330
CCCGCGCGGCCTGATGCGCTTTTTCCGCCGAGGCAATTTCTTTTTGCAGGGCAGCCTCGGCCCCGGACTGCAAGGCTTCCAGCCGGGAGACAGCATCCTGAAGGCTGGAGGCGCGTTGCGTGGCATTCTGCAACTGCGCGGCCGCGGCACGGGCGGCCGCATTGGCCTGCTGCTGGGCAGCGCGGGCTTTTAAGGCCTGCTGCCGTACCTGATCCCGCTGGTGGCTCTGTGTTTCCTGTAACTGGCCCAGTCTGGCCAGTTTGGCGGTCAGGTCCGCATCCAGCGCCGTCAATTTTTCCTGCCGGGCGCGCATGTCTTCCGCCTGACGTTCCAGCCCGCGGGACAGGCCACGCAGCACCAGAAATCCTGTGACGGCCTCACCCTGCGGAACCGGCGCGGCCAGCAGCGTATCAGACGGATACAGGGAGAGGCGTTCTGCCAGCGGCAGAACCGGCGCAAGGGCTTTTGCGTCTTCCCGCAGCGCGTCTTTCAGGCTGGCCTGTTCCTTGCGGAGATCCGTAATGCGGGAATCGAGGTCCGCAACCTGCTGCTCTGTTGTCTGAAGCTGGGCCGTGGCGGAAACAGTCGCGGCGGAGAGGGCTGAGGCTTTGGCGGCACTCTGCACGGCTATGGCCTGAGCGGCCTCATTTTTCGCGCGGGATGTGGTGACAGCAGCGGCCTGCGCGGCTTTCTGCTTATCCATGGCGGCCCGTTCCGCCTGTGTGGCGGCCAGCGCAGCCTGTGCCTGCCGGACCGAGCGCTCGGCGTCCACCTCCGCACGGGTCATGGCGGTATGGGAGGAAGGCGACGTTGCGGCGTGCTTCCCTGCTGATGGGTGGTGAGCACTTCCGGATTGCACGGCTGACCGGTGGAGCGTGCTTTTTGCAGTGCTGTGGTGCGTGTGTGCAGGAGTTTTCTTAGATGTTCCGGCCTCAGCCTGCGGCAGGCAGGCGAGCACGGCGAAAATCCCGATAGGCAGCGTTCTGAAAGCCTGCCTCCCACGGGCCGGTTTTCCCTGCCTGCACAGGGCAGGAAGGAGAAGGTGAGCCGGGGCAGGAGGCTGGGCGAAAAGCATTTAGTCCGTTAGCAGGGAAGTCCCTGTCATGTCATCAGGTTTGGGCAGGCCCATCATATCCAGCAGGGTGGGGGCCAGATCAGCCAGCCGGCCATCTTTCAGCTTTTTGCCGCCCACGCCAAAAGCCACCAGAGGCACCACATTCAGCGTATGCGCGGTATGCGGCACGCCGGTGTCCGGGTCTTTCATGGTCTCACAGTTGCCGTGATCTGCCGTAACCAGCAGGGAACCGTTCTGTTTTTTAAGGGCTTCCATAATGCGGCCTGTGCCCGCATCCACGGTTTCAACCGCTTTGATGGCAGCCTTCAGGATGCCTGTATGCCCGACCATGTCCGGGTTGGCGAAGTTCAGCACAATCAGGTCATACTGTCCGCTTTCAATCGCGGCGACGGCTTTGTCCGTCAGTTCCGGCGCGGACATTTCCGGCTGAAGGTCATAGGTCGCGACTTTGGGGGAGGGGACCAGAATACGGTCTTCACCCTCAAACAGCTTTTCCCGCCCGCCATTCAGGAAGTAGGTGACGTGCGGATATTTTTCCGTCTCGGCCATACGCAACTGGGTGCGGCCGGCGCGGGCCACAACTTCGCCCAGAATATTCTCCAGCGAGTCCGGAGGGAACAGCACCGTCAGGCGTTCCGCCAGTGTGTCGCTATAGTGCGTCATGCCCAGAATGGTGGAGAATTTGACCACTTTCTTGCGCGCAAAACCGTCAAACGCCGGTTCCAGCATGGCGTCCAGAATCTGGCGGATGCGGTCAGCCCGGAAGTTGAAGGAGAGCAGGCCGTCTCCATCCTTCATACCGGTATAGCCGTCCAGCACGGTGGGCTGGATAAATTCGTCGGAAATATCGGCCTGATAGGCCTGCGTCACAACATCCTGCGCGGTGGCCGCTTTCGGGCCTTCCGCACTGACCATCACGTCATAGGCTTTTTCCACGCGCTCCCAGCGTTTGTCACGGTCCATGGCGTAGTAGCGGCCGGAGACCGTGGCAATTTTCACACTCTCCGGCAGGGCTGCGCGCAGCGTGTCCAGATAGCCCTGTGCGGAGCGGGGCGGCGTATCGCGTCCGTCTGTAAACACATGGAACGCTACCGGAACCCCGGCTTCTGCCACCATCCGGGCGAGGGCGGCGGCGTGGTCCTGATGCGCATGGACGCCGCCGGGCGAGACGAGGCCCAGCAGATGGCAGGTGCCGCCGGTTTTCTTCAGGGTGGCGATAAAGCTGGTCATGGCGGTGCTGCGGGCAACGCTGCCATCCCGGATGGCGGTGGTAATGCGCGGGAGCTCCTGCATCACAACGCGGCCTGCGCCGATATTCAGGTGGCCGACTTCAGAATTGCCCATCTGGCCTTCCGGCAGGCCAACATCCTCACCACAGGTGCGCAGGAAGCTGCGCGGGCCATTTTTCCACAGAGCGTCAAAAACCGGGGTATGCGCCTGCTGGACAGCGTTATCTGAAGAGTCTTCCCGCCAGCCGAAGCCATCAAGAATAACCAGCATAACGGGGCGTTTTGTCTGGGAGGGTGCTGCTGCACTCATAGAACCATGCCTTCTTATTGTTTTAAGGCGTCACTATGCCACTAAAACAGCAGGGCACAAGTGCCCGGCAGGCATGGTTCTGATGCGTCAGGCGCGACGAACGATGTAGTGTTCGCCAAGGGCTTTGGTAATCAGGGCCGCGTGTTCCGGGTCACGCGCTTCAATCATCACTTCAAGTTCCGCCGCCTGCACGGAGGGGGCTGCAAACAGGCGCTGATGCGACACTTCAATGATATTGCCACCCGCTTCCCCGATTGTTCTGGAAATATCAGCCAGCACGCCGGGGCGGTCGGGGATTTCCATAATCAGGCGCAGGATGCGGCCATCGCGCAGCATGGCGCGCAGCAGGGTGTTGGCCAGAATACGGCTGTCGATATTGCCGCCGGAAATGGGCAGCGCGACCTTTTTGTCCCGGAACAGGTCCGGGTAGGTCATGACGGCGGCAAGCCCGACCGCGCCAGCGCCTTCCGTCACCTGCTTTGCGCCTTCGGCCAGCAGGGTAATGGCGGTTTCCACCGCACATTCCGGCACCACCAGCACGCGGGAGACCAGCTTGCGGATAACCTCATCCGGGCGCTGGCCGATCTGCATCACGGCAATGCCTTCGGCAATGGTGGAACCGCCGGAAGGGTGCGTCGCGGCACCTGGGAAGGCGGAGAGCGAGTTATAATTCTGCACCTGCACGCCAATCAGTTCGACCTCCGGGCGCATGGCTTTGGCGGCCACGGCGCAGCCGCCCAACAGGCCGCCGCCGCCAATGGGGGCCACCAGCATGTCCAGCGGTCCGGCATCCGTAAACAGTTCCAGCGCGCAGGTACCCTGACCGGCCATGACGGCAGGGTCATCATACGGATGGATAAAGGTCCGGCCTTCCCGCGCCTGAAGATCATGCGCGAACAGCAGCGCTTCCGCAAAGCTCTCGCCTTCCAGAATGACGCGCGCCCCCCAGTTGCGGGTGCGGACTACTTTGGCCGCAGGGGTGAATTTTGGCATGACGATAACGGCATCAATGCCCAGCAGGCTGGCATGGCGGGCCACGCCCTGCGCATGGTTGCCAGCCGAGACCGCGATCACACCGCGTCTGCGTTCATCCTCAGAGAGCAGGGCAAGCTTGTTGGCTGCTCCGCGTTCCTTGAAGGAGCCAACAGCCTGAAGATTTTCCAGCTTCAGGGTAATGTCCGCGCCGGTTGCTTGGACAGTGAGTGAGAGGAAATCGTGGGGGTGCGGAGGACACTCCCGCTGATCCGCGCGGCTGCGGCGGTGATATCCTCAAACTTCAGCATCTCAGATAAATTTCACAGACAGGATCTCATACGTCCGGTCACCGCCGGGGGCGGGGACGGAAACGGTATCCCCTTCATGCTTGCCAATCAGGGATTTGGCGAGCGGGGAGGAAATGGACAGCAGGTTCTGTTTGATGTCGGCTTCATGCATGCCAACAATCTGGTACGTCGCTTCCTTGTCGGTATCTTCATCAACAACGGTGACGGTGGCACCGAACTTGACCTGATCTCCGGACAGGGTGGTGGGGTCGATCACCTCAGCGGTGGAGATGATGCTTTCCAGCTCAAGAACGCGGCCTTCGGTAAAGGACTGCCGCTCACGCGCTGCGTGGTATTCCGCGTTTTCGGAAAGATCGCCGTGGCTGCGGGCTTCCGCAATGGCGCGGATGATGGCCGGACGTTCTACAGATTTCAGATTACGCAGTTCGTCTTCGAGCCGCCGTAAACCTTTTTCCGTCATCGGAGTTTTCTGCAAGACATGTCCCCAGAATAAAACTGCCGGACGATCAGACCGGCATGGAAGTTACAAAAAAACACGGGTACAGGCGGCCATGCCTCTGGCACGCCGCTTGCCCCGCGGAACGCAGCAGGCAGGCCGTAAGGCCCGCCCGCTCTGTTCAGAACGATCCACTAAAGTATGACTGAAGTGGCGCAACTTCAAGCGGTCCTTCACGCATTGCCGCAATTGCATAGGTTGCAGCGCGTGCGCCCGCCATGGTGGTGTAGTGCGGAATGCCCAGAACAAGGGCAGAGCGGCGGATATCAAAGCTGTCCGCCACAGACTGCGGGCCACGGGCGGTGTTGATAACCATCTGCACCTCACCCGAGCGGATGGCGTCCACGCAATGCGGGCGGCCTTCCAGCACCTTGTTCACCACATCCACCTCAATCCCGGCATCGCGCAGTTTTTTGGCTGTGCCGCGTGTGGCCAGAATTTTCAGACCCATGCTGGCAAGCTGGCGGCCAAGGGCGGGGAGATGCGCCTTGTCACTCTCCCGCACGGACAGAAAGACCGTGCCGGAGGTGGGCAGGCGCACACCGGCCCCGAGCTGGGACTTGGCAAAGGCGCGTTCAAAGGACGTATCCAGCCCCATGACCTCACCCGTGGAACGCATTTCCGGCCCCAGAATGATGTCCACTTCCGCAAAGCGGTTGAAGGGGAAGACAGCTTCCTTCACCGCAACATGCGGCACAACGGCGCTGTCATCCAGATTGAAGCTGGAGAGCTTGGCCCCGGCCATAACACGCGCGCCGATCTTGGCGACCGGAACACCCGTGGCCTTCGCCACAAACGGCACGGTGCGGGAAGCGCGCGGGTTGACCTCAAGGACAAAGATTTCCTGATCCTTGATGGCGTACTGCACGTTCATCAGCCCGACAATGCCCAGCTCACGCGCCATGGCTTCGGTCTGGGCTTTCAGCTCCGTCACAATGGCGGGGGAGAGGGTGTAGGGCGGCAGAGCGCAGGCGCTGTCACCCGAATGGATGCCTGCTTCCTCAATATGCTCCATCACACCGGCCACATAGACGTCCGTGCCGTCCGCAATGCAGTCCACGTCGGCTTCAATGGCTTCGTTCAGGTAATGGTCAATCAGCACCGGGCCGGAGGCAATGTCATGCCCGGCAAGCTGAAGCGCCCCGCGCATATAGCGCTGGAGGCCCGCGCGATCATACACGATTTCCATCGCCCGGCCGCCCAGAACGTAGGACGGACGCACCACAACCGGGTAGCCAATGCGTTCTGCAATATCCTCAGCTTCCGCCGGGGAGCGGGCAATGCCGTTGGCAGGCTGACGCAGGCCAAGCTTGTGCAGCAGCGCCTGAAAGCGCTCCCGGTCTTCCGCGCAGTCAATGGCGTCCGCCGGTGTGCCCAGCAGCGGGATGCCTGCTTTTTCCAGAGCGTGAGACAGTTTGAGCGGCGTCTGGCCGCCATACTGCACAATGCAGCCTTTGACGGTGCCGTTCTGCTGTTCCTTGCGGATCAGCGCGACAACATCTTCTGCCGTCAGCGGTTCAAAATACAGCCGGTCCGAGGTGTCATAGTCGGTAGAGACCGTCTCCGGGTTGCAGTTGACCATAATGGTCTCAAACCCGGCCTCCCGCAGCGCGTAAGCGGCATGGACACAGCAGTAATCGAACTCAATGCCCTGACCAATACGGTTCGGGCCACCGCCGAGAATGATGATTTTCTCACGGTCCGTCGGGTCGGACTCACAGGCCGGAGGGGCAAATACCCCTTCATACGTGGAATACATATAGGGGGTGCTGGACGCGAACTCACCCGCGCAGGTGTCAATGCGCTTATAAACCGCATGAACGCCAGCCTCGTTGCGCAGGGCAGACACGTCCTCTTCCTGCAGGCCGGACAGGCGGGCGAGCTGGATATCGGAAAAGCCCATGGCTTTCAGGCGGCGCAGGCCCTGCGCATCACGCGGCAGGCCGTGGTTCTGGATGGCGCGTTCTGCGTGAACGATTTTTTCCAGCTCCCGCAGGAACCACGGCTCAAACCGGCAGGCCTCGTTCACATCTTCCACGGACAGGCCAGCGCGGAGCGCCTGCGCCGCCATTAGGATACGCTCCGGGCGCGGCTGGGAGAGGGCTGCGCGGAACGCATCTTCTCCGCCATCTCCGGGCACTTCCACCGGGTCCAGTCCGTGCAGGCCGGTTTCCATGGAGCGCAGGCCCTTTTGCAGGGCTTCCGTAAACGAGCGGCCAATGGCCATTGCCTCGCCAACGGATTTCATGGAGGTGGAGAGCAGGGCAGGCGCGCCGGGGAATTTTTCAAACGTAAAGCGCGGGATCTTGACGACGACATAGTCAATGGTCGGCTCGAAGGACGCAGGGGTTGAGCCGGTAATGTCGTTCTTCAGTTCATCCAGCGTGTAGCCCACAGCCAGCTTGGCGGCGATCTTGGCAATCGGGAAGCCGGTTGCTTGGAGGCCAGCGCTGAGGAGCGGGAGACACGGGGGTTCATTTCAATCACCACCATGCGCCCGTCAGCCGGATTCACGCCAAACTGCACGTTCGAGCCGCCTGTTTCCACGCCAATGGCGCGCAGGCAGGCAATGGAGGCGTCCCGCATCCGCTGGAATTCTTTGTCCGTCAGCGTCAGGGAGGGCGCTACGGTGATGGAATCCCCGGTATGCACGCCCATCGGGTCGATATTTTCAATGGAGCAGACGATGATGCAGTTGTCCGCTTTGTCGCGCACAACTTCCATTTCATACTCTTTCCACCCCAGCAGAGATTCTTCAATCAGCACTTCCGTGGTGGGGGAGGCGTCCAGACCGGACGTGACAATCTGCTCAAACTCTTCCCGGTTATACGCAATACCGCCGCCGGAGCCGCCCATTGTGAAGGACGGGCGGATGATGGTGGGGAAGCCGATTTTCTTGAAGGTTCCCGCGCTTCTTCCATTGTATGCGCGATAAAACTGCGGGGGCTTTCAATGCCGATGGCATCCATGGCTTCCCGGAACTTCTGACGGTCTTCCGCGCGGTCGATCACGTCGGCCTTGGCACCAATCAGTTCCACGCCATGCTTTTGCAGGAAGCCGGAGGCATCCAGCGCCATGGCGGTGTTCAGCGCCGTCTGGCCGCCCATGGTGGGCAGAATGGCGTCGGGCTTTTCCTTCAGGATAATGCGTTCAACGCAGTCCGGCGTAATGGGCTCCACATAGGTGGCGTCCGCAAGGCCGGGGTCCGTCATGATGGTGGCGGGGTTGGAGTTCACCAGAATAACCCGGTAGCCTTCTTCCCGCAGGCCTTACAGGCCTGTGCGCCGGAATAGTCGAACTCGCAGGCCTGCCCGATGACAATGGGACCAGCGCCAATAATGAGGATGGAGCGGATATCTGTCCGTTTTGGCATGATGCGTTAGTCCTTGCTGCCGTGCGCATCAATCAGCGCGACAAACCGTTCAAAGAGATAGAAGCTGTCAGACGGGCCGGGGCTGGCTTCCGGGTGATACTGGACGGAGAACGCCGGGAAGCGGTCAGACGCCAGACCTTCGTTCGAGCCATCAAACAGGCTGACATGCGTCACGTGCGCATCCGCCGGGAGGCTGTCCGCATCCACCGCAAAGCCGTGGTTCTGGCTGGTGATTTCCACGCGGCCGGTCTCCAGATCCTTCACGGGCTGGTTTGCACCACGATGCCCGCGGGCCAGCTTGTAAGTCTTCCCGCCCAGCGCGCGGGCCAGAAGCTGATGCCCAAGCAGATGCCAAACAGCGGCAGCCCTGCGTTCAGCACACCCTGAATGGCGGGCACGGCATACTCTGCCGTGGCGGCCGGGTCTCCGGGACCGTTGGAGAGGAAGACGCCAGCAGGTTTAAGGGCCAGAATTTCTTCTGCCGTGGTGGTGGCGGGCACAACCGTAACATCACAGCCAGCAGCAACCAGACACCGCAGGATGTTGCGTTTCGCGCCGTAATCCACGGCTACAACCTTGCGGCGGTTTTCCGGGGCGGGGCGGGTGCCTTTCGGCCATTCCCACACGCTTTCGCTCCATGTGTAAGGCGCTTTGCAGGTTACGGTTTTTGCCAGATCCATGCCTTCCAGCCCCGGCCACGCGCGCGTGGCGTCCTGCAGGGCGGCCAGATCAAACTGCCCGTTTTCCGGGAAGTACAGCGCAGCCGTCTGGGCACCGTGGTCACGGATTTTCAGGGTGAGAGAGCGGGTATCAATCCCGGCAATGCCCGGCACATCCTGCGCCTTCAGCCATGCATCCAGGCTTTCCGTGGCGCGCCAGTTGGCCGGTTCCGTCAGGTCTTCCTTCGTGACAAGACCGAGGGCGGCAATGCGTGAGGCTTCATCATCTTCCGGAGTGGTGCCCACATTCCCGATATGCGGGAAGGTAAAGGTGATGATCTGGCCAGCAAAGGACGGGTCCGTCAGCGTTTCCTGATAGCCGGACATCCCGGTGGAAAAGCAGATTTCTCCAAGGGCAGGCTTCTGCGTGAAGGCACCAAAGCCTTTCCCCCACAGAATGGTTCCGTCTGCAAGAACAAGGGCGGCGGTTGCGCCGTCCGGGCGGGCGTCTGGCATGGGTATTCCTGTTGTACTGCCTCCCGGCACCGGAGAGGATGGTGCAAGGGGGGATGGGTCAGGGGATGTGGGGCTTGCGGGGGTCCAGATCTGTCAGCGAAAGACCTGTGGCCCGGGCGATGACGGGCCAGTGGCGGGACGGAATGGCCTGAGCCTGCCGCCATTGCGGATGGCTTCCGTGCCAACGCCGGTCAGGCGTGCTGTTGCGTCCGGCCCGCCAAGTCGGGCAATGATGGTATCGATTGAAATGGGCATGAGGTAGACTGTGCCTCCCGTGCTGCATGGTTTAGCAGTCTGCGGAGCGGGTGGGAAGAAATTTCCCACTGGGTTATGCTGGTTTTAACGGGTGATGGGAAATTTCTTCCCACCTGATGATTTTATGCCACGCCTCTGCCGTGTGGCCTCTGATAGACATGATATGGAGTATGACAGGTTATGTCCCTGCGTGAACGCCTGATGGCTGATCTCAAGACGGCAATGAAAGCCGGAGAAAGTGCGCGTGTGGGCACGATCCGCATGATTACGGCCAAACTCAAGGACGTTGAAATTGCGGGCCGCGCCAAAGGTGGCGAGGGTGTGAGTGAGGATGAGGCTATTTCCGCGCTGCGCGGCATGGTCAAGACCCGTACCGAATCGGCGACGATGTATCGGGATGCCGGTCGGCCGGAACTGGCTGAAAAGGAAGAGGCGGAAATTGACGTAATCCGCGCCTACCTGCCCGCTGAAATGGACGATGCCGCGCTGGAAGCTGCTGTGAAAGACGCCGTGGCTGCGACGGGTGCTGAAACCATGAAAGACATGGGCAAGGTGATGGGTGCGCTGAAAGCCAAATTTGGCGCGGGCCTCGATATGGGTCGTGCGAATGCGGTGGTGAAAGCCAGCCTGAGCTAACGCTTTCTCTGCGTGGCGCCCCGGCTTCAGGCCGTGTCGCCACGCAGAGCGAAATCTGTCACTCAGACTCATCTCTACCTGTCTCAGTGAGCCAGAAATCTGGACACCGAGGCTTCAGTCAACGGTCCTTCCATCGCTTTGGATGACGGTATCCAACACCGTTTCCTATAGCTGTCGATACATATAGGTCGTCGCGTGTCGCGCGCGCCATCGGGATTCCAGGCATAGTCCGGGATGCGTCCCGCAACCTCGAAACCGAGTTTGGCATATAGCGGTTCGGCAACGTCTCCGCTTCGCGTATCCAATGTTACAAGGGTCTTGTCGAGCTCTCTGGCGCGATCAAGTGCGTGCGTCATGAGGAGATGCCCGACCCCTAATCGTCGAAAGTCGGGATGGACGATCATTTTGGCGATTTCGCATCGATGTGACTGGTTAGGGGGCATCGCAGTAATAAGCTGCACGGTGCCGACGACTTGCCCTCCGCGCACTGCTGTAAAAAGTACTCGTCGTCCCGCCACGACCTCTGGCAGAACGTCGTTCGACCAGTAGCAAGCGGCCTCCTGTTGGGAGAATGGAGCCATGAAGCTTATAGCCGCTCCGCCGTTAACGCTCCTGGCGAGGATACAGGACAGCGCTTCGATATTGCTTTCTATGTCCTGTGCACCGAGTTCGATGACATGTATTTCCATCAGAAATTCCTCAGGCCATGGCGATGATGTAGCGGGCGGGCAGATCGTGCGTCTCAAAGGAGGACGCGCCGCGCAGCTGATAACGCAGGCAATCTCCCGAACGTAGATCGTAAGAGGCGCCATCGACGGTGATGGTTAGGGATCCGGCCAGCATAAGCAGGTGATGTTCATGCCCCGGAAAAGCTGGCCGGTCATAAGCGATGTGCTGGTAAGGTTCGATCGAACACTCGATGATCTCGAGTTTGAGTTGTCGGCTTGGCGGGGACACAACGCGGCGAGAGAACTTCTTCTCCGGGTCTGACCAGACGGTCTGCTTGTCGCGTGGGGCTAAGGGAGGGAAGCTTGGTTCCAGCGGGGCAAGGAGTTGGGAAAGCGGCAGCGCAAATGCGGTTGCAAGACGGCCGAGAGTTTCTGCCGTCGGACTGACATCAGCGTTCTCAATGCGAGACAGAGTGGCACGACTTACGCCACTTCTTTCAGCGAGTGCTTGTAAGCTCAGGCCGAGCTCAAACCGCAGCATCTTGAGGTGCCCGGCTAAGGTCAAGCAGGATTGATTATCTTTGTCCATATATGAGATATAATACCTCATATGAGACATCTCAAGGCTGCAAAGAGAAACGGCCTGGTCCGTTCGGACAGGCGTGCGGTGTGTTCTGCTGGTTGTCTCGTATGGAAATCTCTGTGCTCAATCCATTGGGAGTAAAAAATATCTGGCGGAGAGAGGGAGGCCTTCTTTCTAAACTCTGCTTACAATATCAGCAAAAAACCCTGAATGCCGTTGTTAGTCTTGTTCGCATGACCTTTGCCATTCTTTCATTCGTGCGGCGGAGTGTGTGTTGAAATCAGACGCAAAATGATATCACCCCACTATGGCAATTGAGGCAGGGTTTCTGGATGAGCTGCGTGCCCGCACACCGCTGTCTTCAGTGGTGGGGCGGCGGGTCAAGCTCGCGCGTTCCGGCAGGAACTGGAAAGGCTGCTGCCCCTTCCACGGGGAGAAAACGCCGTCTTTCTACGTGTATGATGATCACTTCCATTGCTTTGGCTGCGGTGTGCATGGGGATGTCATTTCCTTCGTCATGCAGATGGAAGGCAAAAGTTTTCCGGAAGCCGTGGAAGAACTGGCCTCAGCGGCCGGGCTGGATGTCCCCAAAGATAACCGGCGCTCTCAGGAAGAGGTGGCGCATACCCGGTCTTTAGGGGATGTGCTGGATCTGGTGCAGGATATCTGGTCCGCTGCCCTGTATACGCCTGCGGGCCGGGCCGGACTGGACTATCTGCTGGGGCGTGGCCTGACACGGGAGACCATTAAAACCTTCGGGCTGGGCTGGGCCGGAGATGGGCGCGGGAGCCTGACGGCCGCGCTGGAGGCCAAAGGTGTCACGCCCCGCATGATGGCGGAAGCCGGCCTGATGCGGCTGGATGAAGACGGACGGCCTAAAGGCGAACTGTTCTGGGGCCGCGTGACATTTCCCATCCGCGACCGCAAGGGGCGGCTGGTCTCCTTTGGTGGCCGTATTCTGGGTGACGGTCAGCCTAAATATCTGAATGGTCCGGAAACAGCCCTGTTTTCCAAGCGTCGACTGCTGTTCGGGCTGGACCGGGCGCGGGCGGCTGTGCGTGCCCCGCGCCCCAAGGGGACCCCTGCGACAGATCTGGTCGTGGTGGAGGGGTATATGGATGTCATTGCCCTGCATCAGGCCGGATTTGGCGGCGCGGTGGCTCCTCTTGGCACGGCTTTGACGCCGGAGCAGCTTGAAGTTCTGTGGCAGGTTGATCGTGCGCCGGTGCTGTGTTTTGACGGCGATGCCGCGGGCCGCCGTGCTGCGGCGCGCGCCGCGGAAACAGCCCTGCCGCTGTTAAAAGGGGATCATACCCTGCGTCTGTGCCTGCTGCCGGACGGAGAAGACCCGGACAGTCTGGTGCGCTCCCGTGGGGCGCAGGCTGTGGGAGACCTGTTTGCGTCGGCCAGCCCGCTTTCTGACGTGCTGTTTGATCTGCTGGCAGGCGGGGTGAGTAACCCCGGACCGGAAGAACGCGCTGCCCTGCGGCGCAAACTGGTGGAAGCTGCTGCACTGATCCCTGAAAAAACGCTGGCTTCAGAGTATCGCTCCACCCTGCTGGACCGGTTTTTTGAGACCTTCCGGCGGAAAAAGGGCGGTGGGGCGTTTGGCGGAGCAAAGTCTTCCGGTGGCGGGAGCGGTAGCCGCGTGCCGCAGGATATTCAGCCCTCCCGCGTGGACCCTGTGCGGGAGCGGCAGCGTATTCTGCTGGCTCTCCTGCTGCGCTACCCGGAACTGGTGACGGAGGTGGAGGAAGCCCTCTGCCGCCTGAGTCTGCCAGAAGATTATTCCGACCTGCGGGCCATGCTGCTGGATATGTCCGCAGAGGGGCTGTTGCCCGAGGATGGAAAGGTTCTGCTGGAGGAACTGAGCGGCCGGGAGGAGGAAGCTCTGGTGCGGGCCGTGCTCACAGAAGGGCCTTTGCCCTTGAATCTGGAAGAAAAAGATACCTCACTGGCTGTGGCGATAAGAACACAGTGGTGGCATTTTTACGGACTGCTGAATTTTAGTCAGTTTCGAAAAGAAGTGGAGCAGGAGGTTGCGCGCTTCGCACAGGATGGGGCAGATATGGCAGAATGGAAGCGGTTACAGCCAAGGCTGGAAGCTCTGGCTGCGCTGCGGCGTGGGGAGATAGACGAGTAGTTTTTCAGAGGCGCGGGGAATGTTCGGCCCGCGTTCCTCTTGACTTCGCGGGCAGTATATCCCACGTCCTGCCCGCCTCGGAAAACTGAACAATTTGTGTTGAGCTGGTCGTTCTGCATCTTGTCAGAATGAGGGCGGGGGAGGAGCAGGTCAGGCATGGCAACAAAGACAGCATCGGGTAACGGAGCGCACTCAGCTGAGCAGGATGGTGACACCACCACCCTGGATACGCAGTCTGCCGCGGTCAAAAAACTGATCGCGAAGGGGCGTGAGCGTGGGCACATCACGTTTGACGAGCTGAACGCCGTGCTGCCTCAGGACAAAATGTCCTCCGAGCAGATTGAGGACATCATGGCGATGTTGTCCGAAATGGGAATTCAGGTCGTCGAGAACGAGGAAAGTGACGACTCCGAATCCCAGAAGTCCGAAAAAGCCGAGGATGAAGAGGCCGAGGACGACGCCGAGGAAGCGGAAACCGAAACCGCCTCCGGGAACGTCAACGCAGAAAATCTTGGCCGCACGGATGACCCGGTGCGCATGTATCTGCGCGAGATGGGCACAGTGGAACTGCTCTCCCGCGAGGGTGAGATTGCCATTGCCAAGCGCATTGAGGCTGGCCGTGATGAAATGATTGGCGGCCTGTGCGAAAGCCCGCTGACGTTCCGCGCCATTATCTCCTGGCACGAGAAGATCCGTAACAATGAAATGCTGCTGCGTGACATTGTGGATCTGGAAGCCATGCAGGCGGCCACGAACCCATGGGGGAAGAAGGCACCGGTGACGCGTTCGAGAATACCGAGGGTGAGAGCGAAGACGCGGACGAGCCTGAAAACGAAGCTGAAGGCGAAGTTGAGGGGGAAGGCAGCGGTCTGTCTCTTTCCGCGCTGGAAGAAAAGCTGAAGCCGGAAATCCTCGCGCATTTTGAAGATATCGAGCCGCTGTACGAAAAGCTGCGCAAACTTCAGGTCCGGCGCATTGATGTGCTGACCACCGGCGAGGAAGTGCAGGACCGGTCCGAGCAGATTTATGCCGCTCTGCGGGATGAGCTGGTGGGCAAGGTTGAGCAGGTGCATCTGCACAACAACCGGATTGAAGATCTGGTGATCCAGCTCAAGGAACTGTTCCGCACACTGAACGTGCTGGAAGGCCGTATGCTGCGTCTGGCGGAAAGCTGCCGCGTCTCGCGCGAGGACTTCCTGCTGAAATATCGCGGGCGTGAGCTGGACCCGGCATGGATGGACATGGTCTCCGCGCTGCCGGGTAAATCGTGGAAAAACTTTGTCGCCAAACATTCCGAGACTGTGATTGACCTGCGGAATCAGGTTGCGCAGCTTGCTCAGGATACAGGTCTGCCGATTGGCGAGTTCCGCCGTGTGTACGCGACGGTGGCCCGTGGCGAGCGGGATTCCGCGCGCGCCAAGAAGGAAATGATTGAGGCCAACCTGCGTCTGGTGATTTCTATTGCCAAGAAATACACCAACCGCGGCCTGCAATTCCTTGATCTGATTCAGGAAGGCAATATCGGCCTGATGAAGGCCGTGGATAAGTTTGAATACCGCCGTGGCTACAAGTTCTCCACCTATGCGACATGGTGGATCAGGCAGGCGATTACCCGCTCCATTGCAGATCAGGCGCGCACAATCCGTATCCCGGTCCATATGATCGAGACCATCAACAAGCTGGTGCGGACCTCCCGCCAGATGCTGCATGAGATCGGGCGGGAACCGGCACCGGAAGAACTGGCTGAAAAGCTGGGCATGCCGCTGGAAAAAGTGCGGAAAGTGCTCAAGATCGCCAAAGAGCCGATTTCTCTGGAAACCCCGATCGGGGATGAGGAAGACAGCCATCTGGGTGACTTCATTGAGGATAAGACGGCGATTATCCCGCTGGATGCCGCTATCCAGACCAACCTGCGTGAAGCCACAACCCGCGTTCTGGCGTCTCTGACGCCGCGTGAGGAACGCGTGCTGCGGATGCGCTTTGGGATTGGCATGAACACGGACCACACGCTGGAAGAAGTTGGCCAGCAGTTTAACGTGACCCGTGAACGTATTCGTCAGATTGAAGCCAAGGCCCTGCGTAAGCTCAAGCACCCCAGCCGCAGCCGTAAGCTCCGGTCCTTCCTGGATGATAACTGAGGTCTGCATCCGGCAGGCTGAGCCTGCCACGCGCATGAAGGTGGACGTCACCTTCATGCGGATGCTGCGCGCCCCTGCGGGGGAGGCTCTGAGATTGCCGGAAGGCTGGACGGTTGAGACGAATGTCCGGCCGGATGTAGCAGCTATCGCCTGTTGCAGGACAAGGTTGGCCGCCCCTACTGCTGGTGGATGCGGCAGGCAGCGTCTGACCGTGACCTTGCGCATTTGCTGGAACAGGCTCCGATCAGCATTGCCGTGCTGAAGCATGGGCAGGCCATTCGTGGTTTTTACGAACTCAATCTGTCCAACCCGCAGGATATCAATCTGTCCTATTTCGGGCTGTTCCCGGAAGCGATCGGGCATGGGGTCGGGCGTGCCTTTCTGGATCAGGCGGTGCGTCATGCCTGGTCACTGGGGCCGCTCTGTGTGCGGGTTAATACCTGCACGGCAGACCACCCCCGCGCTTTACCGCTTTACCGGCAGATGGGGTTCGAGCCTGTCAGCACCATGGAAGAAGTGTGGGATGTGCCAGACAGGCTCGGGCTTGTCATTCCGGAGAAATTTCTGGTCTGAACTCTTGCGTTCCGGGCAGAAATGTGGTTGACACGCCATCTTCTGCCGGGTGCGCGGCATCGCTCCGGCTATACCCGTTTGCTCTGCCTCAGCAGGGCGCTGTTTGCCGGAACGGTCTGGCGCAGTCGGGTTGATACGATCCGAAGGGAGTACCCATGCCACTTTACGAGACCGTGCTTATTGCACGTAATGATATTTCGCAGCAGCAGGTTGATGCCATCATTGATGGTGTGATCGCTCAGGTTGAAGCTGATGGCGGTTCCGTCAAAAAGCGTGAATACTGGGGCCTGCGCACTCTGGCTTACCGTATCAAGAAAAACCGCAAGGGCCACTACGTCCTGCTGGGTCTTGAAATGAAGGCCGAGATGCTCAAGGAAATCGAGCGTCAGCTCGCCATCAATGAAGACGTTCTGCGTCTGCTGGCGCTGCGCGTTGATGAAATTGATGAAGCTCCGTCCCCGCCGCTGTCCCGCAAGGGTGATGACCGCGGTGAACGTGGTTTCCGTGGCCCGAAGCCTGCCGGACGCTTTGAAAGCGGCCGTGGCGGCCGTCGTTCTTCCGAAGATCGTGAAGAATATCGCGCCCGTGATGAAAAGCCGGCTGAAGCCGCTGGCGCCGAAGGGGAGTGAGCAGCATGTCTGAAACGACCGAAATCAATCCCGCCGCACGTCGCCCCGCAGTTGGTGCCCGTCGTCCGTTCTACCGTCGTCGTAAATCCTGCCCGTTCTCCGGCCCCAATGCGCCGAAGATCGACTATAAGGACGTACGTCTGCTGAGCCGTTTCCTGTCCGAACGTGGCAAGATCGTGCCGAGCCGTATTACGGCGGTTTCCGCAAAGAAGCAGCGTGAGCTGGCCCAGGCTATCAAGCGCGCCCGCTTCCTTGCTCTGCTTCCCTACGTGATGAGCTGAGAGGGCGATCATGGCTGCTACAGAAGTGATCCTGCTTCAGCGCGTTGAACATCTGGGTCAGATGGGCGACGTGGTGAAGGTTCGTCCGGGTTATGCCCGTAACTTCCTGCTGCCGCAGGGCAAGGCTATTCGTGCAAACGAAGCCAACCGTTCACGCTTCGACCGTGAACGCGCCCAGCTTGAGGCACAGAACATCAAACGTCGTGAAGAAGCCGAGCGTCTCTCCGAGCGCATGGACGGTCTGGCTGTAGTGCTGATCCGTCAGGCTGGTGACAGCGGCAGCCTGTATGGCTCCGTGTCCACCCGCGACATTGCTCAGATCGTGACCGAAGCTGGCTTCACCATCTCCCGTCAGCAGGTCTTCCTGTCTCATCCGATCAAGTCTCTTGGTCTGTATGAAGTCAAGGTTGCTCTGCATCCGGAAGTTGTTGTGCCGGTTATCGTCAACGTGGCCCGTTCTGCTGAAGAAGCTGAGCGTCAGGCACGCGGCGAAGCGCTGAGCGTTGAAGAAGAAGCTGAAATTGCGGGTGATGATGCCGTGATCGAAGGCGAAATTGTCGCTGACGACGCGGAAGCACCGGCAGCAGAAGAAAACAAAGCTGACGCCTGAGCGTCGTCTTTTTTCTGCTATGCTTTCAAAAGGGGTCCGGAAGTATTTCCGGGCCCTTTTTTGTGTTTTACTATCATGCGTTTTCATGGGCATGACGGAGTAAGTGCATGAACCGCATTCTGGACCGGATATTACGGCACTTTATTTCCTCAGGCCGGCTGCATGTTGCCTGGCCCGATGGAAGTCTGACGCAGTACAGCGGCAGCAAGCCGGGGCCGGAAGCAGGCATGACGCTGGTGGACAATGCCAGTGCCCGCGCGCTGGCCATGAACCCCGGTCTGGGCTTTGGTGAAGGCTACATGAATGGCGGCATCCGGCCGAAGGACTGCACGCTGTATCAGTTGCTGGATCTGCTGATGCTCAACGCCATGTCTCCCGGCCACTTGCCCGAGCAGATTGCCAGCACGTTCCGCTATGCCTGCCGGAGCTGGATCCAGTTCAACCCCATTAAGCGTTCCCGGCAGAATGTGGCGCACCATTATGATCTGGACAGCCGCCTGTATGACCTGTTTCTGGATAAAGACCGGCAATATTCCTGTGCCTATTTCCGCAGAGGGGATGAAACTCTGGATGAGGCGCAGGAGGCCAAGAAAAAGCATATCGCTGCCAAGCTGCTGCTGAACAAACCCGGGCTGGAAGTGCTGGATATTGGCTGCGGGTGGGGTGGTATGGCCCTGACACTGGCGCGGGATTACGGGGCGATTGTGACGGGCATTACGCTCTCAGAAGAACAACTGACCATTGCGCGCCGCCGGGCGAAAGAGGAAGGGCTGGAAGGCCGGGTCCGCTTTGAAATGCTTGATTACCGCAATCTTCAGCGGCGGTTTGACCGGATTGTCTCAGTCGGCATGTTCGAGCATGTGGGCGTGCACCATTATCATCAGTTTTTTGAAATCCTTAAAAACAGCCTGACAGAAGATGGCGTGGCTCTGCTCCATTCCATCGGGCGAAATGACGGACCCGGTACCACCAACCCGTGGATTAACAAATATATCTTCCCCGGGGGCTATTCACCCTCGCTGAGTGAAGCCTTTGCCGCTGTGGAGCGGTCTGGCCTGTGGGTAACGGACTGTGAAATCCTGCGGCTGCACTACGCCAAGACCATTGCCATCTGGCGGGAGCGGTTTGCCGCTAACCGGGCCAAAGCCGTGGCGCTGTATGATGAGCGGTTTGCGCGAATGTTTGAATTCTATCTGGATGCGGCGGAACTGTCGTTCCGTGTGCAGGGTCACATGAACTTCCAGTTGCAGATTACCCGTTCCATTGATGCCGTGCCGCTGACGCGCGATTACATGGCAGAAGCCGAAGCCCGATAAGAGGCACGGAATATGGCGGCTCTGGTGTGCGGAGACACGCCGGAGCCTGCCTATGGATGGTCCTGTTACCGGCTATAATCATGGGCTGGCCATATCGGGCCGGACGGGTTGTCCGCTCAGGACGCCTCTGACGTCTGGATGCTTTTGCAGTCCAGTTCATGCAGAAAGCTGTCGATATCCGGGATATCACGGATATTTTTTGTCACGACAGGCACTTCTATCAGAGCCGCGCCAGAACTGGCCTGACTAATGCCTTTCAGTTCCAGCGTTCCATCCCACGAAAGCTGTGCCAGATAGTGGCCCGGTATAAATCGAGGCTCGTGCTCTTTTACGGTCTGCGGCGTCTCTTCAGGCTTGATGGTGAGCGCGGAGGCTGATGCGGTTTCTGCCTCTGCCTCTGCCTCTGCCTCTGCCTCGGTTTGAGTGTCAGCAGGGGCTGGGTTCTGGGGGACTGGCGGCCGTGCCAGAAGGATCTGCCCCGGTTCTGCTATGGGAAGATTGGCCTGAAGCCAGTCCCACTCGGCTTCCTCCAGAAATTCCTGCTGGCGGAAAGCAGCGTCAATAAAGGGTACATCATAAGTATAGCGAATTTCCACCTGCGCCGCCCGGCCTTCACTCAGCAAATAGCGGCTCAGTTCCGGCAGTTCATGCAGGTTGGATTTGTAAGCCATAATGACATAGCGCAGGGCAACCGTTGACTCAGCGTCCCGAAAAGCCGCCAGAAGCCTGTCCCAGTTTTCCATAAAAATTGGAAAACGCGCTCCTTTTCTCATCCGCTCATAGAGTTCGGGCGTCCGGGATTCCATGGAAATATTGATGTGGTCGATGCCGCTTTGAGCGAGAGTCTGGAAATAGCTTTCCGGCATCCGGCGCGCCAGATTGGTAGTGAAAAATACCTTTTTGCGGAACGCTGGCGGGATAGCGTCCAGAAAAGACGCAAACTCAGGGTGCAGAGAAGGTTCATGCAGGCAGGAGAACCAGAATTCACCATCCTTGGTGTATGGCAGGAGCCGGAGTGCGGCTTCCAGCGTATCGCGCGTCATAACATGGGTGCGGCGTACGGCGCTGTAATCGTAAAGGCAGAAAGGACAGCGCAGATTGCAGTTGTCGACAATATCCATGGCGACGTGCAGGAGCGGTTGCCACGCACTCAGGTTGGGGGAGCGCGCAAGGTCTCCCTGACCGGGAACGCGCACCCGCAGGGTCTCACGCTCGGCGGGGGTAATCTCGCGCGTCAGGTGGAACCAGAACCCGTATCGGCGGCTTCCGTCTCCAATGCCGGATAATCCGTAATGAAACTGATCGGCTGTGCCGTGCCCCAGTTTTTCCCCTGTTTCGGGCAAAAAGGCTTCCACATTGAGCCGTAGTGCGGGGCTTTCAGGGGCGATTGTCCAGCCTGCACATGCCGCGCACTGATCTGGTCGATAAAGCCTGTTGACGGCGGGAGTGGCGGGGCTTCGGGCGTCGAGGTCGAGGTTGCGTCCGTCGTCGCATGCTTTTCGGAAAGGCGCGTGACCTTGTTCAGAAAGGTCCGTTTGAAGGCTTTCAGTCCGCTGAGCAGCATCTGTCCCGTCTTATCAGGCTATTTCCCTGCTTTAGTGAGTAATACAGGTATGGAAGGGCGTAAAGCGTGCGCCGCAAACGCTGAAAGAGGATGTGGTTTAGAGACTGCACGCTTCCGGAAAGCTGATGGCGTCACGCGGAAGCAGAATGCAGCCAGATCAGCTTTTGGCGGAAAGAGCCAGATGGGCGCGTGCGAGGCTGTCAAACTCGGCAATGCTGAGGGTTTCTGCGCGGCGTGTGCCGTCAATGCCGGTTTCGGCCAGAAGGCGTTCTCCGTGCAGGCCTTTCAGGGAGCCACGGAGCATCTTGCGCCGCTGCCCGAAGGCTGCTGCTGTCACTCGTTCCATGGCTTTGAACAAAGCCGGTTCGGGCTGGTCAGCATGCGGGGTAATGCTCACTACGGCGGACCAGACGGCGGGCGGGGGAGAAAAGGCTCCGGGCGGCAGCTTCATGACAACAGCGCACTGGGCGCACCATTGCGCCAGAACACCCAGTCGCCCGTAGTGGGAGGAACCCGGCTGCGCGCAGATCCGCTCGACAACCTCAAGCTGAAACATAAGCGTCAGCCGTTCCCACGCCGTTCCCTGACGCAGCCAGCCGACCAGCAGCGGTGTGGCCACGTTGTAAGGCAGGTTCGCGACAATGTGCCGGGGGGCGGGGCACAGGGTCGTCAGATCCTCTTTAAGCGCGTCGGCTTCCACCAGTTTCAGGCGGTTCGGGTAAAAAGCACTTAGTTCCCGGATAATCTCAGCCGCACGCGGGTCAACCTCTACCGCCGTGACGGACGCCGCTTTTGTATTCAGGAGGGAGCGCGTCAGGCCGCCGGGGCCGGGGCCCACTTCCACCACATGCCGCCCATCCAGCGTACCCGCCAGAGCGGCGATGCGGTTGGTGATGTCAGGATCAAGAAGAAAATGCTGACCAAGGGCCTTCCGGGCATCCAGCCCGTGGCGGCTGATAACGTCCCGGAGGCTTTCCAGACCGGCGGGAGACGTCATACGCCCTTCAGCTTGATACGCATGTCGATCATCGCCTTACGGTGCAGGTCACTGTCCAACTGGCGGGCGGTCTGTTCCACGCGCTCGTTCATTAGCTGGTCAGCAATTTCACTCGGAGAGCGATCGGCAAAGTTCTTATCTTTTTTGGAGCAGACCATGATCAGGTCAATACCATCTGTGGATACCAGCGGGCGGGAGACCTTGTTCAGCGGCAGGGTTTCCAGCAAGGAGCGCATCTGCGGATTCATGCGCTCAAGCTGAAGCTCACCGGGGTCGGTCGGCCGCTTTTCACCATTCTGCTGGTTGATGGATGCCATGGCATCACAGGAGCTGACCGTCTGCGCAATTTTGACGGCTTTTTGCAGCGTCTGCTGCTGCTGGGGCGTCACGTGTTCCGGGTTAAGGGGCGCGTCAAACGGCAGGAAAGCCTGCCGAATGGTAATAACGTGGCCCGGCTGATGGCCGATCACCCGCTTGCCATTGACCGTGATGATTACAAACCCGCCCGGCACCTTGATGGGGTTGGAGATTGCCCCGGCCCCGACCGGCATCTGTTTGACCATGCTGATTACAGCGGGGTCCAGTTCATCTTCCTGCACCCAGCCCATGGAGCCGCCATCCAGCGCTGTCTGGCTCTGGGAGAACTGGGCCGCCACAATGGGGAAGGGCGCGCCTTTGCGCAGTTCCTGAATAACGGTGTTGGTAAAGGCCAGTTCTTCTTCCGCGTGGCGGGGGTCTTCCACCTTCACGAAAATTTCGCTCAGGTTATATTCCGTCCGGCCATCCTGCCGCTTCAGAGCCTCTTCACGCTGGGCGATTTCCTTGGCGGAGACGCGGCCGCGTGCCCCCAGTTCCTGCCGCAGCACCTGCACCCAGCCAATCTGCACCCGGATCTGGTCGATCAGGGTTGTCAGCGAGACACCGTCCTGCGCCAGACGGTCCCGCAGGGCGTTTTGCGGCATGCCGTTGCGGCGTTCGATCCCGGCAATGGCGGCGGCAATCTGTTCCGGCGGCGTGTTGATGTGGCGCGAGAGAATTTCCTGCGTGCGCAGCCGTTCATCAATGAGCTGGCGGATAATCTGCGGGCGCAGCCGGTCCATCAGTTCGGCATTGACGGACAGGCCCGTTGACAGCGCGAACAGCTTGCCACGATTTTCCACATCCCGCGTGGTCAGCGGAATACCGTTGACGACGGCGATAATTGAATCGTCCGGGTGTGGCGGTTTGGCAGCAGCGGCAGACTGCGCGGCGGCGTCTTTCTGCCCGGCGTGGGGGGCTGCATGAGCAACGGAGGCCAGTGTCAGAGCCGTAAGGGAGCAGGCCAGAGTAAGAGAGCGCAGACGCATGCAGGACAGTCTTTCAGCTTTCCGCCGGAGAACAGGAAGAAGAGTGAATACCGGAGAGGCCGGGTTTTTTGAAGCCGCGATCATTTGAGACCAAACGCTCCCAGCGTTTTGAAGCTGACAGTGAACAGATAGGTCGAGTTACGCTGCTGACCACCAATTGAGGTGTATTGTTTGAGATACATGAAATCAAGGCCGAAGCAGTCATTGCTATAGCCGATATCCCCGCCCAGAGAGACAAATTCCTTGCGGGAGAGGCTGCGGCGGGCAAAGCCGGACAGGTGCCAGTTGGCCCAGTCGGTCGAGAAGCCGCCGCTCAGTTCGCTCGTGCGGGCGTAGTAAAGCTGGGTCGGGCCGGAGGAGCGGTAATCGGTCGCGTAGTAGTAATACGGCGTTACCGGCTCATAGATATATCCGCCACGGATACGGAAATGCGGCACCCCGGCGCTGAACAGCGCATCCCCGAAGTCAAACTTGGAGGTGTACGGGTTGAGCCGCATGCGGGCCGTGAAGTCAAAATACTGGTTGGGCGCTACGCGGGCACGGGCAACGATGTCCGACACATGATGATCCAGCCCGGAATAGGGCAGACGGTCATGTGTAATATGTTCCTGAAAGCTGGCACCGCCCAGAAGGTCAATTTCATGCCCGTCCCACGTCCAGTTGGCATGCACGCCCACATTGCCGCGCAGGCCGCCATCAAGTCTGTCCGTGCCCTGATAGCGGTTGAGCGAGAACAGGGTTGAGTCCGTAAACTCATACGCCAGACTGTCTTCGTTCGGGATATTGTCGTTTGTGCCTGCCCCGGTGTTGGGGGCGTAAATGGCCTGCACAATGGGCTCAAGGATCTGCGTGCCGTGGCCATGCTCAAACGTGCGGATAAACGGCCAGTTGGTCTTGAGCGCAATGGTCGGCAGCACCTGACCGCTGACAGCCGTGGCCCCGGTTTTATAGAAATTGGGCTGCTGATAAAGCTTTTTGGCCCGATAGACCATGGAATCCAGATGCAGGGTCAGCAGGAATTTCTGACCCAGACGATTGGTAAAGGGGCGGTCCCAGTTCAGCGCAAGCTGGCCGCGCATGTCGGACGTTCCGTTTTGACGCCGGACGTTGAAGTCGGTCGTGGACATGCCAAACCGGCCACCCCATGCATCAGGCTGGCTGAGGAAGCTGTAGGTATAGCGCGGCAGCACGAACGGCAGGTCCGAGTTGCGGATAACACCCTGGTTCAGCCCCTGATAATACTGGGCATCCACCCGGCTGTAAGCGCCTGTGCCAAAGCCTTCCAGATAGGCATTGGAGTTCAGGGTGTCTGACCCGTAGCCTTGTACGCGGTAATCGCGCATGTAGTCGGCAGATGTGGCCAGATTCACATTGGCCCCGGCGCGCCAGTATTTGTTGATGGAGAACTGGCCGTTGGCAAAAATATAGCCCTGCATGCCGTGGCCGTTGCCGCGGCCCACAGGTTCACCAAAGTTGTTGGTGTAGCTGCTGGAGCGGTGGGTATCGTAAGCGATCCCGCCCTGAACATTCAGCATGCCGAAGTTGAAGAGCTTTCTGTACTGCGCGCTGAGCTGCGGGCCTGTCTTGGTGGAGAACAGGGCCTGCACGGTGACGTCAGAACTATCATCCAGCACCCAGTAATAGGGGATGGTGAAGTAGGTGCCCAGATAGCGGTCATGCGGGGTGATGCCGGGCATCAGGAAGCCGCTGTGCCGCTTGGAGGACGGGTCCGTCATGGAGAAATAGGGCAGATACAGGACCGGAATCCCGAAAATATCGATAAACGTATCCCGGAAATCAATCCGCTCGTGTTCCAGATCCTGCGTGGCGTCATAGGCGCGGAACTGCCAGAACGGCGCGCGGGTCTTGTCTTTCTCACAGATTTCGCAGGCGGTGTAGACCGCGCGGCTCATGACGTTGACCTTGCCACCAGTGCGGCGCAGGCCGTTGGCGGCCAGCTTGGCGTTTTCCGGCAGGCGGGCATTGACGTGCAGCATGATGCCGTCCCGCATGTTGCCCGTCAGTTCCGCATAGTTGGCGTACATGACGGAGCCGTCCGGCTGGATGGTGGCGACATTGCCACGCGCGGCCACGATGCCGGTATCCCGGTCATACACAATCTTGTCGGCCCGCAGGACGTGGTCCCCCTGCCAGACCTGCACGTTGCCGGTCCATGTGACGGTATTGGCGTGGTCATCATAGTCCACGCTGTCAGCCTGAAAGGTTGCCGGCTCATCGGAGGAGGTTTTGCTGCCGGTGTTCAGATGCATGGGCTGCGGCCTGAACTGGGCATGGGCCTGTTTGGGCAGCGCTACCATAATGCACGCGGTCATGCCTCCCAGCGCCGTAGCGGCGGCAAGCGTGCGCCGGCGGTACAGACGCCGGAAGCGGGAAGGCCGAGAGGCCACGGTCAATCAGCCATCCTCCAGATGAAGAAGCAGAGAAATAGCGAGGCAAAGCCCGGCAACTGTAGGTGCCCATGCCGCCAGAACGGGGGGGAGGGCACCGGAATTACCAAACTGCTCCGCAACTTTTGATACTGTGAAAAGCAGAAATCCCGCTGCAACGCCAGACCCGATCATCTGGGCCACGCCGCCGCGCCGTGTCGGGCGCATGGAAAAACCTGCTGCTACCAGAGCCATTGTTCCCGCAAGCATAGGGAGTGCGAGCAGAGACTGGAAGTGAATCCGGTGCCGGATGGAAGAAAATCCGGAGCGGTCGAGCAGCGCGATAAAGCTGGGCAGCGCCCAGACAGAGAGTGTTTCAGGCGAGGAAAAACTTTCCTGCACGCGCGCGACCGTCAGATCAGTCGGGAGGTTCATTTGCCCGATGGGGTGAAGAATTTCATTCGGGCGGACGGTCTGCGCGTCTTTAAGCTCCCAGATCCGGTCTCCCAGAATACCGTCGGGCGATTCGATTCGCATAATCAGTCTGGCTTCATGATCCAGCCGGAACACGCTCACATCATGAATATGGAGCACACCCGCCTGAAGCTGGACACCACGGGCATGCAGGATAGCGACCCCTTTCGGGTCATACTGGCTGTCCGCCTGCCGGAGCCAGAGTGAGCCACTGGACAGGCTGAGCGGACCGCCACCTGTGCGCAGATATTGCTGATCCAGTTCTTCCGCCCGGCGATACATGGAGGAAGACAGGGGGGAGACCAGTGTGGTCGCAACGCCCCCGATCAGCATGGCGCAGGCCAGTGGCCCCGCCAGAAACTGCCATGCGGAAATCCCGGCGGCACGGGCCACAATGAGTTCTGAAGAGCGGGTGAGCCGCCAGAAGCAGATGATGCCGCCCAGCAGAATACCGAACGGCAGAATTTCCATAGCAAAATAGGGAACGTGCAGCCCCGCGATTTCCGTCACCACATTGGTGGAAACGTCAGGCCGGGTCGCGACACGGCGCAGCAGATCGATAAAGTCAAACAGGCAGACAATGCCTGTCAGGGACGCGATCATGGCCAGCACCGAAAAGACGAACTGGCGCGCGATGTAGAGCGAGAGGGTAACGGAGACAACCATAGGGGGCGCGTTCTTCCTCAGACCGTGCTGCGGGTGCTGGCCCGCAGGCGCAGTTCCGGCACAAACAGGATGCCCGCACACACCAGACCGGGCAGCAGAGCCACCAGCGGAATGAGCGGAATAAGCCCCATATTCCGGCTGGCAAGGTTTTGCAGCAGCAGGTTGATGGCCAGCAGGCCCACCACGCTGAGAACCGCCGCCAGAGGCCGCTTGATGTTGCCATGGCGTGAGAACACACCGCGCAGCACGGCAAACAGACCGACCATGGCGAAGGAGAAGCAGGTGAGTGGTGAGGTCAGCCGGCGCCAGCCTTCCACCTTGAACTTGCCGGTGTCACGCGGGGCGACTTCCTTGGGGTCCGGGTTCAGCAGTTCATGCAGGGACATTTCCGCGGCATCGCGGAAGCGGGAATCTTCCTGATGTGTGGAGGAGAGGTCCATGGAATCCTGCTGGAAGACCAGCATGTCCAGACGCCCCGTTTTATGGTCGATCACCTGACGGGAGCCGTCATACAGAATGACGCGCGGCGTATCGCCCACAATCATCATGGTGCCGCGGTTGGCCAGAATGGTGGCGCGGCTGTTGGGCTGGCGGTCATCCTCCACCACAATGCCGTGCAGCGTGCCATCATGGCTGCGTTCCCGGATATAGACCGTCATCACGTCAGACACTTTGGTGAAGACGCCTTCCTGAAGCATGAAGGCCGCCATCTTGTTCCTGATCTGGAATTCAAACTGCCGGAAATGATGGTAGGAGACCGGCACAACCCACAGGTTCAGCAAAAAGCCGATAAGGGTTGCCATCATGGCGCAGGTCAGGCCGGGGCGGGCCAGCGCAATGGGGGAAAGTCCCGCTGCGCGCATCACCGTCAGTTCCCGGTCTCCCGCCAGCCGCTGATAGACAAACAGGCTCACCACAAACGTGGTGATGGGCAGCACGACCGCCACAAAGGAGGGAATGAGCAGGCTTGTCAGCTCAATAAAGACCCGCAGGGACAGTCCGCGATCCACCACTAGCGAGACAAAACGCAGGGATTGCATCAGCCAGATCAGGGCCGCCAGCCCCCCGGTGGAGGCCAGCAGGGCGACCAGAAGCTGGTGAAACACGTAGCGGTCCAGTGTGGAGACGCGTGCCTTCAGCCAGGATGGGAGAGAACGGACGATCATACCTGCTTATCTACCCCTCCCTCTCTGAGAGCAACACCCCTCTGAGACAGAATAATGAGGAGGCGGGGGGAGAGTGCATCCGGCGTAAGGCTTTCTGATGGCGGAGAGGCCCGCCGCAGGCCGGATTATGTCTTCCCGGCTGACAAAAACGGGGCCAGCCGGAAAGTATAAAAAATTATTCTTCCACGTGGGTGTCCGGGTCACCCCCCAGACGGTTGCCTGCTTCCAGTCCCGTGATGGCCGAGAGATCGTCCTGATCCAGCGTGAAGTTGAAGATTTCAAGATTGGCGCGCATCCGGTCCGGATTGCTGGATTTCGGGATGGGAATAATGTCGTTCTGGGTGAACCAGCGCAGCATGATCTGGGCGGGGGTGCGGTTATGTTTTTCCGCCAGACTGACAATGACCGGATTGTCCATCAGCCCTTTGCCAAACGGGCTCCAGCCTTCTGTCAGAATACCATGCTGCGCATTAACGCGGCGCATGTCGGCCTGCTGGAAATCCGCATGGATTTCAATCTGGTTAATGGCAGGCACCACGCCTGTTTCCTGAATGATCCGGTCCAGATGTTCGGGCTTGAAGTTTGAGACCCCAATGGAGCGGATCTTGCCGTCCTTCTGGGCGGCAATCATCGCTTTCCAGCTTTCCAGATACAGACCTTTGCCGGGGAGCGGCCAGTGGATGAGGTAGAGGTCCACATAGTCTACATTCAGCCGTTGCAGGCTGCCATCCAGCCCTTTGAGGGCGGCGTCATACCCCTGATCGGCTCCGCGCAGCTTGGTGGTGAGGAAGATGTCTTTTCGTTCAACATCAGACTCTTGCAGGGCATGTCCTACCCCTGTCTCGTTGCCATAGCTGGCGGCGGTATCAATCAGGCGATAGCCGGTCAGCAGGGCAGCCTGCACGGCAGTTTCCACCTCCTGATCATTCATGGGGTACGTGCCAAATCCCAGAGCAGGAATTTTGTGGCCGTCATTCAGAGTGAAAAGGGGAGCTGAGGGCATGGGGGGGCAATCCTTGGAAGTCTTGTCTGAAAGTCAGAAACACGCCCTGCCAGCGCGTGAGGAAACTCCGCTGGCAGAGTGCGACCTTCTGTTTCAACGCCCCGGTCGCCGGATGGTTCAGAAAAACCAGCCCGGACCAGAACTCTTCCGGCCTCAGAATAGGAGGATGACACCGCCGGAAGCTGAGTTATCACTTTCCTTGTTCGGCCCGTGCGCGGCGGATTCCGTATGCGCATATTCTGCCACAAGGTTCAGCCAGTCGGTCAGGCTGTAAAAGGCCGCGCCGACTTCAGACTGGTTGCGGCGCACCAGCAGAGAGCTGTTTTCCCCCGGTGCCTGATAGAGGTTACTCACACCATAACTGCCGACCAGTTTGAACTTCTTGGTGAAGTTATACATGGCCTGCACATAATAGCCTTCCGACGCACGCTTGCGGCCATTGTTGGCAATACCATCAAAGAACAGGCCGGTGGTGCCCAGACCACTGCCCCGGTAGTAGTAAGCGACGCCCTGAAAGCCTTTATAGGTGATTTTGGTGCCGATTTCCCCGGCTTCCACCATAGCGCCACGGCGACTGCCTGCATCCAGATCGGGGCTGGTCAGGGCCTGCTGATGCTGCACGAGGAAGCTGGCCCAGATTCTGGTCTGCACGCCCCCGATCGTGAAGTCATACGTGCCTTTGCCCTGTACCATAGGGGAGGAATGCTGGGAGGAGGAGGCCGAGAGTGCGCGGCCTGAGGCATCCCCACCGGCATAATTGAATTCATCCAGCGGCTGGAAGACGCCCACAGAACCTTGCAGCCCATGATATTTTGGGGAGAGGTAGGAAATCTGCGGAATCCAGTCCGCATAGACATACCCCACGCCGATGCGGCCCAGTGACGTATTGCCCGGTGCGGCGTTGCTGCCGGTGGACCCAACGCTGAGCAAGGTGGCATCGTTTAGGATGGCATCGCTCCCGAAAATGGCGAGGTCTCGCCCGAACTTGAACGTCCCGACTTCTTTCGTCCCGACCGTCACGTAAACCTGACGCAGATCAATGCCTGCGGTGCCCAGCCCGACCGGGCTGCCGCCGGTATTGGCGTTGAAGGCCCCGTTTTTGGCGTTATTCACGCCCGGATACATGCCGAGCACGGCCGACATATCGATGCCCGACTGCGTGGTGCTGAGTTTGAGGATAAAGCCAGCGGGCAGCAGGCCGTTACGCACGGAGGAGGAGTCAAATCCGCTGGAGCCGGTCGAAACACCGCCCGCCACCGGGCGGCCACCGGCCGGGCTGTTATAGGTGTAAAAGCCGTTCACGAAGCCGGAGAAATTGATATCGATCGGCCCGGCTTTAAAGGTCAGGCCTTTTCCCGGTACGTATTTGGCAACACGCACAATGCTGTTGCTGTTCAGGGCCTCATTGGTGGAGCGCATGGCCTCCTGCGCGGAGCGGGCACTGGCCTCGGCCCGGTTGGCGGCCAGTTCTGCACGGCTGGTGGCAGCGTCCGGCGCACCCGGATCAAACCGGATGCCGTCTTCATACCCTGAGCTGACGCCGTGCGCGCCTTTTGCCGCATGGTGC
>NZ_BAJW01000042.1 GCF_000613905.1 Acetobacter persici JCM 25330
TCGTCCACCGGGCTTCCGGCCGAATGAAGACCCTTTTCCCTCAAAGCCGCGCCCTTATACAGATATTAAAAGCTATCACGCGCATATTTACTTTAATGAAGATAATTATCAGAAAGCAGCTCTGCTTAGAAAATGGTCGGCTGAACGGTTCAGAGTTGAAATGGGGCACTGGAATACAAAGCCAGTTGGGCCGCATGTTACCCCCTCTTTTTATTTTGGTTTTAGTAATGAGCAATTGCCAGTGATCGTGCCGTGGTTGCAGTTAAATAATCTGGATCTGACAATTCTTATTCATCCCAATACGGATGATCCGCGTTCAGACCATTTGTATTATGCTTTGTGGGTAAACCGGGCTCAGCCGGTTAATGCATTTGGTATGAAAAAACCCGGAAAAGGGCAGCCTGCGGTTGAGCAGATTTACCCCAATACTCATCCCACCCTTAAACCCGAAGTTTGATGAGGTCTGGTTGTCAGAGGCATGACGGGTATTTTGTCTCTCATGCCTCTCTGTAAGTCTCTAGTCTTTGCGACTGAAGGTTGAGTTGGTTGTGATGCAGGAAGTCACAGGCACATGGAGGGGCAGGAGATTGGCCGGTCTCCTCGCCCTTTCGCTTAATTCTACATACGCCGAAGGAGGCTTAACCTTCCTGCTAATCATTCTTTTGTTAAGCGCGTGGGAATCTGGGAAAGAGCAGGGTGCGATCTTGGATCTGCGTTTCCGTCCGTCACTGTCTCGATTATATGTCGTTGCAGGGGACGTCTGCAGGCTCCAGAAGCTATCAGAGACCTTGTCGGGTATAGAGCGCCTTAGAAAAAAATGGACTTTGAACCGCGAGGCAAAGAGTACTGCTTGTGGAGCGGGGGGGAACGAGCGTCAAACACATTCAGACCATTCGCCGTCGGCAGAAAACGGTTTTGGCCCTCCGAGAAACCTTATTTTTCTTAGGAGGCATAACTATATATATAACTATATATATTTAGAAAAATTTGCGCATGAACCATTTTTAAAAAAATGGTGTCCCGTACGGGAGCTTTTTTACCAAAACCTACAACATATTGATTTTTATGAACAAAAAATCACAAAATCTTGTTTTTTAGTCACTGTGTTACACATACGTAGCACATGTGTTTTTGATTGGCAAAACTTAAGGCTTAAAAATTGTGCGTATGTGTAATTTTGAATCGAAAAAGCGACCTATGACGTATGGTAGCAGAATGACAAAGCGCACTAACACTGAGGGAAGTCAGGTTCCTTCCGAATCCACCTTCTCGACACTTGATGAGCTTTTGGCTCGTTTTGACCCTAAAAAGCATAAGCACGAATTGCTTTTGGATGATAAACCAATAGGAAAGGACGCCACTTAATGGCGCATTGATATGAGGAATTGTTTGGCTTTGATCAGGAAGACAATGAGATTCTAAACGCCTGCGAAAATGACTTTAGTAAGAGCGTGGCGTTCAATTCGTTCTGGCATTATGTTTCAAACTAGGTAATATTCTTAATGTATGGTGAAGGTGGTTTATGTATATTCTAGATTGATTTTTTCTAGGGTATGAAAATTCACATTATAGCAGAAAGCACAAAAATGGTAGATTTAACGAACTCCCAAATAATTATGGAAACAATTATTAAGAAACAATCAGAAGATTCTGAAATGAAATATGAAGATTATTTCGAAATATATTCGTCTATGCAAATACTAAAAGATAAAGATATAAATTATTCAGACGCAGAATATAGTCGTGTCGGCAATGGAGGAGATGGTGGCATTGATACATTTTTTACGTTCCTCAACGGAGAGTTAATAAAAGAAGATACTGATTATTCAAAAAACTCAAAAAATAATCTGATTGAAATATTTATAATACAATCAAAAACATCCAAGAAGTTTTCAGAGTCTTCTGTCGTTAATTTAAATGAAACAACAAGAGACTTGTTCAATATTTCTCGTGATATAAAAGTAGATGAGGAAATACGGTCAAGATATAATATTGATCTAATTAAAAAAGTTTCTCTTTTTAGACAAATATATTTAAATCTCATGCAGTCATTCCCAGAGGTTAGGTTTAATTATTACTATTCGACATTAGGGGAAGATGTTCACCCAAATGTTATAGGAAAGAAACACCCTTTAGAAGCTACTGTGAAAAAATTATTTACCGGTTCGAAATTTAATTTTGATTTTGTCGGTGCTACAGACTTACTTGAACTAAGCAGGAAAGTGAAAAATACAACACGATCTATGGAACTATCGGAATCACCAATAGCGACATCATCAGGAAGCTATTTATGCTTGGTAAACTTAAAAAAATATTACGATTTTATTTCAGATAACAACGATTTATCTAGAAGCATCTTCGAATCCAACGTGAGAGATTATAATGGTTCCGTCATAGTAAATGATGCAATACAAAAAACATTACGGAATGCAGACCAAGAGTTTTGGTTTCTGAATAATGGAGTTACAGTAATATCTTCCAAAGCAACTCTATCAGGGAAAACCCTAACAGTAGAAAATCCCCAAATTGTTAACGGGCTTCAGACATCTCATGAAATATATAATTTTTTCTCAACCATAGACACTCCTATAGATGAACAAAGAAACATTTTAGTTAGAGTCATATGCGAAGAAAAAGAAGACGCTCGAGATAAAATCATTCGAGCAACAAATAGTCAAACCAGTATCCCACCTGCATCCCTCAGAAGCGCGGATAGTATACATAGAGACATTGAAGATTATTTTAAGATTAATGGTTTTTTTACGATAGACGAAAAAATTTCTATCGTAATGAAGGAAAACCTGTATCAAAAATTGTATCAATCTCTTTTCTAGCGCAATGTGTAATTTCAATACTTCTTTTACAACCGGACAATGCAAGAGCCAGGCCGTCGACTTTAATTAATGATAATAAACGTTACGAAATGATTTTTGATAAAAGCTATCCTATGATCTTATATTTAAATTGTTATCGTATTGTTAAACATGTAGATATTTTCATGAAGAATGTTCTTGTTTTAGAAAGGAAAGATTTTAACAATTTATTGTATCATACAGCAATGGCAGTAACCATGAAGTATAAAAAAGATCAATCTATAGATAGTATATTTGATGCAATATCTAACATTGATTTGGATTTAATTGATTATGATTTGTTTTTTGACAGTTTTGATTATGTTTTTAATAAATATAAAGACCTTGGAGGTGATGATACTGTAGCGAAGGGAACTGAGTTAGTATTATTACTCAAAAACCATTTCACATAACTATATATCAAAAACCGATATTTATGGTGGGCATTATAACCTCACGCTGTCGTTACATACACCTTCTGACAAGAGTGACCGCTTTCTTCTTCATTCTGTCAGGAGGTTCAATTCCCATTCCCTGAAGACGTTCCAGCAAAGCCAGAATAGCAGAGGCATCCTCTATACTGACAGCAGGTTTCCCACTGGTAGCCACCAGGGCTTTGCCTATATTCCTGTCCTGTCTGATTTTTTCCAGAATAGCTGTTGTCAGCCATTCTCCGGCTTTCATGTTCTGCTTCTGGCTCTGTGTAATCACAGCGTGCCGGACATCAGCAGATATGCCCCTGATACCCCATGTTTTCGTGTTGTCTTCCATATGCTTCCTTCCCTGTTGAACAAACCTGTCCAACCAGTATGACAGGGAAACAGGCAAGGAAGACTGGCTATTGCAGGGAATGGCTAAACAGCCAGTTTGACAGGAAAGCCGGACACAAAAAAACCAGATGAGTGAACATCTGGCTTCCGTAATCCCAATGATGAATACTCCATCGGAATTACTACTTTTGCGAGTAAGTTATAATGCAATATTTATCGTATTATGTCAAGAAAAAATGTTATTTTCTGTTTGTGTGGTTTAGTATTAGAAAATACAGTTTATATTTTACTTGCATAAATCTGCAATTAATGCTTTAATAATGGAAAAAGCCAGATGCGAGAAACATCCGGCCTTAACAGAAACGATGGAGACGAAACCACCGAGAAACAAAAACAACCACGTTTTATGATTTTGATTATGTAGTATTTAAATGAATTAGTCAAGTAAAAAATGTAGTTCTCGGTAATTTTTTTCTTCATCCTGATTGAAGGAGAAAAATTTTATGGGACTAGCATTTGAAAAACCTGAAGTAGCACTTGATAGATATCCATACGATTGGAGGATGAAAAGGTTCATGCCTTACAATCCCAATCTGTTTTTCATCATGGGTCAGAAACTAAAACAGCCTGATGCAAAAGGCAGAACATGGTGGGATAAACCTTACCATATCTCGGAATACGAAACCGTTTTTGACATGGCCCAGGACATTGAAGATTCCTATATCTCCATGAACTGGTTTTTCAAATGTAGTCGCAGGGGGGAGTTTGTCGCGGTTTTTGACCATATCTGTATCGACCTTGATTGCTACAAATATGAAACCAACCCCACCATTCAATATCACGACCTTGGGGAGAATTATGAAATCCTGCTCAAGTTCTGCGATGACAACAACATTCCCCGTCCCTCCAATATCCTCAGTTCTGGAAGAGGTATTTATCTGCATTATACGTTTGAATGTCCTGTTCCAGCACGATGCAAGGGACGCTTTCAGGCTACCCACAGAGAACTGTTGAGAAAATTCATTCCATGGGGAGCAGACCAGGCAACCTATGATTTTTCACGTGTCTTTCGTCTTCCTGGGAGTGTGAACTCTCAGCATCCAAGGCGTCATCCATGCGAGTTCCTTGATTACAGAGGTCAGTTCTATGACTTCTCGACCTGTGCGACATGGTTCTTCCAAAGAAATACGAGGATTACAAAAAACAGAAGATAGCCAGACAGGAGAGGCGTGAAAAAGCCAGGGTTGAATATCTGGCTCGCAGGAAAACCAATGCGCTTGTGCCTGACGAACGTGGAGCCCAGGGTTTCAAGGGGTGGGCCTCATGGGCCAAGAAAGGACTGTATGACCTGAAAACTCTTGGTTTCCTGCGCTACAGAGGGCCAGTCAGAAAAGGGGAATGTGATATTTTCTGCCATGAAGCTGGTATTCTTCTGGCTCAGATATCCAACCCTGACAATCTTCCCTCCAATCTGGAACAATGGGCTGAAGGCGTGATTGATGAGGGATACATTACCAAACATATGCACAACGCCATGCAGACCCTCTACAAGAAAGCCGGTCAGGACTATTCAGCCAAAAAGCGACACAAGGGCTACACGACTGGCACAAAGACCATTATTCAGAAATTAGGCATTACCCGCGAAGAAATGAAGCATATGAGCGTGTTCATTGACCACGAGGAAAGATTGCTCAGAAAACGCACAAAACGCCAGACTGAAGGACGTAAGGAAAGACCAACGAGTCAGGGACAGACCAGAGAAGCATGGCTTACGGAAAATAATCTGTCAGTTTCCAAACCATGGGAAGCCCTGAACATTTCCAGGGCAACCTATTACAGAATGAAAAAATCTAATATTTTATGACACTTTAATTCATAAATATCATGAATAAATTCTCTTTCATATTTCCGTTTTTTTTGACTTGAAGAAAAGTTTTTTTCTTGTAAATATTTTTACCTTTATTATTTTTTGGATTTTTAATAATGTCACATATTGCAACAATTGACTCGAAAGAGGAGCTTATTTTTCGAGTTCGCATGATACATTCTCTGCTAACTGAATATCCTGATATGGATTTTCTCAAAAAGCATGACATTTATCAATCAATTAGCCAAACTCAATTATGGATAGCTGTACCCTCTTGGGATGGATCTAGCATTTGTGTAGCTCAAGCGAAACTATCCACCCATCGCTTTCCCTTGGGAGGCTATCAAGATTTGCGTAATAACTGCGATGCCATTCCCGCAGACATCGGACGTATTGCACGTGAATTAGCCAAGCCAGTATATCTGCCTAAAACTCATCCTGCATGGGATGAAATTAATAACGTCACCCAAAAATTAGGAACTCATCCCCGTGCTGACGCTAATGCGATAGAGGTTATTTAAAAACGCTTTCTTGCCCTCATTAAATGAGGGCATATTTTTTATGAGACAGGTGGGGACGGATAACTATGGATTATGAAATCCACCCAACATTCTTTTTTACTTTTTTCTTTTGGTTCTTTTCTTTTTCCCTATCACTTTCAGATTAATCAGACACATTTTTCTGTTTCTTGTGATTCACTCTATCAGGTTCGTTCCATATCCTCCGTAAATCTCCATAATTGACCCGTGGAGACGATTTTCACCCTACAGGGGAAGATTATACCCTTCGCTCCTGTTTCGTGTCTGTGTGTGGCTTATTTCGCGTTTTATCTGATTCACCAGATTCATCTGGAAAATCTGTTTCCGGTTTCAAAGGTCACTACAGATTTTTTTGCTTTGTAGTGAACTTCCGGTTTCCTCCATAAATGAACCGTAGATGCAGGGCTTACCCTCAAATGGTATAATCTTCCCTGAAAGTCTGTTTTGCTTCTCAACGTGGTTTATTTCGCATTGGAACAGTATGTCCAATGCTTTCCCGTCCGGGTTATTCCAGTAAATCTATTTCTGGCTGATATCCTGGGTATTTCGTTCATTCCTGATATTTTTGCCATATAGTCGCACAGATTTCCTGTTGAACCTGGCTGTGTTTTTTCTCTTACCAGTCAACAGAAAACCCTGTTGACCATTTCCTGCAAAACACACATTCGATACAACATAAAAAACTGTTGTGTATTTTGTCGAAAATCATAACTATTTAACATAATTACTTCATCATCACATATAAACATTGCAATTTATATAAATATAGTTTATAAATAACGTATATTTAAGGAGTTATTGAATGGAGTAATACTATGATAAATTACAGCACTGTTTTTTCCCTGCTCTCTGAAGGCATCAGAATCCCTGATAATCGTTCCTGTCCCTTGGCAGGGCGTTACCTGCGTTGTTTTTCTGATGAACGAAAGGTGGGACGTTCAACGGTTTTTTATATCCGTGATTTTGTCATGGTGAACGCACCAAGAACATCTGTTGCGGATAAAGTGGAAGAGACTGGATATGACATTCTGGGTCTATTTCCAAACTTCATAGAAGTTCCTGCAACTGTCAAAGACAAGGCCGGTTATAAGCGTAAAGTTCTGGAACAACTGGTTGAGCCTTATCTTCAGCCCTTCATCACCAAAAAACGTATGGATTTTGGTTTTGACAGGATGCTGATGCCTGCCCTTGGACAATTAAGGAACTGTTTTTCCCAGGTTCAGAAAACCATCCTGAAAGACATCTGGGAAGGACTGAAACCCGCAGAAATTTCCATGTTGTGGTGGAACAATGATTTTTCCCGTCTCATGACCAGTCTGGACACCGACAAGGTAATAAAAGCCCTGTTGAGGCAGATAGAAAAGCCGGAAAAACTGGCTCAGTGTCCTATTTCGGAAAAGAAGAAAATTCCTGCAAAAGCGTATCTGGTCCTGAATGTTGAAACGACTGGCAGGGAAGACCATGACCAGGTGCTCCAGATTACAATAACCGACCATAAGGGTAATTTGCTGTATAATCGTTTCTGTCAGCCTTCTGCGTCAATTCAGAAGGAAGCCAGCGACCACCATTACATGACGAAGGATATTTTCACACGGGCTACACGCATAGGGTATCAGAGTGTCACGACATGGCAGGAGATTTACCCTGAAGTGGTCAAACATCTATCTGACAGGACTGTCTATGCGTTTAATGTAGCGTTTGACGTTCAGATGGTTCTGAACACCTGTAAGGCTTTTAATCTTGATACAGGCTGGATGAAGACCTGCCATTGGGTGGATATGAAGCTGTTCATGAACTCAGCCACTCGTATTGGCAAAAATTTATCGAGTGAACTGGTTGCTAAGTTCGGGAAAACCATGGATGAACCGGCTCAGATTATTCCCTTTCCGGCTCATCGTTGGCAACAGTTCGCACAGCAAGAAACTGTGCGTGTTTTAACCCCTTAATTCTCCAGAATATCCAGAACCGGGAGATTGTTCACAATCTTCATGGTTTCAAGGCTGATGGTGATAACCCGCAAAAACAGTTCCAATGGATACCGTGGGTTGTGCATGGTCTCGATAGCCCAATCATTGGCATCATTCACTATGCCACTGGCTTTGTCTGGTTTGACGCATTGACGTTCAACCACCCAATCCAACGCGGGTTTTCCATTCACCACGTAATCATATGCCTCAAGAGGAATACCTGTCACTGTAACGCGGTCATTATAGTGCAGGATGGTTTTATCCTTCCCTTTGCCATATTTCATCTGTGTCACCCGATAGTCTTCAGATGTCAGATTCTTGTCACCCGCATTAATTTCCACCCCTTGATAAATGGGTTGTGTATCAAAATTGACATGCATTTCCCCGAGCTTCCTGCCTGCATCAGAAAATGCCTTGAAAGTCTCATAGGTTTTGACACGCGGAATGCGAGGCAATTCGCTTTTTAGAGTTTCAGCATATTTCTTTCTATAATCCAAAGAGTGAAGTATTCCATAAGCATAATAAAATAATTCTTCTTTTGATGAAATTTTTCCATTATATACTTCACGGAAATACTCAAGAGCTTGATCCGTTATGGCGCAACTTTGATGCAAACCGGCAGACAAATCGTCTAAGAAAAAATCTTTTTCTAGTTTCCGTTTTTCAAATAAAAATAATGGGAAACATTGTCCTTTCTCGACAAAATCAGCTGAACATAACCTGTCAATCATTAAGGCAGTAAATTGACTTCTAGCGCCCACACCTGATACACAAATGGAAAGATTTTTTATATTCTCGGTAGGAAATATCTTTCGCGTTTGATAAAGATACTCATTAAATAAATCATCGTAATATATATATTCTTTTATGAAGGGTCTATATAGAACTGTTCTAATATTTTCCTGAGAAAATTCTTTCTTTTTCCCTGCTACCATTCGCAGTTTTAGATGATGTGACCAACTGATATCTTTTCTTTCGAAATCGATAACCTCATCTGGATTTTGATTTTCTGACTGATGAAATTTTTCCCTCTCTTGGTTATAGGCGAGTATCAACCTTTTCATTAGATGAGCAACTTGTTTTTTAGAAAAATTAATCGCCCATAAATCGCGATTAGTTGCAACACCCAATGAAAAATTTTCAAAAAGTGTTAATGAGATGTCTTTTTTCTTTGACCCTATAGTTATGAATCTTTCGAATCCTTCGTCTCTTTGTGATATCCATTCATTATGTTTATTGGGAATAATCTCATCTAGGAGATTGTTGTTACTCAGAAAGCGCAAAGAAGCAATTTCTTTTAATTTTTCTTTTTTCTTTTTTAGGCTCAGGTCATTACCAATATCAAAATATTTTATAACCCCCTTTTGGGAAGAGTTTGGATTTTTAACAAGTATGGAAATAGCAATACCCGTCATACTTCCAGATTCAAAAATATTTTCTCCTTCCATTGCACTTCCTTTGCTGAGCATATTTTTTCTAATATCCCCACGAAGATTAATGACATAAAGACTACTAAACTCTGACTTTAAACAGAATCTCATACCGTCCAAAGCTGGTTTGTCTATAAAACCATTCCCAGTAATGAAACCTATTATGCCAGAGTTTTTTTCTCCAATTCTATCAGTCGCCCATCTAATAGCTAAAATATAAGTATTATAAGAATTCCTTGCATTACTATTGGAGTGTTTAATATACGTTTTTTGTATTGCTTCCCTTAATTTCGGATATTTAGTGTTTTTTGCGTCATCATTTGCATTTTTTTGCCCGACAGAAAAAGGAGGATTTCCCATGATAACCCGAATATCAAGCTTCTTCTGCTTCCTGATACGTTTGTTGTTATCTTCCAGAGTTGAACCAATCAGGTCATGGGGTTCATTGAGCCGAAACGTATCTGTCAGGCATATTCCTTCAAAGGGTTCATATTTTCCACCCATCAAATCTGAAAAGGTCGCTTCGATATTGATGGACGCGATATAATAAGCCAGCAGAACAATTTCGTTCGCGTGGAGTTCATGTTTGTATTTATGGAGCAACTGCTCCTTTGTAATCAGCCCACTTTGCAACAGTCTGGTAATGAAGGTTCCTGTGCCGGTAAAGGGGTCCATGATATGAACCCCCTCACTTCCCAAGGTCTGACCAAACTCACTTTCTAGAACATCATTGATGGAACGGATAATAAAATCCACAACTTCCAGAGGTGTGTAAACAATACCCAAACGGTCTTTCAGACGTGGAAAAGCCTGCTGGAAAAACCCGTCATACAGTTCCTTGATGACCTTCTGACGACCATAGGCCGTATCAATCCCTGAAGCCCTTTCCCGGACACTGGTATAAAAAGATTCAAGCCTGTCTGTTTCCTTGTGCAGGCTGTGTTTGTCCAGCGCATCTAGAACAGACTGCATGGCTTTGGACATGGGATTATCAGACACAAAACTATGCCCTGAAAACAGAGCCTCGAACACAGGCCGGGTAATCAGGTGTTGTGCCAGCATCTCAATAATTTCATCCTGTGTGATGCTATCGTTGAGTTCAGAGCGTAAATCGGTAGCAAACTGGTCAAAGGCTTCGCGAGCCTGAACATTCTCAGGGTTATCCAGAATGGTGGTAATGCGAGAAATGTGAGTCTGGGCTATTTTGGCAATGTCACCAGTCCAGTTCTGCCAATGATGCTTGTTACCAACTTTCTCTACGATTTTGGCGTAAATAGCTCGCTCAATTTCTCCTACTTCAAACTGGAGCGTGTCCTGCCGGTCATCTGTCTGAGGGGTAGCATTTTTACCAAGATTATAGGAGGAATGAGCCTTCTGTGCTGTTCCTGTCGTCAGGGCTTTGGTTTTGGGGGCAATCTTTTTGGTGACTGCAATTACTTCCATACGGGAAGTATCAGGCTTGGCTTGCAGGTCCATTTTATTGACCATGCTGTCAAAGCGGTCATCATGGGAACGCAAAGCCTGAAGAACCTGCCATACGACCTGATAGGTCTTGTTATTATCCAGTGCCTTATCTGGCTCAATACCAGCAGGAATCACCACTGGCAGAACCACATAACCCCGTTTCTTGCCTGGTGCGACACGCATCACACGCCCCACGGACTGCACCACATCCACCTGGGAGTTTCTGGGGGTCAGAAACAGCACGGCATCCAGAGCCGGAACATCCACACCTTCAGACAAACAGCGCACATTGGACAGGACACGACAGGTATTCTCTGGGGGTTCTTCCTTCAGCCATGCCAGCTTACCTTCTTTCTCGCTGGCATTCATGCCTCCATCCACATGTTCCGCTTCACATGTCAGACGGGCTTCAGGTTCAATATCCTCACCATCTTGATATTCCTCCACCACTTTCTGGAACATGTCGGAAATCTGGATGGAACTGACTTTGTGTGTTTTCCCCTTGTAATTGGGAGAAATCACCTGACAGAATGCCACAGCCCTTTTCATGGGCTCGGGAGCATCTAGATCATCCAATGTCAGCCCAACCTTGGAAAGAGCCTTCCAACACCCGACAATTTTTGAGGCATCAGAGACAGTCAGACCATTATCCGGGTCATCCAGAAGCTTCTGGACACTTCGGCTGACAGTATCCTCATCCACAGCCAGAACAATGACTTTGTAATCAACCAGCAGTTTGCGTCTGACAGCCTCGGAAAAAGTGATGACATGGAACTCAGGACCATAAATGTCCTCATTATTCATGCCATAAACATTCGCCCCTTCCTTTGTGACTTTTGCCTGGGCCACAGCCTCATAAATTCTTGGCGTCGCTGTCATGTAGAGACGATGCTTGCTCTTTAAAAACTCCTGATTATGGACTTTGACAAAAGCACTGTCATTGTCCTCCCCACCGAACGTCACCCCCGTTGTTCTATGGGCTTCATCGCAGACAATCAGGTCGAACTCAGGAAAGCCGAACCCTTTCTGGGCATCACTGATGACCTTGATAGAATGATAGGTAGAGAACACCACAGTCATGTGGCTGTTATCGTGACGTTTCCGATATTCTTTTGTCAGACGTTCAGGACTGGTGGTTGCCGGATAACGTAACTCGTGGATTTTGACTTTAATTTCGTCGTCATCAGACGCTTTCTTTTTTCCCACATCACTGTCTGAACAGACTGCAAAACTATGGAGAGGAACATGACTTTCCTGTGTCCATTCCGTCAGGGTCTGGGAAAGCAGGGACAGGCTTGGGACAAGAAAAAGTACCAATCCACCTTTCCCAACCTGCTGTTCCGCAATTTTCAGACTGGTGAAGGTTTTCCCTGTGCCACAGGCCATGATGAGACGGCCCCGTTCATGCGTCTTAAATCCTACCTGAACATTATGAATAGCTGTGACCTGATGTTCCCTTGGTATCTTCTTCTCCCGCAGGACAGGAGCTTTGTTGGGCTTGTATTGTGACCAGTCAATCAGGCTGTTCTCAAGGTCGAGTAAGTCAATCTTGCTGACAGGTGGGTTCTGGTCAGAGAGGGTATCTTCCGCGTTGCTGTTCCAATGGTTGGTGGTGGCAACATGATACGCCGGGAGAAATGCTTTTTCCCTGAAGCCGAAAAAAAGGTGTCGATATCTTTTTTACTGATTTTATGGTCAGGAGCATAGAACTTGCACTGAATGGCATGGAACTCCTGCGTTCCTCGCGTTCTGGCTACAAGGTCAATCCCTGTATCCTTGACAGGATGACCATGCTCCCTTGCCCATTCCTTGTAGGTGCAGACCTGATCGTAAATGTCCGCATAGCTTGGCTCTGTCCGTAGGTAGCAGACAATAAGTTCCTCAAAATAGGTGCCTTTCTCGCTTTCACTCACAGCAGAATCACGAAGGGAATCAAGTAGTTCAGACAGAGCAGACATCAGGACACACACCTTGAATGGGTCAGATAAAAATTTATCCACCCACTATAGCTTCTGATGCGAAGATGAGAAGCACCCCATTCCATGACCTGATAAGCCATTTCATGGTGGCTCTATCACGTTGACCATATGGTATAAAATAATAATTCCAATATATTTGAAATACTGTTTATTATTTACTTATAATTATATTTGAACGTCACATTGGTAAAATGTTGACCATTTATTTTATAAGGAGATTTTAATATGCAATTTCGATTATTAGAGAACAAAGGCACACCCAAATGGGAAATCAGTCGTTGGACTTATAGCCCTGAAAAGAAACGTGCCACCAAGGAAACCCTTGGTTCTTTCCCCTGCTATTTTTCCATGGTTTCCCGTGACATTCTGGATAAATGCACCACGCAGGAAAAAGCTGAAGTGCTGGAATGGTGGCGTGTCACCAGTGAAGCCGTAAACAGAGAACGTGTCAGAAGTCAGATAACAAGACTTCCTGTTATCTTCAAAGACCTTGAAACTCTGCTGGATGTTGTCCAGGATAATCCTGAAGACCTCGCAGAACTCAGGAACCATGCCTATGCGTTCAAGGATGCTGTCAGCAAGGTTGTTCGCAGGAAGTCACGCCAACAGAAAAAACAGGAAACAGTCAACAGCGTTCCTGCTTGACCATACCTTATGTTTTTCCTTTCATAGTCAACAGGGTTTTATGTTGACTATTCCCCTATTTTTATAATGTTTCATCAACACAAAATTATGCTTACGTATTCGCACTTGTAACACATTTTATGTAAAGCACCTGTTTTTTACCCGTAAAATACCTTTTTATACCTGCTTACGTTTTCTCATCTTGTTTGCCATCTCCCTTGTTATCTTTTGAGTATAGCCAGGCATACCGAGTATCCGCGTTGCTACACTCGGTAATCTGGCAAGGGGGAAAATGCTTTTCCCCCGTTGACCCCCATTTAAGCAGGAGACCCATTTCATGAGTGAAAAAAGAAAACTGAACCATTCCCTTTTAGTCCGTTTGGATGATGACCTGTATGGCAGGATAACAGAACAGGCCAGACAGCAGGACGTAACTGCAAACAGTCTTGTTCGTCGCACCATGGCTGACACATTATCCTACCCATTGCCTCCAAAGCAGAGCGTTAAAGCCTTTTCTCCCCCCAAGCCGGAATACATCAAGGAGCTTTACAGGCTCAGGGAAAGCACGGCTGAACTGTGTGGAGCATTGGTGCAATATGCCATCAAATCACGTCAGGATGGTCATACCGTGGCTCATGCTGAAGCAGAGACCCTTATCCCGGATGTGCGTGATGCTGTGCGTAATCTGGACAGGCTCCGCAAGAAGCTTGAAGGAAAATAATGATTAGCGGGGCTACACGTGGCAAGGGTGGCTCAGGGTTATGGCGTCACCTTCTGGACTACAAGCGTCAGAATGATGCTGTCATGGTTGGTGCATCACGTGGGTTGCTTGAAACCGGCACGAAAGACCAGATTAAGGAACTCACCCATATTGGCCGTTATGCCAGCCATTCCAAGCCTCTCCACCATGTTCATGCAGACCCCGCAAAAGATTGGACACCAGACCAATGGGCTGATTTCTGGAACTCCTATGAACAAGAATTTTCTCTCACAAAACAGCCCTTCACTGAAGTTGTGCATGTCAAACATGGCCGGGAACATAAGCACAGGGTTTATTCCCTTCTGCTTCCATCTGGCTCCTGTATCCGAATGGATAACGATTTCATCAGACGTGAGAAGCTGAACCGGCTGGCAGAAATACGCACAGGAGAACCTATCCTGTGCGGCAGGCATAATGATGCGGTTATCAAGGCTCTGGATGCAGAGGGTAAAACAGTCGAAGCCCAATTACTCAGGGATGCAGGACTGGAAGGAACACGCACCAGAGGGAAACTGAAGCCCCAGGAACGTGCCCAACAGGAACGCACCCATATTGACAAGGCTGGACTGGCTTTAATCGTTCTCAAAGGCTGGAAGAGCTTTGTCCCGACTGTTCTTATGGAGCAGTTAAAGACCTATGGCTGTCATCTGGCTATGGGGGATAAGGGGCCGGTTGTCATAGACCAGACGGGCAATGTTCATGCGCTGAACAGACTGGTCAACATGGCATCCAAAGCAGAGGGGAAACCTCTGAAAATCACAGCAAAACAGGCTGTAAACTACGTCAGGGGGTATGACCTCCCATTGTATGCAGACATTCAAAAGAAAGGAAAAATTAATGACAGAACACTTCCAGAACTCGGAACAGGACAAGAGAATTTCTTTATACCAGCAGACCTACCAGGAAGCCTATGGGGCGAACAGGAATACACAGAACATTCTCGACCTGATGAGCAACCAGACAGGAGACAAACCCTCACCCATCGACCAGATACAGCAGTTACTCGAAACCATCGCACAGCAACAGGTTCAAATCCTGTCAGCACAAAGCCAGATATTAAAAAGATTATCTGTACTGGAACACTGAACAGACGCATCACCCACGTTGTCAGCCTGTCCCATATTGTTCTGATAACCCCGGATTATATCAGGGACATCAAAACCCGATTGAAACAGGCAAAACAGGAAGACTGGTATTTCTATCGCAGGGCATATCAGAACCTTAAAGACCAGGAATACTGGCTTGACCAATGGAACAACAGCATCGACAGCAACATTCTGCTTTTGCTGGTGGAACTGTTTCTAAGTCTGTTTTTTGGTGGGTCTATGACCATCAGAAACAAGCCTTATCCCATTGCCATTAATTTTGGGCTTCCTGCTCCTATCAATGATGCGACATGGAACATGATGTCAGAAGACCAACAGGGAAATATCCTTTTTCAGAGCTATCTTTTATACAAATCATCTTATGCAAATTATCAAAAGCTTTATGCCCAACAGAACAGGAGTCCTGTCACGTTTGAAGCTTTTCTGAATCTGCATGGAAAGAATATTCTGACACAGATGATTTCCAAAAATGTGGATTATCTGGAAGATAAATTAACAGACTGGAAGAACAGGAAGATGGACGCAGAAAATGCGAAAATTCTTCGGAAAACACAAGATGCTATGACATGGATGAAACAGAGTAATTCAGACGTTGAAACGCACGAAAATACTTTAAAAATATGAAGTGATACCTATAAAAAAAGGAACCCCGAAAGGTTCCCAATGAAAGCGGTTTAATTGCTTTCGTGGATTAACCAGCCTTAGATGCTGCTGATGATAAAGTTGAACTAACAGAGCCAAATACATTACTCAAGTTTGTTCCAACGGCTGAAACGGCAGCAATAATGCCAACTGAAATCAAGGCAGCAATTAGACCATATTCGATAGCGGTTGCTCCAACTTCATTTTTACGTGTTTTAACTAAATTTTTCATATGAAAATCCTCCAAATATTAATATTGAACACCATGTAATTATGATGCCTTAAATATATAATACTGAATTGAATGGCATTTTTTTCAAGAAAAACGAACTTTTTTATATTTTATTTTCTTGACATTATCATTTTATTGTTAAATAATAATTGTATGTTGTAGCGACATAAGTGACCATCAGACCCCCTCCTAAAACGGTCTGGTGGTTTTTTTATTTCTTCGTATTTTCCGTTACATAACCATTGTGCGACACACTATAGACTTTACCAGATGCTGTAGTGATTTCCATTGTGTCAGAGTTACTCCAGTTTTTCCCAAAAGTGATATTACCTCCTCCTTTTTGTAGAGCATCATTCACATGGCTATAATCTGTAATAGGGTTGAGATTGTTAGATGTATCATAAACACCAAAGACATTGGTAATCGGGTCAGTCGTGTTTATTCCACTTAACAGATTACTCATATCTGTTACCTGTTCGTTACCAAATAATGTTTTGTAAGTTAACCCCGCTGTATAGGCAGAATCACTACCTCCCATTGAAGATGGTACATTACTCAAATTTAACTCTTCATTTAGACCTTCCACAATTTGATCTATAGCGGCACCATCCGCTATAGAGTTTGTATTGTTAATGCTTCCAGTAGAAGAACCTGCATTGCCATTACCACTAGTAGAGTTGCTCCCTCCTGTGGAACCACTGCTATCAGCATTACTAGACGTTGCACCTGAACAGGTTCCAGACCCATCAAGATGTTTGGATATTGTGCAGTAGGTGTTTGATAAATTCACACCAACAGCGGACATGCCACTAACAGCCAAAACACCAATCAAAGACGCAATAAGCCCATATTCTATGGCTGTTGCACCAATTTCATTTTTTACCTTTTTTAATATCATTATTTAAAATCCTCCAATGTATATAAAGATTTATTGTAATATATACTATGGAATAACTTCAATAATATCGAACAATTTGTAGAAAATGCCACCTCAATGAGTGGCATTCCGTCACCTGCTATCAGGCTACCTTCCAATAGGTCATCTGGTCTTTCATGATGACTTCAACATACTGACGCATGGAACGCAGGTCTTTGATGCAGTAGCGTTGCACCAGTTCCTCTTCTTCCTGGCTTAGGGTGAACCATTGCGGGAGCAGGTCACGTTCCCTCGCAATTTCAGCCATAATCCTGCGTGCCAGAAGGATGACATCCTGACCCTGTGGTTGTTCAACATGCACAATCCGACATCTGGAACGAAGAGGTTCGGACACTTGTGCAAGGTCATTGGCTGTCAGCACCCAACGCACATAACTCGCATTGACTGGCAGGTTCAGATACACGTCATTGAATGACCCGGCTTCCATCCCTTCAAGGAACTGAAGCATGACATCCTGCACATTCCCATGCTGTCCACCCCTTGGGGCTTTGTCGATTTCATCTAGGATAATGCAGGGATTAGCCAGTTCCGTGCCTGCCATCCATTCCGTGACCAGAGAAGGTTTGGCTTCCCCAAAACTCTGATGAACCCCCATCAGGGACAGAGCATCTGTCATGCCGGAAACATTGATGGTTTTAACAGGGTAGCGAGCCATTTCATGGTAAAGCCTTGCCACTGTGGACTTACCACATCCCGGAGGCCCAACCAGAAGCACGGGACGCATGGGAACAACCCTTCCCCACTCAGACCATTCCTCATCACTGGAAGCCAGCACCTCAACAGCCTGTGGAGCATGAGGACAGGCTTCCAGAACCCTTGCCTTCAGGGTCGCAAAGTTGCGTGGGGTATGGAGTTTGACAGGGTTTTCCAGCCTTCTGACGCTGGCAAAACGGTCAATGCGTCTTGAGGAGGAATTTTCAGGAAAACTATGGTCTTCGGGGAGAACCTTCAGGCAGGTAAAGCCTGACCTTTGTTCACCAACAGGGCTTTCCTCATCCGGGACAATGCCCAGAAGTTCTTCAAGAAATGCTTCGGAAGAAAGAGTGTCGGTTTGTGTATCGGGAGTATTGTTTTCGGTCATCTGCCTGTTCCTGTTGTGTGAAAAGGGAAGAAATGCAGAGTGACGGTCGTATGGTCATAGTCTACCTCCAGAGAATGAACGCACCTGTCCTGTCAGAATGAAAAACAGAACAGGGATAAGGAAGAATGAGGAACAGACAGCCAAAGCTGTCAGGGAATAATCAGAAAGGATATTCGCCGGTTCATCATGGAAAGGATGATACCATAGAACCATGGGATGAGAGCCGGGACTGGAAAATTTTATCTCCAAAAGCCCATTTCAAGTAATAGTGAAAATACTTAAATAAATGCTGTTTCAAAAACTTGACTTTTTGAATACACATCCCTTACCATGAATATAAAAAGGGAAAATCGTATTCAATATTATATATTCAAAAGTATTTTAGAAAATAATCCCTATTCAACAATTTAAGGAGACATTTTATGAGTGAAATTACATTTCGCACGAAAAACCTGACCGTCCATCATATTTTTTCACCTGTTGAGGGGTTTGATGACATCGCACCAGGATATGTCAAAGACTTCAGGACATTCCTGCAATCCTCTAAAATTACAAAGATAATGCAGGAAACCTATATTTCGGCATTGCGTGAATTCCCGACATATCCCAAAAGCAACAAGCTTGAAGGCACGATAGAAGAACAAGCCTATAAATTATTGGATTTATATCATTCTGATGTCATCCAGAATATTCTGGATGTGCTGGTTCCACAGATTATTGAAAAATATGGCAAAGACCAGTTACCCGTTTTCATGGTGGCTTTTCTGGAAGGCGTTTTAAGGGACATTGAAATCATAAAGGGGGATGGCAAAAATCGCCTGTCCTATTTCAATCGTGACCTTGATTGTAGCTGTGCTTCTATTCTGAAGAGCTACTTGCCTGATGATTATGCATTGGGAGATTATCTGGCCCGCTATTTTCTTGCGGACAGAGTGACAGCCCTGCACGTCTTTGGAGGTGTGCAATGATTTATGGTTACGCACGTGTCAGCACCAGAGACCAGTCGACTGATATGCAGGTCAGTCGCTTGCTGGAAGCCGGAATTCCCAAAGAAAGAATTTTTATGGATGTCATTTCCGGTGCAACAGAAGACAGGCCACAGTTAAACAGTTTGCTGAACCTGTTGAACAAGGGGGATGTTCTGACAGTCTGGAAGGTGGACAGGCTTGGAAGACGAACAGCCCATCTGGCAAGGCTTTTGGAAGAGTTTGACCTAAAAGGGATAACAGTCAGAAGTCTGACAGAGGGCGTGGATACGTCAGACAGGTCAAGCCGTGTCAGTTATCTGCTGATGTCTGTCATTGCTCAAAATGAACGTGAGACGATTAATGAGCGCATCAGGAGTGGCATAGACCATGCCCAGAAATATGGAACGAAAACAGGTCGTCCCATAGGCAGACCCAAAGCCAGTTCTGCCAAGGTGCAACATGCTCTGGACCTTTTAGCATCAGGAAAAAGCTACAGACATGCGTCTTCCATTGCTGGTGTGTCTTTAGCCACATTGGTCAGACGTGTTCAGGCCATGCAACAGCAAAACCAGTTCACTCGCCAGACCAGTATTTTTGAAACCATCAAACAGGACGCTATTTAAGGAATACTCCATCTTTGTCTGCCAGATGGTCAAGGAAAATGGGGTATTTTACCTTGTCCAGAAAAGCCTGTGCTTCCCCTCTGGAAAGGTTGGAACCATATCCAGCCCCAACAGAATCCGTTTCATGTCCAAAAATTTTATTGATGATTTCCATGTTCAGGTCAGAGGTTCTTAAAGCCTGTCTGAAGGTATGACGGAAGGAATAAGCCACAAGGCTTTTGTCTGTCAGTCCAATATCTTCAAGATAACGGTTGATACGCTTTGACCATGATTCAGGCTTGATAACTTCCCCTCTGCGTGACTGCATTAATCCCAGACCAGCCTGGGCCTGTTTTTGGACATAGTGAAGAAAGCCAATTTTTCGCAGTTCTGGCAGGATGGGAATCAGACGGGGGCTGTTTCCTGTTTTTGTTCCTGTCTGGCGTAAATCAAGACAGGGAATTCCTTCCAGGTCATAAAGTTTGGCTGGAACGTCAGAGATTTCTCCAATTCTGGCACCTGTCAGGGCAAGGACGCAGATAAACCAGAAGTCAGTCAGACGTTTTGTCTGGTGGCCGGGTCTGCTTTTGAAGTGCTTGCTATGGTAGCCGGAGAACAGGGGGCTGTTGAAAATCTGTTTCAGTTCATCATTGGTGAAAGCCCTGCGAACCTCTTCTTGTCTGGTCAATTTTTCTTTCTGGGTCTTGGCTCTGGCTTTGACATCAGTGAAGCCTTTATCCTCAATCAGACCTGACTGGACGCACCATTTCAGAAAAAATTTTACTTCCCCAAGGTGCCTGACAATCGTGCCATGACCCAATGTTCCCCCACGTAAGGAAGGCTTGTTTTTCAGCCAGTCCGCATAGGCTTTAATGTCCTGTTTGGTCAGGAGGTTCAGGGCTTTATTGCCAACAATTTCCTGAAACTGTGTGAAGGTAATGCGGTAGCTGACACGTGTTTTTTCTGTCTGCCCCGGATTATCGTCATGGAAACGTTCAATCAGGTTTGTCCATGGTTCAGAGCATTCTGTGCTTGCTGATGGAGTAGGAGGATAGAGGGAGCAGGAGGAGCCTGTGTTGCCAGTCCACCAAGGGAAATGGCTTTTTCCATCCCTTCCAGCATTCCCTGTTGTTTGGCCTGTTTCCACATATCTGCAAGGGTTGCTGTCATATCAGCACTCTCGCGGGCATCCTGTGCTTCCTGTGTCTTGCGTTGCATGACAACGTTGAGCCAGTCGGAGAAATGTTTTTTGACGTTCTCTGGCATGGCTTCGATTTCTGAAGCGTGTTCATGCACAAAGGCTTTCATCTCTTCAGCAGGGATTTCCCTGTTGAAATAGGCTTGAAGCTTTTCTGCCAGTCTTTGTCTGAGTTCCATCCAGATACCATTGAACGCTGAAGCCAGTCCGAGAGCCTTTGCCCTTGCGACTGTTCTATCACTGGTTTTGAGGGAACGAACAATATGCTGACCAGCGACAGGGGAAAGGTCAGCAGGAACACGCAGTCTGAGATACCAGGTATGGTGTCGTCTAACCATATATGGAGTAGGCAAAATTGGCGTCCCTTATGTAACACAGACATGTTACACAGTGAGGGAAGACAAGTTTGATTTTTGCTGAAAAATCAATGCCTTATAGACGTATGGTATCCCGTACGGGATTCGAACCCGTGTTGCCGCCGTGAAAGGGCAAAAATAGACTGCGGTCATTTGCGAGTTACTTTCATAACTATATGATATAAAAGTATATATTTGTCACACAATATCATGCTTTGTCACCCTAAATCTTCCTCGAAGTGGTGCAAGAGTGGTGCACGATATTTCTGTAGGTCGCACTCAGTGTTGAATGGCGCTAATAGTTTCTGCCACATAATACGAATTGTATTATGTAGATAGGCCGTGGAAACAGTTGTTGTGCGGAAACGGGGAAATTCTATTGGAATTACTCTTCCTGCTGAAATACGTATTCGGCTGGGTCTGGAAGTAGGGCAGGAACTCACGCTTGTTGAGATGGCCGATGGTATCAAGCTGGTGAAGCGTAGTTTGAAGTTGGAACGTCAGATGCAAATGGCGCGTGAGGCGCTTCGAGAGCAGGCTGATGCGCTTCAGGAGCTGGCTAAGCGGTAATGACGGAGAGACCAGAGTTTCTTGAACCTGATGTGGTGCTGTTTATGCATGATCAAGAACTCAGGGAATATGGAGGAACGCAAGGTGTCAAAAGCGAAGACTTGTTGCATAGCGCGTTAGCGCGGTCAGAAAATCGTTGGTATTATGCGGAGAGTAAAGCGCCAGATATGGCTACTCTGGCGGCTGCCTATGCTTATGGTATTGCTCGTAACCACCCTTTTAATGATGCAAACAAGCGGACGGCCTGGAGTTGCTGCGTATTGTTTCTGAGAGTGAATGGGGTGCGTATTCAGGCCCCTGCATCAGAGGCGGTCGAGGTTATGGTGACACTTGCTTCAGGTGGTATTGAAGAGGATCGGGCTGTCCAATATCCCCATGCAACATGCGCCGCTTTCTCTTCTGTGAGAAGTTGAAAGCGGGCGTATAGCCATCCAGTGGGAAACAGCCCCAATAGTCCCCGATCCGCTCAAACCGAAGATCGAAATTCTCCCCGTGCACCATCAATCAGCACGCCAAAAACTGAAATCAGAAGCCCGCCGCATTATTATCTAATGGTTCCTCGATTCCTCTAGGGTGTGTTATGCACTTTGGGAGAGCAGTTGGGCAGCGTTTCTGAGCATGAAGCCAGCGAAGGCGATGGTGTGCATTGCAGCCAGCGTTGAGGCGCAGCGTTCGTAGTCTTTTACGAGCCTTCTGCACCATGTTGCCCACGCGAACGATCTCTCCACGATCCATCGTCGGGGCAGCAACACAAAACCCTGCTTTGCCTGAGGCAGCCTGACGATTTCGAGGGTGATATCCTGCTCTTCAGCGGCTTTCGCCGCTTTTGATCCGATATAGCCCTGATCGGCCCATGCCAGTTCAACGCTACCATCTGTTGCCCGCTGAATGGCTTCCGCCAGCGGGCCGACTTCTGCCCGGTCATCTCTGTTTGCCGGGGTGACATGCAGAGCCAGAAGATGCCCCAGGGTATCGACCGCCATGTGCAGCTTCGATCCCTTCTTTCTTTTCGCGCCATCATACCCGGCGCGCGATCCACTCTCCGGGGTCGAACGCAGTGTCCGGCTGTCGATAATCGCCGTTGTCGGCTCAGCCTGCTTTTCTGCCGCCAGCCGCAGCACAGCCCGGAGATCGTGGACAAAAGCCTCGAAACATCCCGCTTCCATCCAGCGACGGGATTGCTGGTAAACCGCAGTCCAAGGCGGAAGATCGTTCGGCATCGCCCGCCATGCAATACCGTAACGGATCACGTAACGAAGACCGTTGAACTGTTCCCGCAGATCATGATGGCGTTGTTCCGCGTCTTCCTTCATCAGAAGAAGATACAGAATAATCAGCGACCACTCTTCGTCGCTGATATCAGACGGATATGGTTTGTGGATAGTATTCATACATCTGTTTTGCAACACTCACGCCAGAAAGTACATAACATCCTCTAGGTCAAAGGGAGCATGCAAATAAATACTAAAATCTATTTATATATGTAATTAGTTATACTATGAAGTCAGTAATATAAAAATACCCCGAAATATTTATGTTGCGTAGTAGACAAAGTCCGCCAGCCAAGCCTGCGTTTCCTCGCCGATTTCCTCATCAGCGCAAGCAGAAATAATAACCTGAAACGCCTCGGCCTTGAGGAACGCCGCGTCATCGAAGCCTTCTTGGACGACATTTTCAATATATCGTGGAAGCTCTTCTGCAATTTGAGGTGGGAGGGCACTCCTAGCGGCCGAGTCTTCTCGTACAAGCCACAAAGCAAATCTCTTGATCCAGTCTATGAAGTCTCTGTCTAGAGTGTACTCGTATCGCAATTTAACGCTATAGACTGCATCCCAGGTGCTGGCTTGGAAACCTGGTTTCCCGACGAGTGTGATGGACCATTTTGGCATCTTGTATCCACGAATGGTGTTACCCTCTCCAAATCTACTACCAAGTAGACTTACCTTATAGGCTGGACCACTGTATGGGTCACAGCAAGAACGACGTTTGCCGCCGCTATCGTACAGAACATCAGTGTCCTTCTTGTAAAGCGAGTTGCAGTCATGACATGCTGGTGGAAGATTTCTGAAGTCCGATGATACAAATGGGTACTTTGAGATCGGCATTAGATGGTCGAGTGCATTTCGCTTGAGACCAGCGGGTTGAAAGTTTTGTAATCCACAAAATGGACACACTTTAACGCCACTATCTTGAATGGTCTTGAAGTGTATATCTCTAAGGGCTCTACCATCAACCTTTAAGGAGGAAAGCTTGTCAAAAGCATACTCTGCTAATTCCTCTACGGCTGGCCGCACCTTGGCTGGCAATGCATTAAGGTGAGCGCAGTTCAAAGCAGTATCTCTGTAGAGGGTCGGAATATTCGTTTGTTGCGCAATTACATCGCGAACAGTCGCTCGCTGGTTTGGGGTTAAATCCGCATACACAGTCCAAACAGCTTTCAGCTTGGTCTTGAGGCCCGATTGACCTTGCAGTCTTTTGCGCACCGCGTTCGGGAGGCAATTAGGCCAAGCTACAGGTGTCCCGCCCCCGTCTATAGCGAGCATGCCATCGACTAGAGAAGTAATGATGTTGTCGTTTAACCAATTGCAGGTCAAAGATACTACAGGGTAGGTGAAAAGCATTATCCGGCGTTCTTTTTTAGCTTCGAAGATGATCCGCTAACAAGGCCTTTCCAGTGGACGGGCCGAGTTCGTTGAATCCCGTCTCGACTTTTTCGACGTCAGTGGACTTCAAGAGTTCTTCAATTTTCTCTTCAGCCATGAAGGAATGCGTTGGATGAATGTCAAAACAAGTCTCAAGAATTCTGTCGAAGGTAGCGCCATAAGTCTCAATAGGTGGCTGTTTCACCTCGACTTTTCCGGTTTCTTGATCCCGGGTAAAAATAATGACCTGCTCACTTGGCATATCCGAGGGCACAAATGGTGCATGTGTCGTGAGAAGCAATTCCTGATTTCCTCGGTCGCCAGTCATGTCGATAAGCCGTTGGAAGAACTTTACCCGCCATTTCGGATTGAAATGTGATTCTGGCTCGTCGAGCAAAAAGAGGGCATTAGTGTCCCGAACCATTGCGTAGGTCCCGAGAACCAGGGCTTGTTGGTGCTCACCATCAGACAAAGAAACATAATCTACAGCAGATGACGACTGGCTCTTGGGCCAAAACTTCACTTCCTCGAACGCGAACACCATCTGCTCTTGCTGAGGCTGCGGAGGTCTCGACGCGAAACGCCGATCTTTGATTTCTCGCTTGAGGCGCTCCCGGGTCGGTCTCGGGATCGCAAGATCGTTGAGCAGGGCCAGCTTGTGTAGCGATTTATAGAGCGGTAACGCACCATCCCAAAAATGCGAAAAGGCTTCTCTGGTTGCCTCGGTTACAAAGAAGTCAAAGACATAGGACTCGGTCTTTTCATCAACGCTCCAACATGTGGCAGTTCGCTTCAAGCGGTCTATCAGTTCTTCCAGCTCAGCGGTCAGCTGGATCCCTTTTCGCTTAGACTTCTCAGCTTGCTTTTTGGGAGCCTTGGGAACCACAGAGTGGGCGAGCCGTACGACACAACGACACGATGCCACGTCACCCACATTTGCATGCCGAAGGAGCTCCTCGCGCACACGCGTTGGACCCAAGATCAGATTTGAAAAGACCACCTCAAGGTTCGTGGCATAATCCACGAGCATTAACCGGTTATTTGGCACGACCTCATCCGGGTCATCCCCAAGCGCGGCTCGAGCAACGTCATCCGCATATCCGCTTCGGCTTGCCAAAAACGGTAGGCTAAGCGTCTCGTTGTCGCCAGAAGTGTAGCCAATGATGATTGAGGGCAAATATTTGGCGAACTCTGGCGTCCCCGCTTTGATAATATCCCCCTCGTCACGGATCAGCGCGATTGCACCGACCTTATTGCCTTTTTTCGCGCGTACCAGCCGGACGGTTTCTGTCTCGCCTCGTCCATCCGGAGAAATAGTGTACTCCAAATCGAACAGCACTTCCTCATTCGCGCTGCGACGTTCTTCCTTCGGGTCGTGCTCGTGCCAAGCTGCTTGAAAAATCTCCGCGATCAGCTGAAGCAGCTGAGACTTGCCAGATCCATTTGGACCGATCAGACAAAGCGGTGCGAGCGGCTGGCTCGTGTTCCCGTCAACGTTGCGACCGAACCAAATCTCGGCACCATCGAACAGACCACCGGCGGCGGCTGATTTCTCGATTTTGAGGAAGCGGAGCCTCATTGTGCCACCCGTTTCAGGCGCATGCGTTCATCGGTTTTATCAAAGATTTGCTCAAACTGCGGCATTGTTCCACCGAGAAGTTCGAACAATGCATCGCGGAGGTCCGAATGGGGCATGAAAATCCGTTTTGCCAGTTCTTCCGATGTAACGCCGTTGGCGGGCCATTTGGTGCTATCGGCAAGCAGGAGGTTCTTGGGGTCTTTCTTCATGTTGGTCGCTTTCGTGCGTCTTGGGCGCGTTTTCTTGGGTGCATTGGCACGGGCCTCGCGGATGCGCTCGAACAGCACGCTGGCAGGTTCGTCATTCAGATCTTGGGGAACAAGCTCGCCTGCGAATGCTTTGGCGAAGATGCGTTGATCAAGTCGGTCTATCAGTCTCAGGGCTTGCGCGGCCTCCGCTGCGAGGCGCTCAACCATTTCGAAAGCGGCTTCGATACGACGGACGATCTCCCGCTGTTCTTCCAAAGGCGCAAGCTTGATGTTGAACGCCCTGATCTCGGGAAAATAGATCGTTATGTGCGTAGTGCCTTTACCAAAATCACGAATGTCGTCGCCCTCAGACATCAAGGCATACATCAGATACTTGGGTTCAAGAGCTTCGCCACACGTCCAGGTCGCGAAATCCTGGCTGGTCGCCATCTCGCGCCCCATGATAGTGACGTATCCGACTGAGGCGGTGCGCGACAGCACCACGGTTCCCTCGGGCAGGAGCCTTGCGGAGGAATTCGCTAGGCCCTCCTCGTTGATCTTCTGAGCGGTGTTATGGATCACACGCCCATGATGGGTATTTGCGTCTGGAATACTGATCCAGTGGACATCACCACCCCACCACTCAGGGTGAGAACGGCTTGGTGTATGCCCAGTTTCCTGGCGCGCTACACGCAGAAGCGGTACCCAGTCCCAACCCTCAGGCAGTTCCGTACCCGGATTGTTGACCGAGATTCCGCTTGCCGGGGATTAACTCGTCTGTCGCTTTCCGACCACCACGACCCTGCTCGGGTGCTTCGGTTCTTTCAAGAAGCAATGACACAGGCTCAAGGTCATTCTCTTCGCGGAAGCTAACACTTTGTTTGCCCGTAAAAATGGATCGCAGATAGCTGAGCTTGTACCGCTCAGCGAGAGCAGGGATCGTTTGTAGCTCAGCCTGAGCCTTGCTGGAGCGGCCGGTGAGTGTGTTGAGCTTCCTCACAACCCGCTTTTGCTCGGCTAGCGGGGGCAGTGGAATGGGCGTCTCCCCAAGCGTTCGAGACGACAGGTGTTTGACTGTAACTGCGGATGTATAGTCATTAATCAGATGAAGATAGCCGGGCAAAACGGCGTGGAGAAACTGAATTTCCATGAAGCTTGGATCAGGGGTCAACTTACAAACACGCTGATTCAAAAGTGCATTTGGACCACTCCAAAGCCTCGAATGGAAGTCTCCATCCATACCCACGATTAGATCGCCAGGCTCCACCCAATAGCCGTCTGGAATTTCACCATCGTAGAGCGTCTCCACCGTTCCGGAAGTGACATCTCGGATGCGTATTACGGGAACGCCATTCGTTTCATTGAAAAAGGCCGATTTGAATGCAAAACCGTTCAGGATTTCAGCCACTTCCAATAGCGGCACCCGTTCCCAGTGGGGTGCCTTTTGGATAAGAGCGCGGTCACTCTTCAGGACAAGCTCAACAATATTTTCGTTGAAGCTCATTCCCCCCACTCCCGCGCGGTCAGGTCACCACTAAAGGCGGAGGCCTCGCTGACAAACGGCAGCCCCGTCCAACCGTGGATGGTCGCCTTATGAAGGTCTGTGTGCTTGCCATCGACAAGAAAAAGCTGGATCGTAAGTCCAAATGTATTGCTTGCACTCATTCTGCAGCCTCCGATTCGGGCGCGTCTTCTAGTTCCTGGCTGAGTGTTTCGATCTCATCTAGTGCAGCACGGAGGTGCCCAGTGATCGCAGCTACAATTTCATCGGGATCGTTCATGTTGTCCTCGGGATCCCCGCTGTCGTCTCGCAGCCAGGTCCAATCGAGGTTAGTCCCTCGTGCTATAATTTGCTCACTGGTCATGCAGCGCCAACGCGGAGCATCATCTCTCTCGTTGCGGCCCACCCCTTCTCTGGGGTCAGAGCCAAACAACTCCACAAACTCCTCAAAATACTCCGCTCTAAGTGGATTGCTTTTCCCAAACGACGGCATGTTGCTGCGCAAATCATAAAACCATATGGACTGAGTACGCTTTGAGGCATCTTTCGGCTTTCCAAAAAACAAGACGTTTGTCTTCACTCCGGCACCAGAAAATATACCATTTGGCAAGCGCAGAACGGTATGGAGAATGCAACTTTCCATGAGTTCCTGACGAACGAGCTTTCCGACACCATCCTCGAATAGAACGTTGTCTGGCAGTAAAACCGCAGCACGGCCGCCTTGCTTCAAATTGCCATAAATATGCTGCAAGAACGCTAGTTGCTTATTCGCGCCCGGATATCGGATGTCCCGCCTTAACGATCTGCGACTACCAGCTTTAGCCCCAAATGGCGGATTAGCCAGAATCAAATCGGCTGACTCCAACCCTTCTCCATCTGCCGTTAGCGCATCTCCAAAAATTATATCTGCATTTAAATCATGCAAAAGAACATTCATCAGACATATTCTTCGGGTATTTTTCTCTATTTCAACGCCTTGGTAAAAGGTTGACTTGTCTTCGCGCACTGCGTGCGCAGCAGAATTCTTAACCATCTGATCCGCCGCCACCAAAAATCCACCACTACCAACTGCTGGATCTTGTACGATATCTCCGGCTTCTGGCTTTGTGACCTTCACCATCACGTCCACGACCGCTCTAGGGGTGAAATACTGCCCCGCACCTGATCGCGCATCCTGACTTTTTGCTATGAGCCCGCTGTAGATATCGCCAAAATTGTCCTCACCCACCTCATGCCACTCTATGGATGCAACACCATTGATTACAGCTCTTAGGTTTTCAGAATGTGAGAAGACCGTGGTTGGAAATGCATAAATCTCTCGAACTGTTTTACTTTTCGCCGCTTCACCAAGATGGGTAAGCATCTTCTGGTAGAATTCCAGCAATCCATCGTCGTCATGCTTAACCAGATCGCTCCAACGGTATCCGAATGGGAGTAGTTTTTCCGTACCATTCTCCTGCGAGAATTTTAGAAAAAGTATATAGGAAAGCTCTGAAATATACTGATAGTAAGTAATCCCGTCGCCCCGTAATATGTTGCATAGGTTCCAAATTTTCTGAACGATATTGCCGGGCTGCATTCTGATCTCATGGAGGTTAGTGGAAATTATGGTTATCGGTTGGTAATCCCCTCATTTTTGCGGGGACTTAGTCGTAAAATTTACGCGGCCATTCTCAGTTTCTGCGCGGGTGTCATCCCTCCGTTGCCCATGTTGGGGCGTTCGTTATTGTAGGACTAGAGCCACTCGGTGACAATCTGCTGTACCACGTCGATGCTCTCGAAGATATGGAGGTCTAGCTATTCGTGCCGGACCGTCCGGTTGTAGCGCTCGACGTAGGCGTTTGTTGCGGCTTTCTCGGTTGAATGTGAGCCAGGGCGATGCCCTTGTTCTCAGCCCATTCCATGAGGGTGCCGCTAATGTATTCCGGGCCGTTGCCCACCCTGATCGTCTTTGACGCGCCACGCCATTCTACGAGATGGTTCAGCGCCCGGACGACCTGCTCGATGGGCAGTAAATCGGCGATATGCTCGCTCCCGTCGTCCAGCTTGGGGCTGTACCGATAGCAGATCTTGCTAACCTTGAACGCCCGGCATGCTAGCGCGATGCTGACGCCCCTTGTTGCTACCGCTTTCTCTGCCAGCGCGCGGCAGGTCGCTGATCGTATCACTTTTTTCCTAAGGCCTCCTTGAGCAGATCGTGCGGCATACTGACGTCAGCGTACATACCGCCATACTTTGCCCGCCACTTGGTGCTGCTCATGCCATGTTCGTGGCACAGTTCAGCTCAGCAGCAGGAACGCCACCTTCCATCTGGCGAAGTAGGCCCATGATTTGGGCTTCTGTGAATC
>NZ_BAJW01000041.1 GCF_000613905.1 Acetobacter persici JCM 25330
GCCTGCCGCTTCTGGCGCAGGCCGCCCCGGCCACGCCGCCCGTGCCACCACACCAGAAATGGAGCTTTGAAGGGCCGGTGGGGCAGTTTGACCAGAAAAGCCTGCAACGCGGCTTTGTGGTCTTTCATGAAATCTGTTCCTCCTGCCACGGGATGCGCAGCGTAACCTATCATGACCTGCTGGGGATCGGCCTTTCCCCAAAGGCCGTGACGGACCTTGCCCATACCAGACAGATTGCGGGGCCGCCCGACGCCGCAGGCCACCCGACGCTACGCCCCGGCCTGCCCGATGACCATCTGACATCCCCTTTCCCCAGTGAAGCCGCTGCCGCAGCCATGATGGGCGGCGTGGCCCCGCCAGACCAGTCCCGGCTGGCGGCCATCCAGCCGCATGGCGCAGACTGGCTCTATGCTTTTCTGACAGGTTACCCGCATGCCCCCGCCCCCCGGCGCGCCGGTTGTGCCGGGCAAGTTCTATAATGACTGGGCAGACGGGCATCTGGTCGGGATGCCGCCCCCGCTTTCTGATGATGCGGTTGAATTCCCGGATGGTACCCCCGCCACCGCCGCACAGCAGGCGCGGGACGTGACAACCTTTCTGGTCTGGGCGTCTGACCCGCACCGGAATGACAGGCACCGGATTGGCCTGTATGTTTTTGCCTATCTGAGTGGCCTGCTGCTGCTGGCCATTGCCTGGAAGAGAAAAATCTGGAAACGCGGCGCCACACGGAACGCACAGGATACCCACGACTGATGACACACCCAGCAGATGACACCCAACCCACCGGGCAGGAGCAGGACAACGCGGCTGGCCGTCGTGATTTTCTTGGCATGGTCACCACAGCCGGGACCGTCACCGGTCTGGCCGCCTGCGCCATTCCGTTTGTTGCCAGCCTGAAACCGCAGGATAGCGCCGCCGCCCACCTGCCGGTAGAGATTGATCTCTCTAAACTCGCCCCCGGCCAGCAGATGACCGCCGTCTGGCAGGGTAAACCGATTTTTATTCTGCGTCGCACACCGGAAGACCTCGCAAAGCTGCAAAGCCCGCACCTGGTTGACCAACTCAGGGATGCCGGGTCCGACGCCCTGCAACAGCCAACCTATGCGCGCAACTGGCACCGCTCTCTTGTGCCGGAATATGGCGTGTATGTTGGGATCTGCACGCATCTGGGCTGTGTGCCGGCCTACACAGCGCCCGCCGCAGCACCGGACCAGACGGGCCGTTACGCCTGCCCCTGCCACGGCTCACAGTTTGATCTGGCCGGGCGCGTGTTTAAAGGCGCACCGGCTCCTTATAATCTGCCCGTCCCGCCGCATGTCATGCCAACGCCGACCACCCTGCGGCTTGGAGAAAACCCTAAAGGAGAAAGCTTTGATTTCTCCACCATTGAGCAGATCTGACCAGAGAGGCGTGTTGCGTATGGCCGGAGAGTGCTGATAAGCCCCTCAGACCCGGCCGACCACCCAAGGAGCTAAGACGATGGTAAAAACAGAAACATTTGTTGTTGAAGGCATGTCCTGCACCGGATGCTCCAGCAAGCTGAAAAAAGCTCTGGAAGCCCTGAATGGCGTTTCCGAAGCCGATGTTGTGCTGGAAGGCGGCACAGTCACCATCCAGTATGATCCTGCTCTGGTCACACCAGAAAAATTTGCGGAAACGGTTGAAGATCTGGGGTTTGATCTGGCCTCCTGAGGTCAGCCGACACCCCTGTGCCTTTTGCTTTCCTGCCGCACGCTGCATCATGACGCCGTTCGGCTTCCGCGCACATCAGCTTGCCAGCGTTTGCCACTATGCCGTTGTTTTAGGCGTGCTTTCTGCTGGCGTCTGGCGCCCTGTATCCGCACAGGCCCAAAAGCCTTCCAGTGTTCAGGTTGCCCCGCATCGGTCGGGCCGCCTGCTCTGCACGCGGCCCCTGTGCGCCCTGCCCCCATCCAGAGCAGCGGCGCAAAAAAAGACGCTCTCTGCCTCACGAAAAAACCCAATACCGGCCACCGGGCTCACGACCCTGCCTGCACCATCTGAAGCGGGAGCACCAGAAACAACGGAAGTCCTTGGCAGCAGCCATTCCTATACAGCCCCCACGGCAGATATCTGGGGGAAAATGCCTGTGGCGCTCAAGGATATTCCACAGTCAATTTCTGTCCTGACACAGCAGCGCATGCAGGACTCCAATATGCTGACCATGACAGATGCCATGCGTCAGATTAACGGCATCCGCGTCCTGCCCGGTTCAACCACCAATTCCAATTTCTATTCCCGCGGCTATCAGATGACGACCTCCGTGGACAGCACCCCCGGTGCCGCCGGGACCTTGAATACAGCCAGTTTTGATCTGTCGATGTATGACCGGATTGAAGTCCTGCGCGGCTCTTCCGGCCTGCTACAGGGCGGAGGCTCGCCGGGCGGTGTGGTCAATCAGGTGACGAAAAAACCGGGGCAGGATTTTGCCGTCAACGGGGCAGCAACACTCGGCAGTTTTCAGAATTACCGTGCGGATATTGATCTTACGGCCCCGCTCAACGCCTCCAGAACCCTGCGTTTCCGCACTGCGGATCTGTTTCAGGATAATCATTACTTTTATCAATACGCCCATTCCCGCAAATGGCAGGCCTATGGCGCGCTGGAGTGGGATATTACACCCTCCACCACAGTCCTTGTCTCCCACGCAGCACAGCAGCAGGATGTGACTGCACCGTATTACGGGCTGCCCATCACCACCACCCGCACGCTCTGGTACGGGAGCCGGGACGCAAACCCTTCCCAGTCATGGGGATACAGCAACTACATGACCCAGCAGACCATTGCGTCCCTCACGCAGAAGATGCGGGGAGACTGGAAGCTGACGGCTCGTGGCACATTTTATGACCAGAGCTACAACACGCTCTATAATGAACCCTGGACACAGATTGATGCGCAAACAGGCACGCTCCAGTATCGGGACGCCGGCATTGTTGCCATGCGTGGCACCAGCAGCGCGCGCTCAGCCGATATTTATGCCAATGGCAGCTTTCATTTTCTCAACCGCACACACTACGCGCTGTTTGGATTCAATTATAATTCCTACAATCAGGTTTCACGCTACGGAAATAGTTTGGGCGATGCGGTGTATAATTCCGTCAGTCTGAACAACACAAACATCGTGCCCCGGCCTCCGGCAGGCAGCATCAGCTATCAGGAAAGCCCGGACGGCTATGGCACACGGGACAATGCAACCCAGTGGGGGTTTTACGGGCAACTCCGGTTTGAGATTGTCAAAAATCTTTCCCTCATTCTTGGTGGCCGCGTCTCACGCTTTTCCGAGCGTATGCGCTATATTGCCCCTGCTCCCACCAGTAGCTGGAAACCGGAAGCAATATTCATGGGGAACTCACCCCCTATCTGGGCACGGTTTATCAGATCACGCCCAATATCTCCTGGTACGCCAGCTATTCCAGTATTTTCACGCCGTCGGTGGGGGTTCTGTCCTATCACGGTGGAGGGCTGAAGCCCCAGCGGGGTAATCAGGTGGAAACGGGGTTTAAGGCGGAATATTTTAATGGCCGCCTGAATATCTCCAGCGCACTGTTCCGCATGGAAAATGTAAACCAGCCTGTGCAGGACCCGGAACATTCCCAGTTTTACATGACAACCGGCCCCATCCGCCGGCAGGGCTGGGAGGCACAGATTGACGGCACACTTCTGCCCAACCTCGATATTTCTATTGGCTACACCTATCTGGATACAAAAGTCTCCAACCCGAAAACATCTGATTTCGGGGGAGTCTTCTCACCCCGGCATATGTTCAAATCATGGATCCATTACACCGTCCCGCGCGGGAGGCTGCGCGCGCTCAGTCTTGGTGTCGGGCTGGATGCCAACAGCACTTTACGCGGCAGCTACCCCACCACGCTGCAGGGCGGGTACATGACGCTGGATGGCATGATTGGCTACCGCATGACACCCCAGATAAAACTCCAGCTTAACGCCACCAATCTGACAAACCGTTTTTATTATGAACGGGCAAGCGGCGTCTGGCAGTTTAATTTTCCCGCCGCTCCGCGCAGCTTTATGGCAACCCTCCGTGCAAACTACTGAGCCCACGCTCCCTCACAGATTGTCTGACTGGAAAGTCATTCTGCCGTACTGGCGTTCTGAAGAAAAATGGCGTGCCTTTGCCATGCTGGGCGGTATTATCGGGCTGTCCTTTTTCTACGTCCGCGCTGCCGTCTGGTTTGGTAAATGGAACCAGTCTTTTTTTGACGCCATGTTTGCCTTCCGTGCGCAGGACTGCCTCGCTCTCCTGCCGCCCTATCTGCTGATGTGCGCCCTTTCCACCGCAATCTCTGTTTTACAGATTTATCTGACACAGGTTTTGTCCATGCGGTGGCGGCTGTGGAACACACGCGTCTATCTGCGCCAGTATCTGTCTCACGAGACCTATTACCGGCTGGAACATGGTCTGGAACAGGCCGACAACCCCGACCAGCGTATTGCGGATGATCTTTCGCAAATGACAATCTGGACGCTCCGGCTCGGGCTGGACGCCATTCAGGCCATCACCACCCTGATCTCCTTCTCCATTGTTCTATGGGATGTAGGCGGGACATTCTCCTTCACGTGGCATGGGCACACGTTTCATATCCCCGGTTATCTTTTTCTCGGCACGGTGCTGGCCACCCTGCTGACATCTTTAGTGCTGGAACGCTTTGGCGGCCCGCTGGTCAACGCCAATTACCGGCAGCAGCATTATGATGCGAACCTGCGCGCGGGCCTGATGGATGTGCGCCGTAATTCTGAACAGATTGCGTTCTACGGCGGGGAAGATGCGGAAAACCTGCGTTTTTCACGCTATCTGGCGCAGATTGCCAGCAACTGGCGCAGCGTTGTGGCGTACACCTGGCGCGCCAATGTTATTACCAGTTTTTTTCATCAAACTGCATCCTGCCTGCTCTGGGTTATGCTCATCCCCAAAGTGCTGGCCCACACGCTGACCATCGGCCTGTATTCCCGCATCAATGCCGCCTTTATGCAGGCCCGCAGCAGCCTGCAATGGTTTATTGATAACTATACCGACCTCGCGACACTCCGCTCCATCCTGCAACGCCTCAGCGAGTTTGAGCGGGTTGTGGCGCATCCTTTTGAAAAATCCATTCTCCGGCAAACAGGTCCTCACCCGATATACGGATTGAAAATCTTGTTCTCCGGCGGCCCGATGGCTCTGTTCTGACAACGCTGCCAGACCTGACCCTGCGCGCGGGAGAACGCTGGATGATCTGCGGTGCGTCTGGCGTGGGCAAAAGCACGCTGTTACGCGCGCTGGCCGGTTTATGGGGCTATGGCAGCGGCACAGTAATGTTTGACACACAACGCGCCATGTTTGTTCCGCAGCGGCCTTATGTGCCAGATGACACGTCCCTCCGGCAGGTACTGAGCTACCCCGCCACGCCAGACGAGTATGACACTGAGGCCTACACAACTGTTCTGAAACAGGTTGCGCTGGCCGCCTATCTCCCGAAGCTGGAAGACAAGGCTGAATGGAGCCAGATCTTCTCACCGGGGGAAGAACAGCGGCTGGCCATTGCCCGCGTCCTGCTGGCCCGCCCGCAGATTGTGTTTCTGGATGAAGCAACGTCCGCGCTGGACGAGGCGCAGGAAACGCAGCTTTACACTCTTCTGGTCACACACCTCCCGCACGCCACGCTGGTCAGCGTGGCGCACCATGCGGCCCTGCGCCGCTTCCATCAGGCCGTTCTGACACTCACACCGGAAGGCGCCACCCTCACGCGCGGGACTGAGGCCGCCAGCGGTTGAGCAGCAGGGAATTGCTGACAACCGAGACGGAACTCATCGCCATAGCCGCCCCGGCCACAATCGGTTCAGCAGCCCGCAGGCGGCCAGCGGCAGGCCGAGAATATTATAGATAAACGCAAAAAACAGGTTCTGACGGATTTTGGCCAGTGTTGCGCGGGAGAGGGAAATGGCATCCAGAACGCTGGTCAGATCACTTTTCATCAACACCACATCCGCCGTATCCAGCGCAATAGCGGCCCCCGCCCCGATGGCAAAACCCACATCCGCCGCCGCCAGTGCCGGGGCATCATTAATGCCATCCCCTACCATGCCCACCATGCTGCCTTCGGCACGGTATTTTTGCACGGCCTCGGCTTTATCACCGGGCAGGACACCCGCCATATAGGCATCCACCCCCACCTGCGCGGCCACAACAGCGGCCGTGCGCTGGTTATCCCCCGTCAGCATGATCACTTTGATACCGGATTTTTGCAGAGATCGTACGGTCGCCACCGAATCCGGCCGTAGAGCATCAGACAATGCGAGATACCCCAGAAGCTGCGCCCCTGCGGCAACCGCGATGACGGTTTTGCCCTCGCCCTCAAGGCGCGCAATCAACGCGGACTCCAGCGTCAGCCCGGCCTCGGATAAAAAGCGGGGAGAGCCCAGACGCGCCAGTGTCTCTCCAATCTGCGCCGTTACCCCTTTTCCCGGAACAGCCTGAAATCCGCTGGCAACAAGGGACTGGACTGCGTGCGCCTTAGCGTAGTCCGCAACCGCACGCGCCAGAGGGTGCTCTGAATCCTTTTCCAGCGCGTAGGCCACCGCCAGAAGCTGCGCGGCCTCAATCTGTGGAGCGGGCAACACTTCACTGACAGTCGGCTTGCCTTGCGTCAGAGTGCCGGTTTTATCGACAATAATGGTGGTCAGCTTTTCCGCATGTTCCAGTGCATCGGCATTGCGGAACAAAATCCCGCAGCGCGCCCCAAGCCCCGTGCCGACCATAATGGCCGTAGGCGTCGCCAGCCCCAGAGAACAGGGGCAGGCAATAACCAGCACGGACACGGCAGAGACAAGGCTCCATGTGGCACTCCCCGTCACCAGCCAGCTCACCAGAAACGTCGCCAGTGCAAGGCTGATCACGACAGGCACAAAAATGTTGGAGACCTTATCCGCAAGGCGCTGAACACTGGCCTTGGAGCCCTGTGCCTGTTCAACCATTTTCACAATACGGGACAGCGCTGTTTCAGCCCCCACCCCGGTCGCTTTCATGCGCAGGACACCATTGGCGTTCAGGGTGCCGCCAAAAAGCCTGGCATCGACCTGCTTGAAAACAGGCATGCTCTCGCCCCTCAACATGGCCTCGTTCACCTCCGAAGAGCCCTCTACCACCACACCATCCACCGGCACACTCTCACCGGGGCGCACAACCAGCAGATCCCCCACGCGCACCTCTGCCACGGGCCGGTCCACCACAGCACCTGCGCTTTCCACATGGGCAACCTGCGGCTGGAGGCGCAGCAGGCCTTCAATCCCGGCACTGGTCTGGTTTTTTGCACGGGTTTCCATCAGCTTTCCGAGGGATACCAGCGTGATGATGGAGACACTGGCCTCAAAATAAACCGGCTGATGCAGATGGAAGAGCACCACAGCCGCACTAAAGAAGTACGCAATGCTCGTGCCCAGCACCACCAGCACATCCATATTGGCGGACCCGCCCCGCACCGCATTCCATGCGCGCTGGTACAAATGCCGGGCACAGAAAAACTGCACAGGTGTTGCCAACAGGAGCTGCACCCATCCGGGCATCATGGCCATGCGCCCCAGCACCATGCCCGCCATCTGCACAAAAACGGCAGAGACAGAACAGCCGTCAGGAAAAAGCGGTTCCGTTCCGTCCGCCAGAGCGCCTGACGCCCGGCATCCGGGTCTTCCAGCACGCCGTTATCCAGCCGTTTTGCGCCAAACCCGGCATTTTCAATCCGGGCGATCACCATTTCCGGTTCGACAATGCCGGGCACGTAGGTCACGTGTGCCCGTTCCGTCGCAAAATTTACACTGGCCTGCGTCATGGGCAGTTTATTGAGAATTTTTTCAATCCGCGCCGCACAGGCCGCACAGCTCATACCCGTGAGAGACAGGTCCAGACTCCGCTCCTCCACGGTAAAACCGGCTTTACGGACTGCGGCGACCACCGTTTCTAGCGAGGCCTCCGGCCCGTCCATCTGCACCTGCGCGCGTTCGGACGCAAAATTGACAGTGGCCTGCACGCCCTTCTGACGGTTCAGCACTTTTTCAATCCGCGCCGCACAGGCTGCGCAGGTCATGCCACCAATGGGGAAACTGACAGTCTGTGACACCTTCAGGGCGCTCCTTCTGGGAATTTCAGTCGCTTTTATACCCATATGGGGTATAAAAGAAAAAAGAAAACCTCTCGTTTTCTGTCATACACTGCGCCGATCCTTCCACAACACAGACCAGACTGCCCGCATGCAAGAGAGCCTGCCCGTCAGGAGACAAGAGTGATGCCGCGCCTGTCTTTCACCGCGTCATGCCGCATGGGCCTTATTGTCCCGGCCATACTGGCTGGCGCGCCGCCTCCGGCGCATGCCGCAACACCCCTGCCATCAGACGTCAGCACGGCCCCGGCTCTCACGGGCACACCTTCAAAACCCTCTGTTGCTCCCTCTGCCACTCCCTCTGCCCCCCTCTCTGCCTCCGCCACCAGCGCGGCCCCTCCGGCCAGTTCCTCCACAGAGCAGATTGATGTGGTTGGCCACAAAGCACGGGGCGAGGCGCTGGGGCACCTGAAGCCGATTATGCAGATCAAAGCCGATGAAATCCGTGCTTACGGGGTGGACTCCGCCTCCGATCTGCTGGACGCTATTTCCCCCGAAACACGCTCAGGGCGCGGTACCGCCGGGAATACGCCGGTTATCCTGTTAAACGGAAAACGTGTGTCCGGCGTGCAGGAGCTTCAGGATCTGCCCTTTGAAGCCATTGATCATGTGGAAATTTTTACAGAAGAAGAAGCCCTGAAATACGGCTATTCCGCCAGCCAGAGGGTCGTCAACATTATCACCGCCGAGCATTTCCGGGCGGTGCGCATGCGGCTGGCCGGCACCACCTCCACCGATGGTGGGGGAGAAAGCGGCATGCCCGCGCTCAGCTATACAAAACTGGATGGAGAACGGCGGATTAACCTCAGCGCCCGCTATTCTGACCAAACAGACCTGAAAGACAGCCAGCGTGGCGTGGCCCCCGCACGGGCCAGCGGGCTGTATGCCAATGCGGGCAATGTAACACCGGCAGGAGGCGGCAGTCTGGACCCGGCGCTGGATGCTCTGGCAGGCAGGCCCGTGACCGTCGCCGGAGCCCCCTCACTGGCCAGCACACAGCACCCGAGCCTTCAGGATTTTCTGCCTTACGCCAACCTGCCACACAGCAATACGGATGCCTCCGCCTACACGCTCCAGCCGGCAGTGCAAAAACTGACGCTGAATGGTGTGATTGCCGGACAGATTTTAAAAACCGTGACGTCGTCTCTTAACCTGACATACACCCGGCAGGACCAGCACAGTCTGCAAGGCCCGGCACGCGGCCTTCTGATGCTCCCCGCCAGCAATCCGTTTTCTCCCTTTTCGGAAGAGACCTTGCTGTACAGGAATTTTACGGAGGTCTCTCCACTCCGCCAGCAAATCCACACAGAAACGGCACATGCAGGCCTGAAGTTTGATGGAAACGCCGGGAGCTGGAAATGGAACAGCACCGGCAGTTATGATCGGTCTGAAACCTCAACCCGCAGCCAGACTGGCCTGAACCTGCAAACCGCCCAGACGGACCTGACGGACGGCAGCACAACCCTCAACCCGTTCTCCCGTTTTCCGGCAGGCCTTCTGGCGCAACGCAGCCTGAATACCGGGCACACCACCAGTCATAACGGGCTGATCAGCGGTCTGATGTCGGGCAATGTTTTCGCTCTGCCTGCGGGGGATGTCGCGACCAGTCTCTCCCTGACCGGCTCTGTCATTAACCAGAATGCGCTTTCCACCGTCACAGGCGTAAAATCGGCCAGCCATATCCAGCGGCAGGTCGGCACGTTTCAGTTCAATGCGGATATCCCGATTGCCAATAGCGCCAGACACGTCCTGTCTTTTCTGGGCAAGCTGGACGGCAACGTGAATGCCGCCGTTAATCAGGTCTCCCGTTTTGGCACATTGGAGACCATTGGCGGCGGTGTGACCTGGGCGCCTCTTGCATGGGTGCAGTTTCCGCTCTCTGTCACCAGCAGTCAGGAAGCGCCAACCGCCTCCCAGCTTGTCGCCCCCAGTATCCAGACCCCCAATGTCACCACCTATGATTATGTCACGGGCCAGTCCGTGCAGGTGACAAGCCTGTCTGGCGGGAACCCGAACCTAAAGGCCACCAGTCGGCATGAAGTCAGTCTGGGCACGTTAATCACCCTGCCATTTATTACCGGCGCGCGGCTGCATATGAACTATGTGCATGACACAACCCACAACACCATTCTCTCCCTCCCCACCGCGACCGCCGCCATCGAAAATGCGTTTCCGGACCGTTATCAGCGCAACGCGGAAGGCGTTCTGGAAACGGTTGATATCCGCCCGGTCAATGCAGACGGAGAAAGCCGGAGCGAGTGGAATGCGACACTCTCTTTTTCACGCCCGTTGCAGGAAAGCGGAACAGACAAACGCGGCAAATCAAAAAAAGCGCATGGCCGGATTTATCTTGTCGCAACGCAGGTCTGGCGGCTGCGGGATACCGTAACACTGCGCCCCGGCCTCCCTGCCATCAACCTGCTGCGTGGCGGCACCATCAGCGGCCTTGGGGGCCAGCCCCGGCATGAAATGGAACTCCAGGGCGGCGTGTATGATAAAGGCCTGGGCATCCGTCTTGTTGGAAAATGGCAGGCCGGAACGTCAACTGTTGCGTCCTCCGCGTCTGACAGCCTGTATTTCAGCGCGCTTGGCACGCTGGATGCAACAGTCTTCGCGGATCTGGGCGAACTCCCCCACTGGCAGGACCGAAAATGGGCGAAAAATTTTCGCCTGTTTCTGTCTGTTGAGAATCTTTTTAATGAACGGATCCATGTCCATAATGGCAAAGGTAGTACACCCGCTGGCTACCAGCCCGCCTTTATGGACCCGCTGGGCCGCACCATTACGGTTTCCATCCGCAAAACCGTATAAAACACCCGACTTACAGAAAGGCGATATATCCGCCTGCGGATAGCAGGAGCGGCAGTGACCTGCTAAGAGGCAGCAGTCAGAGAAAGGGGACATCATGGCAACGCAACACCGGGCCACACAGCCCCCGGCAAAATGTGAGACGTGCGAAAGCGACAGCACCAGTGAAAAACGCGTGCAGCAACCACACAAAAAAGCCCTGACCAACCGTTTGCGGCGGATTGAAGGGCAGATTGGCGGCGTGCTGAACATGGTGGAGCAGGACCGCTATTGCGTTGATATTCTCATGCAGATTTCCGCTATCAAATCCGCACTGGACGGCGTGGCAACGGAAATCCTCTCCACCCACGCCAATGGCTGCGTGCGCAAAGCCGTGCAGGAAGACGGAGGGGAAGAGGCGATTGAGGAACTGCTGCGCGTTGTCCGCAGAATGATCCGCTAAGCCTCCTCCCTTTCAGCTTAACGCTCCAGCGTGGCCTGCGGGGCGCCCTGAGCAGGCATGTCCATGCCCGCGTTCATTTTGTTACATACGGCTTTCTGCGCCTGCTGGGTCGCAGTCAGGGCTTTGCCCTGTTTTTGCAGCGTTTCAAGCTGGCTGCACACCGCCATCTGCTGTTCCATACTCATGGCCTCCATAGCCTGCTGCGCCGTCTGCCTGGGGGCAGGCTGCGTGCTCTCCTGCATGCTTTGCCCCGGTGCCATCTGCATGGGTTCGGCCTGTGCAACACCGGCCAGAAAAAACGGCGCCATACAGGCAACAATAAAAAATTTCATTAAGAGTATCCTTTCCATTATAAGAGATTTTCAGAACCAGCTTCGAATGCCGAGCGTAAAGCGTAACGTGCCGCTCTCCCCGCCCTGATCACGCACAATCCGGCGGGCCTGCGTGAGATATCCGGAATAGGTAACGGCAACATACGGTGCGAATTTCCGCCACAGTTCGTACCGCAGGCGCAGACCGGCATCGACATCCGATAACCCCGCCCCCACCTGCCGCCCGGTGTCGGACTTGGTGTAGAGATTGAATTCGGCCTGCGGCTGGAGAATGAGCCGGTTGGTCAGCAGAAAATCGTAAGAGCCTTCCACCCGCGCGCCGAACCGCCCGCGATCACTGACATAGGCCGTTGCCTGCACCTCAAACTCGTACAGCGCCAGCCCCTGCACGCCAAACGCACCCCATGTGCGCGTCGGGCCATCATCAAGATCCGTCCGCACACCGCCCTGAAGATTGAAGTAGGGTGAAATCGCGCGGCTGTAGAGCAGTTCATGCTGCCCGTCATGCAGGCGGCCGCGCTCCAGCGTGCCTTCCGTTTTCAGCCAGACCTTATTGTAGTCAGACCCGAACCACGCCTCCCCATCCCACCGGAAGTCCGTGCCTCCGGGCGCATAACGCCCTTCCAGCGCATTCATGATGCCGTGAAAGTAGGTGTCCTGATCCATCACCGGATTGATATGCCCCAGATACACGACCGGCGTGGCAGAAAGCGCATCTGCCGCGTGATACCCAGAGCCGGAGGACTGCAAGGCGGATTGCGCCACTCCACTTCCCTCCGCTTGTGCGGCTGGCACGGCCCGCACCAGCGCAAGCAGGCAGATGCCTGTAAAAATAGCGCGGTTCATTCCACAATCACCGTGCGGAACATGCCTAAATCCATATGGAGCATCAGGTGGCAGTGATACGCCCACATCCCCGGCACATCCGCCGTCACCAGATAGCTCATGCGCGACCCCGGCTGAGAAATAAGCGTGTGTTTATAAGGCTGGTACGCCCCCTGCCCGTTTTCCAGTTCACTCCAGAGGCCATGCAGATGGATAGGGTGTTCCATCATGGTGTCATTGATGAGCGTAAACCGGACGCGCTCTCCTTTTCTCAGCCGGATCGGGCCGGATTCTGAAAATTTCCGACCGTTAAACCCCCAGATATACCGCTCCATATTGCCTGTCAGATGCAGGATAATTTCACGGCTTGGCGGGCGCGGGTCTGCGCCGGGGCGGGTCGCGCGGAGCTGTTTATAGGTCAGCACACGGCGGCCATTCTGCTCCAGCCGTCACCGGGGCTGCCAAGCCGGTCAACAGGCATGACCGCTACATTCTGATTTTCCACATTGATTGGCGGGGGGCCGGGATCATCCACTTCAAGAGGCGGCATCCTGTGCGGCATGGAGCCCATGCCGTGCCCCTCCATCCCAGCCATGTTCATACCCGCCATATCCATGCCCTGCATGGCGTGATCAGACTGCCCACCCGCGGGCGTTCCGCTGCTGCCCGGCATGGGCATGTCTTGCATGCTCTCACCCGGCTGCATGGTGCCCATGCCCATATCAACCATGGTGCGGACGGGGCGCGGGTCCATGGGTGGAACCGGCCCGGCCATACCCGCACGCGGAGCCAGTGTGCCACGGGCAAACCCTGTCCGGTCCTCGCTCTGGGCAAAAATAGTATAGGCCCGGTCTTCCTTTGGCTGCACGATCACATCGTAGGTTTCCGCCACACCAATGCGGAATTCATCCACCGGCACGGGCTCCACATCATTCCCGTCCGCCTGCACCACCAGCATTTCCAGCCCCGGAATGCGGATATCAAAAAACGTCATGGACGACCCGTTGATAAACCGCAGGCGCACGCGCTCACCGGGGCGGAACAGCCCATTCCAGTTTCCATCCGGAGCATGGCCGTTCAGCAGATAGGTATAGATAATCCCGGTGACGTCGGAGATATCCGTCGCGGCCATCCGCATACGGGACCAGCGCAGCCGGTCCCGCAGGGCAGCCCCAGCGCCCCCGGCCGCCCGCGCGTCCTTCAGGAAAGACGCTGCCGTGCGCTGGCGGAAGACATAATAATCATCCTGCATTTTCAGGTTGCTGATCATGTCCATGGGGGACACGTCCGTCCATTCGGAGAGCAGGATCACGTAATCCCGCTCACACACATGCGGGTCCGGGTGGAGCGGGTCAATCACCACCGCGCCGTACAGCCCCTGTGCTTCCTGCATGCCGGAATGGCTGTGGTACCAGTAAGTGCCGCTCTGGTGCAGCCTGAAACGATAGGTGAACGTCTCTCCGGGTTTGATTCCGGTAAAGCTCAGGCCCGGCACCCCATCCATATCCGATGGCAGGCGGATCCCATGCCAGTGGATGGACGTATCCTCATGCCGCAGTGTGTTGGTGACGTTCACCTCTACCGTATCCCCCTGCCGCCAGCGCAGCACCGGGCCGGGCACGGTGCCGCCCACACAGGGGGCGTTCAGAGCCTTGTGGTCAATTTCAATATGGGTACGGCCTACGCTCAGATCCCAGAATGCCGAAGGCTCAGCCGGAATAAGGCCGGCTGGCACCTTGGCACCCGCAGAGTGCGCAGGGCGAGGCAGCGTGGCCATCAGCCCGCCAGCCCCATCCCCGTCACAAACCGACGACGCGTCAGGCCGCCCCGTAAACGGGACGAAGAAAACATTGGAAAAAACCCGGACAGTCACACGCAAACCCCGCTTTTCAGCAAAAAAAACGGGACGAATGACGCTGCTCAGCGCCTAGCTGTTTACAAGTCTGGGGGGACGAAGGGGGGGCAACCAGTCCGCCCCGGCAAAGCCCGTCTGTGCGGACATGCTGAAAGTCTGCCCTCTGACCACAGGCCGCAGGCCAAAAATCTGGGCCTCTGCCGGAACAGGCACGTCCGTTGCCGCCACATGGATATGGCAACATTTGTCATCATGCGGGATGGACTGCGTTTCAGGGTGCGTCATCATGCACTGCGGGTCCATCATGTGGGCTTGTGAGCAGGGCATGGTGCTATGATGCATCATGTTATGATGCGTCTGTGCTTCTCTCTGGGCCTGTGCGGGCGCAATACCCGCCAGCAGCCCCACCTGCATCAGCAGGCAGGCCAGCAGACCAATCCATATCCGGGCCTGTGTCCTGACCATATCAGGGCTCCTGTGCTCAGACGCGAGAACGCAACCATCCTCCTCCCTCTATACCCACGGGGGGCATGAACGAAAAGTCTTTTCTCCCGCGCCCCACGCATCAGGGCTTCAGAATCCGACATCCTGCCATTCATCCCCAAGAAGTTCTGGCGTGTTGAACTGTTCCAGATTGCGGTAATGGATTTCCCGGTCTTCCACAAACAGGCTGCTGACAATTCCTTTTGCCAGCCGGTCCGCGCCATCACTGATAGCCGGGATATCCCCGCTGACCTTCCCGTGTGACAGGGTTGCCGGAAAACAGAAGCAGTGAATTTTTTCCAGCGCCGGGCAGTCAACGCCCTCTCTGGGCTGAAACTCAAAGGCCGGCCCCAGATCGGGGGATAATTCCAGTTCAGGGTTCAGCACGCCGGAGGGATTATCTTCTGCCGCCGGTGTGAAACGATCTTTCCAGAAGCGGATGCTGGAGGCGATGGATTTCAGCTCCGGCCGCTGCCCGATATCCACGGCAAACCCTGTCGCCGCGATCAGGAAATCGGTTTCAAACACGCCACGCGGCGTTGTGACGCGCAGATGCTCTCCCTCCACGGCCACAGCCTCCACCGGGCACCCCAGATGGAAAAACGCATTGGGATGTTTTGAAACACGCAGCGTGCTGGGGCGCGGCGGCGGCGTCTGTGCCGCAAGCGTGTAATCCAGAAACCGCCACTTCCAGGAATCGGGGAGCGCCTGAAACCCGTGCACAACACCCTGACTGCCAATACCGGTAAATTTGTTAATCCGGGGAATATCCTTACGGCGGATCAGCATATCCACACGTGCAGCACCGGCCTCAAGCGCTTCCGCCGCGTTATCCATGGCAGACGCCCCGGCCCCGATCACAGTCACCCGGCGGCCTTTGAGAGCGGTGAAATCAATCGCCTCCTCAGAATGGGCACGGAATGCTTCAGGCAGATTTTTGAAAATGTCCGGCATATAGCCGCCACCCAGACCATCCCGGCCCGTTGCCAGAACCAGATGCCGGGCCAGAACAGTTTCTTCCCGCCCCTGCTGGCGCAGGAGAAGGTCAAGCAGCCCATCGTCCCGAGACCGGATATCCAGAAGCTCCGTCTCGTTTTCAACCGGAATATCCAGCACCTTTCGGAACCAGCGCAGATACTCCATCCACGTCACGCGCGGAATAAAGCCCAGATCCTCCCATGCATCCACGCCAAACCGGGCCTCATACCAGGCCCGGAATGTCAGGCTGGCAGACCAAGGCAGGGGCCCGTCAGTGTTTTGGGGGAGCGCAGGGTTTCCATGCGGGCATATGTCACCCACGGCCCTTCCTGCCCGGCTGGGGCGCGGTCATACACAACATGGTTCTGCACGCCGTAGCGGGAAAGCATGCCAGAGGCTGCCAGTCCGGCCATGCCGCCGCCAATAATCACCACATCCCGCACCGTGCGGTTCTCCACGCACTGCTCCGGCACCCAGCTTTTTGCGGGGAGTTCAAGCCAGGAGAGATCCTGCTTCAGCCGTTCTTCAAGTTTTGCAAGACCACCGGGCAATTCAGAAGGGAAAGAAAGCGTCATACCTGCCAGTCTCCGGGCAAAGGGGATAAAGAAGGGCCACCCAGACCATGCAGGGCCTCTTCCGTAATTTCAGGGCTTACACGCTCGTGCAGCACAAATTCCGGCAGTTGCGCAGCAGACGCCGTGCGCAGGGCATCAACCAGTGCGTCCAGCCCCGGCGTAAGCGGGCGGCCTGAGGCTTTTACAATGCCAAAAAAGAAGGGAATGGCTGTGTCCAGCGGCCTGACCACAGTGTCCTGCAAGAGCAGGCCACAGGCCGTGGCAGGCTCTACAATGGCAACCCCAAGCTGCGCGCGGACCATAGCCAGAGCGGTCACGCTGGTGTTGGTATCAATAAATGAGGGTGGAAACCCCCCTATTTTTGCAAAGGCTTTTTCCACACGGCTGCGCAGGCGATACGGTTGGCAATTGTCACCAGCCTGCGGGATGCCAGATCCGCCAGCCGGACAACCGGGCTGGACACAAGCGGGTCCGCCTTATCCAGCACAGCCACGCAGCGGGACTGCCCCACCCACAGCACATCCAGCTCCGGATGGCTGACAGGAAAGCTGGCCGCGCCCAGATCCGCCGTACGTTCCATAACAGACTGCACCACCCGCTCGGCGCTGACAGACTGCACATGCACGGCTTTAGGCAGCAGGGCCGGAGAGAGCTGCGCAAGCGCATACGGAATCAGGCCGGTCGCCAGAGCCGGGATGGCGGCAATTTCAAAAGACGGCGCCTGATCCTGCGCAATTGCCGCCACGCGCTCGTTCATGCGCCGGACATTCGCCATAAGCCGCTCGGCATCCATATGGAACAGCATGCCCTGCTCCGTGGGCACAATGCGCGGGCCATTTCGATGAAACAGCGCAAAGCCGAGAGAGGCTTCCAGTTCCTGAATAAGGCGCGTCATCGCAGGCTGGGAGCGCCCCAGAAAACGGGCGGCCCCCGTCAGGCTCCCTACGGCGACCACCGCACAGAAGGCTTCAAGCTGTTTCAGGTCAGGAAGATCAGGCTTCATGAGTCGAGACTGTATGCGGGCTGCAACCCTGCATCAAGAAACAATTTGGAAAATGGATGATAATCTTCTTGCCATGCATAAACCGGATCAATATCGTGCGGTATAGAAACGATTACGGACCGCTTCTGCATGGACATTCTGCCCTTCCTGACGGCCCTCACGACGTCTGCCACCGGACCGCATCGCCATGATCTGGCTGAGGTAATGACGGCGCGCGCGGATATTCTGAGCATGAGCGCACAGGCGAACGCCGCCGTTGTTTCCCCGCAAAAGCCGGGACGGCTGAGCCACACCCTGCGCACTGCCCTTGCAGCCCGCATGGCACGCCTGTCCTGCGCGCCGGCCCTTGCCGCCCTCTATCTGGAGACTCTGGACGGACTGAACCCCGCGCCCTCTTTCACCGCGCTGGCGCAGAACGATGCGCTGCCGGAAGCCGACGCATTTGTGACAGCACTCGTCCGGTATGCGGATCTGGTCACTGTGCGCCCGAAAGACGCGACACAGGCGGATATTGAAGCACTCCGGCACGCAGGGCTTACGGATGCGGAAATTGTGCATCTGGCCGAACTGATTGCCTGCGTCTGCTATCTCTCCCGCCTGACGCTGGGCATGCAGGCCCTCACAGGCGTTGAGGCGGGCACTCTGGCAGACATGCAGGCACCGGCAACAGACAAACAGACTGAGGCCCCCGCACAGGCACGCACAGCAGACTTCACGGCCGAACCGCTGGAGTGGATTCCATACCTTCAGCCCGTAAAGCTGGAAGACGCGACGGAAGAACAGCGGGACGCGATGAAAATCACCCCGTCCAACACCAAAATTTCGGACTACGTGCTGACACTGGCGCATGACCCGGAAAGTCTTGCGGTAAGGTCACCTCTGTTCAACGCGATCATGTATGGTCGCGATGGCCTCTCCCGCGCAGGGCGGGAAATGGGGGCACTGGGCTGTTCTCTGATCAACCACTGTCTCTATTGCGCGTCCGTCCATGCCCGGCGCTTCATCCAGCTTACAAAACGCCCGGAGCTGGTAGAAACCCTTTTTTCTGAAGGGCCGGATGCCTGCCTGAATGATGAATACTGGCAGCCGATCTTTGATTTTTCCGTCAAACTGACCCGTACCCCGGCCACATTCTCCAGCGCGGATGTGACGTTCCTGCGGGATCACGGCCTGTCTGATCTGGAAATTTTTGATCTGATTTGCGCGACCGGTATTTTCGGCTGGGCCAATCGCCTGATGCACACACTGGGTCACTCCGTTTCACCCCCTTGAAAATGGCCTTCGCCCCACGGCGTTTTGGAAAGACACCGACATGATGGACAGATCGCACACAGCCCGGACACGGTGGGGCGCCATTATCGGATCAATCGGCGGGAATGCGCTGGAATGGTATGATTTCACCATTTTTTCGTACATGATCCCGATTATCAGCACGCTGTTCTTTCCAAAATCCGCCGGGAGTGTTTCGGCTATCCTTATGTCAACCGCCCTGTTTGGTGTCGGTTTTTTTACCCGGCCCCTCGGCGGTATCTGCCTTGGTTTATATGCTGACCGCCACAGCAGGCAGGAAGCAATGACACTTGGGATGGGGCTCATGGCAGTCGCCGTCGCGCTTATTACCTGCGCCCCCACCTATGAGCAGGCCGGGGTAACGGGCGCGGTTATGATTGCCATTGCGCGGCTGTTACAGGGATTTTCCGTCGGTGGCGAATTTGCGACCTCCACGACATTCCTCGTTGAAATCGCGCCTCCCGGCCGCCGGGGCTTTTTTGGCTCATGGCAGATCACCGGGCAGATTATCGCGCAGGTTTTGGGCGGCAGCGTTGGTTATCTGATGACAGCATGGTGCACACCAGAACAGGTCCATGCCTGGGCGTGGCGTCTGCCTTTTGCCTTCGGTCTTTTTATTATTCCCCTTATTCTGATAATTCGCCTTAAAATGTCTGGCGCAGCGGCAGCAAAACGGAAAACCGTCAAAAATCCGGGCATGATGCAGAGCCTGACGGCTCAGTGGCGTGAAATTCTGACGGGAATGGGGCTGGTGACAGCCAGCACCGTTTCTTTCTATATTATTTATGGATATGTCGTGACCTACGCGACAAAAATCCTGCATCTTTCCCTCACAGGGTCGTATCTTGTGCAGATGTCGGCTGCGGCCTCCATGCTGCTCGTTGTCCCATTCAGCGGTTACCTCTCTGATTTCATCAATAAGAAACTCATTATTTTCGTAAGCCTTGCAACCTATCTTGTTATTTTATGGCCACTTTACGCGTGGCTTGTCGCGTCTCCCTCCATCACGCGCCTGATTATCATGCAAATCAGTCTTTCTTTTGTCAGCGGGATGTTTCTTGGCTCCTACTGCACACTGATCACACAGATCCTCTCACCGGCTTCCCGCACCACCATGCTGGCTATTGTGAACAATATGGTTGTGCTTGTTGTTGGTGGATTCTCACAACTGATCGTCACATGGCTTATCAGCATTAGCGGAAAAGCATGGCGCCTGCTTTATTTGTTATGAGTGGAGTCGCAATCGGCCTGATAGCAGCCACCTATCTTTTACTCAGCCCCATTTCCGAACAAACGCCTGAAAAAACAACCGAGAAACCAGATTTCCCCATTAAATAAATAACTATATTTTTTAGTGTTTATTTATTTTCACGAAAATTATTGATTTTTTGTTGCTGTTTTTAAATCCTTCCATATAATTAAGTCATTATCCGATTCACCCTCTTTTTTCTGGTATAGCCCATGATAAAGAAAAATCTTGCTCTTGGTGTTCTTGCCAGTCTGGATCTGACGGGATCAGCATACGCAGCAACCACAAGCACAACCACACAGACCAAAGCCGCAGAAGCGGAATCTGTGCTGGTTTCTGGCTCTGTAACCACCGGCATTGGCGCGCTTTCCAACAATACGCGGCGGCATAGCACCACGCATGTTGAAGTTGTCAGCGCCAAAGAGCTGATGGCGACCGGCCAGACCAACGTGATTGCCGCACTGGCTCAGATGGCTCCGGCCATCAACTCCCCTCCCGCTGGCGGGATTGGATCAAACAATGTTGCCAGACTGATGATTTTAAGGAATCTCGGTCCGGATGAAACGCTTGTTCTGGTCAACGGAAAACGGCGGCATCTGGGAGCAAACTTCAACTTCAATACCGGTCCCGCTACAGGATCCCAGCCGACTGATATCAGCCTGATTCCCATCAGCGCGATTGACCATGTTGAAATCATCATGGACGGTGCAACAGCGCTGTACGGGCAGGAAGCCATTGGCGGCGCCGTGAATATCGTTCTGAAATCCACACCAGGCAAAGGCTCCGTCAACCTTCAGGACAGCGGCTATTATGCCGGAGATGGTGTCGGGATTGATGGGTATGGAGACTATAATTTTGCACTCGGGCACCACGGGGGCTTCCTTGACCTTGCAACCCAGATCACCCATCAGCAACCAACAAATCGTTCCGGTTTGAATACGAGTCAGAAGTATTTTAGCCTGCCCGATGGGTCTCTGGACCCACGCGAGCAAAAAATCGGGAATGATGTAAACCGTATTCAGGGTCTCAGCCGGTCTCTGTCCGAACTGTTCAGCGCCAATGGCTCCCTTCCTGTTACAGACAAGATTTCTCTTTATAACACAACAACCTATAGCCATCGTGATGTGGATGCGCCGGGCTTTTTCCGCACGGCCAATAATGATGCAAACGTGCGCGCCATTTTCCCCAACGGGTTTTCTCCACACCTCACAACGGAAGAAAACGATTTTCAGGTGAATGGTGGTATCCGCGGCCGGGATCTGTATGGCTGGAACTGGGATGCCTATGTGCTGTATGGCCGCGACCAGCTCCGCTACGGCGCGTATGACACCATCAGCCCGACTTATGGCCTGAACAGCCAGACCAAATTCTATAACGGCACCAACATTGCCTCTGATCTGACAGCAGGTTTTAAAATGTCCCGCGACATTCCTTCCTCCATTCTGGCCAAACCGCTTGGCGTGGAACTGGGCGGGGAATACCGGCACGATACTTTTCAGATGACGCAGGGAGACACGCAATCCTGGGGAGATGGGGGCGTTGCCATTCTGGACGGCCCGAACGCAGGGAAAGCCGCAGCACCGGGTGCGTCCGCCTATTCCGGCACGCCACCTTCCGCTGCGGGCAACCATTACCGTGATATTTTTGATGGCCACGTCAATCTGGACCTATGGGCCACAAAAAATGGGAATGGACTCTGGGTGGGCACGCCACAAACTATTCAGACACCATAACGGCTTTTACCGGTTCCATTGGCACGCGCTATAACTTCAACAAACGCTGGGCGTTACGTGCAAATATCAATACCGGCTATCGTCCACCCACGCTGGCTGGCCTGTATTACAGCACTATTTTCTCCACCCCCGGCTATCAGTCTGCCTACGCGTCCTCCGTCAGCCAGATTGCCCGCCTGCTTGGCGCGGAAGGCCGTAAAGGGGAATATTCACGCAGCTACAGCGTCGGGATTGACGCAACACCCGTTGATAATTTCCACATTACCGCCAACCTTTATCGCATTGGCATTAACGACCGGCTGGAAAGCACATCAAACTTTGGTGGCACATCCATTGAGGGTCTGCTTGAAAGTGCCGGAATCTCCGGCGTGCGGTATGTGCAATATTACACCAACCCGGTAGATACCGTGACCAATGGGGGCGACGTGAATGCAACATATCTGCTTAATCTGCCACAGGGGCACAGCCTTCAGTTTGGTGTGAACGTGAATATCGCGGATACGCAAATTTCGCGCTATCGCAAAACACCTTCTATTCTCGCAGCTTACGGGCAGGATTATTATAATAAATTCTCCCAGAACGACCTGCTGCATACCTCGCCTAAAAACCGGGAAACACTCTCTCTGGTCTGGCACAAAGGGCGCTATACGCTGACGATTCAGGAACAGCGTTATGGCAGCGTGACGTTTATTGTCAGCCCCTCCCAGCCCTCTTCCACATGGACCAAAGTGCGGCCGCAATGGAATACAGACATCAATCTTGATGTTGGCATTACAGAGCGCGCGCATGTCACGGTTGGCGCAAATAACCTGTTTGATAAATACCCCACACAGGTCAGCCGCGCCGCCGCAGCGCCCACCGGCTCCTACCGCTACGCCACCTATTCTCCCTCAGGCTTTATGGGCGGCTATTATTATGTGCGTGGGTCTTTTAACTTTTAAGGCATCTGGAATACTCAAAGACGTTTCTGCAAAGTCCCTGAGACCTACGGGGCTTTGATAGACCAGTCAGGATATTCTTACATAACTTGTTTTGGCGGAGCATAATCAGTGAAAGTCATGCTTATGCTCTGCCGCGACACTATTCATGGTCTTTTGTCACATATGCTATGGCGTCGTAGGAACTTGCTTCCTACATCCCGACCGCGAAGAGACTTAAAGCGTCTCTCTTCTGCCTCTGACCACTTTGGATTTCGATCATACATATTTTCGGCTTCAGACACTCGCGTCTCACCGCGCTCTCTTCTGACAACCTGACGAGAGCGAAGTCCCAAAATAAAATTTGGGAACTCGGTCACAATAAGACTAAAATGGCACACCTCATTGATTACAGCTTATTGATAAACATCTCTTAAAAAAATATAGGCGCGTTTCTTTCAAAAAAATCTTTTCAATTTTCGACAGTTTTTTGCTTCGTTTTCAAAAGCATGATTATGAGATCGTTACCCCTGACGAGCTATTTCATACAAACAACAACAACGTCGTTGATTTTCAGGACATCCCAACGTTCAGGCTCTCGCGGGCAGACTGAAGCAGGCATGGAAACAGACCGCAGGTCCGCACCGCTTAATTTGCGCAAAAGAGGCACCGGGCTCCACGCCGTTGTAAAGGCCGAAGCGGCATAGTCCATTACCGCAATCGTGTTCAACTGCGCGATATTTCGCCAGCTACTGACAACGGAGATTTTTTCACCATTATAAATACCGGCAACATTTTTAATGTCGCTCAGAATAGCATTTCCAATTTCAATATCACGTTGCGTTTGCTCACGTCTTTCCATGAACAAACCGGCCTGATTATTGATAGACAGCAACAAAAAAACTGCGCTCAGATAGAATACAGGCTTCTGAAGCTGTTCATGATGAAAGAATAATTTCTGCACTACAAAGATAAGCAGCACAGGATAAAGAAAAGAATTACATGTTAGAGACCGTGGAGATGGCCAAAAAAGATCAAACGGTAAGTTAAACGGATTTTCCGCAAACGCTAAGCAGGCGACGAGACTCAAAAGAGCGAAAAAATAACAATAACTCCTTTTGGAAATCAGCATATATATTAAATACAGACTGATTACCAAAATAGATGAAAAATATAGAAATCTTTCATGCATTGAAAATATAGAAGAATATTTCCCATTAAAAAATTGATAAAATATATCCGTAAAATATGGCTTGATATTATGTATCAATGCCGAAAAATGTACTGGACGCCCCCATTCCGGCCCGATGCATTTTTTCATGACCAGAAAAATTGCGCAGGACACGACATACACAAAGACCGGACGCCATGTTAGCTCAAGAAACAAAGAGTCTTTTGGTTTAAACAGAGTTGCATATAAATAGGCGCATCCTGCAGCAAGGATAAGAAGCTGCGCCGCCACCTGATAGGACGTGAGCGTAATAACTGAAAGAATAATTGCCGCAGACAAGCCCCAAAAATTCTTGCTTGTTCTTAAAAAATAAAGCGCGCCCCCCATGGCAATCCATGAAATACCATAGTTCCAGTAGGCCATTGTGAAAGACGATAAATCTGCCATAAACCCCTGAAAGGCCACAGCTAGACAGAAAAACGCTATATATTTTAAGCTTATGCCGACATAACGAGAGAATTCGTAGCAGACATAAATAAGTCCAGCAGAATATAGCAATGAATTAATAATAACATTGTCAAAATAGTTTATTTTCAACCAGCGAATAGCATAACTCAGAGCCAGTATAAAATACCTATAATTTGTATAATTCCCTGAGATGAAGGAATTTTTTGCGTCTTCTGAGTAACGAACACCCAAATCATCCGCATTAAATATAAAAAAATTGGCAAAACAGAGAGAGAATATTGGTAACAAAATTAGAGCATAATAGGTCTTATTTTTTGAAAAAAACATTTTTACTCTCTCGAAATCAATGACCTATCGGAAAAAAGAAAAATCTCACCGTGCTATCTTATACAGGCTGATAGTCAGATGGTGGCCATTGGAATAGTTGACACCGGTTACAGAGCCATAGGTGCGCAGACGATCCCGCGCGGACCGAGGGTTGCCAGAAATGCCTCAGTGTTTTTGACGTCCACTAGTGCCACGGTGCAGGCTTCATTGCTGAGCATCCGGTGGGCTGCTTCTTCCGGTCCTTCCAGATGCACTTTACCACCCATCAGGAACACGAGACTTGGCTCAGAAAACGAGACGGATGAAACCTCAGTCTGGCCACAAGGGCGATGTGCATTGACCAGTGCTGTCAGGCGCGGCGCCATCCAGATACTGTGCAGACGCGGCACAACCACCAGAAACAGGCCCGTGTAGAGCAGCATCGCGCAGGCCGCACTTGTCAGCAGCGCCTTGCGTAATTCAGAACGGCAGATAAAGGCGACGGACAGGCCGACCAGCGGCAGGCTGCCCGCAGCCAGAATCAGCGCTGCGGGAGAGACCACATGCTCCAGCTTCCACAACAGAATGGGTCCAGCCAGAGCCAGCGCAACGCCAGCAACCGTCCAGAGCACGCCATAGGCCCACAGAACCAGCCGCGCCCAGAGCGCACGCGGCCAGCCTGCCCACACAGGCGCACCCTGTGCCAGCATACCCGCCGTAAGGATGGCAATTGCCGGATAGGTTGGCAGCACATAATGCGGAAGCTTGGTGGCGATCAGCTCAAACACCAGCCAGTGCGGAAGAATCCAGCACAAAAGATATTTAACGGGCAGAAGCGCCCGGTTTTTCCAGACCGCAGGCAAAGCCGCCGCTGCGAAAAATGAACCGGGCCAGAAGGCTATCAGAAAGACCAGCAGATGGTAGCCCGGCGGTAACCCATGAGCCTGCTGGCCGGATGCCACCTTACCCAGAAAATTGGTGCCCACAGCCCGGCGGAAAAACTCGCCGTGGCTGACAACACCAATTGCAATGCACCATGGCAACAGAATAGCCAAAGAAACCAGCCAACCCCACAAGGGCCGCAGCCTGCGCCACAGACTGAAATTGCGCTCCACAACGGCCAGACAGAAAGGCGTTGCCAGAGACGGAATGAGAATCACCGGCCCCTTGAGCATCAGGCCACAGCCAATCGCTCCCCAATACAGAAGAGCCGTGCGTAGCGGCGTGGAACGTTCTGCCTCACGGTCACACAAGGCCCGCAACAAGCCAGCCTGCGCCAACAGAACACTGAGCAACAAAGTTGAGTCGATCGTGCCCATCCGGTTCTCTGCCGTCACCAGTACAGAGACCATAAGCAGAAGGCCTGCGCCGAGACCGGCTGTCGAGCCGAACAGCACTGACCCCATCCAGGCCGTCAGCACGACGGAAGCCGTCATAGCCAGCAGAGACGGCAGACGATACGCCCAGACCGCGCGGCTTTTCAGAGTTCCCGTTGCAGCGACGGACGCCGCTTCCAGCCAGTAAATCCCGGCGGGTTGCAGATAACGGGGTTTGTCCTGAAAGCGGACATCTACAAAATTGCCGCTTTCAAGCATCTGGGCCGTCGCTTCCATATAGCGCGGCTCATCCCGGTCAAACGGGGGCGTCGAGGCCCGTCCCGGCAAAAAGAGGAAAAACGCAAATAAACCGAGCAAAGCCAGCGCACGCCCGGACAGGCGTTGCTGGCCCCAGCGTGGATTTAGCATTCGCGAACCGAGCGCGGCAGGCGGGTCCGGTTCCGCAGCCAGATAACACCCAGCAAATCACGGACACCCACCAGCGCACGGTTGAAATTGGTATATTTTGACTGCCCATGCAGACGCGGGCGGTGCTTGACCGGATGGCACAGCAACGGCACGCCATAAGACGCAAACAGCGCAGGCAGAAAGCGATGCAGGCCTTCAAACTGAGGCAGCTTTAAAAAAGCATCGCGCTGGAAAAGTTTGATCGGCGCCCCCGTATCCGGGCATTCATCGCGCAGCAGGCGGCGGCGCAGACCATTGGCAAAGCGGGTCGCAAAACGGCGGGACCAGCCATCTTTCCGCTTTTTCCGCACACCCACCACAAGTGGAGGCGTGCCATTGGCGGAACGCCCCAGACGCAGGAGGTCAATCAGTTCCCGCGGATCATCCTGACCGTCGCCGTCAATAGTGGCAATCCATTCACCCCGCGCGGCGGTAATACCGGTGCGCAGGGCGGCAGATTTCCCGCAACAATGATCATGGGAGAGAACACGTAAGCCGGGCAGAACCTCGGCGCGCATTTTCTGGAGGATGGCAACGGTATCATCCCGGCTGCCATCATCTACAAAAACGACTTCAGTTTTTGGCAGATGCTCAAGGGCTTCCGCCAGTTCCTGACAGACAAACGGGAGGTTGTCCCGCTCATCCAGAACAGCAATAACAATGCTCAGAACCGGAGTATCATCACTCCGGGAGGGAGAGACCGCGCTCAAGCCGGATCAATCAGCAAACGCGCGGTTCAGGCTGCTTGACGCGCAAGAGCGGTCGGCAGGTTGGCAATAGCCTGATCAACTAGTGCTTCTGCTTTCTGCTGGTCAAGGGACTGGCCAATGACGTTACGAGCAGCTTCCACAGCCACATCGGCAGCCGCCTGACGAACTTCCTTGATCGCTGCGCGCTCTACGGCGGCAATCCGGTCACGGGCCATCTGTTCATGCCGCTGCACAGCGGCTTCAGCTTCGGCACGGGCTTTTTCAGCCAGTTCGGCGGCGTGCTTCAGGGATTGCTCGACCACGCTTTTGGCTTCAATCAGAGCCTGCTCACGCTCACGCGTGGCATCTTCCAGCATCTGCTCGGCTTCCCGGCGCAGCTGGGCGGATTCGTCCAGTTCCTGACGGATGCGGGCGGCGCGGCTATCAAGAATGGTTGTGATAGGCGTCCAGACCTTGCGGCCAAAAAAGACGAAGAACAGAACAAAGGAAACAGCGACCCAGAAACCTGCTTCGTGAAAAATGCCAGACATGACTTTATATTCTCCCGGAGCCGGTCTCAGATATTCTGATGCGCGATCGCGCCGTCAACCTTCTGCGCCACAAGCTGGGCGTCAGGCGTGACACCTGTCAGGCGGGAAACAAGCGCCTGTGTAGTATCAGCCGCAATTTCTTTGAGCGTACCGAAAGCCTGAGCTTTTTCGGCAGCAATCCGTTTTTCAGCGTCTGCAATTTCGGCTGAAAGACGGGCGTTGATTTCTGCCAGTTTCTGATCCGCAGCGCGCTGTTCAGCGTCCAGCGTTTTCTGCAGATTGGCCTGAGCTTCAGCCATGGCATCTTTACGTGCCTGCTGGAGTTCCGCCACGGCTTTATCCGCATCCTGTTTGGCAGAGCGCGCGACATCGAGATCACCCGAGATCCGCTTGCTCCGGTCTTCCAGAACGCGACCAACGCGGGGCAGCATGATCTGGCTCAGCACCAGATAGAAGCCCAGGAAAATCACAGCCCCCCAGATGACCTGACCGGTCACCAGAGGGTTGTGAAAATCAAGCTGAGGCATCCCTGCGGCGTGTGCACCAGGTGCAGCCATTACCAGAAGAGACACGCCGGATACCGTAGCGAGTAAACCGGCACGGACAATCTTCATCATGACACCCACAGGAAGGCCTCCCTTTTCCTACCGTTTTATCAGACGAACAGGATCAGGAACGCGATGAGAAGCGCGAACAGCGCGATAGCTTCTGTCAGCGCGAAGCCCAGCATGCCCAGACCGAACACGTGAGGACGGGAGGCCGGGTTGCGAGCAATGCTGCTCACCAGCGTTGAAAAGATGTTGCCGAGGCCGATACCAACGCCGGCGAGGGCGATTACGGCGATACCTGCACCGATTTCCCGGGCTGCAGCGATGTCCATATCAGTCACTTCCTTGTTAAAAAGTACAGTTCAAACGAAACGGGCAAAGCAGCTCAGTGAGCCACGGCCTCCCGCAGGTAGATGCACGTCAGAATGGCAAACACATAGGCCTGCAGCACACCAACAAGCAACTCGAGAGCCACCAGCGCCACATTAATGGCAATAGGCCCTATCGCAAACACATCACCCACGACGCCAAAACCGGCGAGCATGATGACAAAGCTTGCGAAAATATCGAACATGACGTGTCCGGCGACCATGTTTGCAAACAGTCGGATGGACAGGCTCACGGGACGAGAGAGAAAGGACAGGATCTCAATCGGGATCAGCAGCGGCGCGAGGAACATGCTGGCACCCGCCGGCATGAAGTGCGCAAAGAAGCGGATGCCCTGCACCTTGAGCGACACGATAACCGTCAGCAGGAACACCATGACGGCAAGGCCGAGGGTGACTGCGATGTGACTGGTGAAGGTGAAGGAGAAAGGCAGCAGGCCGATATAGTTCCCGGCCAGAATGAAGAAGAACAGCGTGAAGATGAAGGGGAAGAAGGCAGCACCTTCCGGCCCGATAGTATCAACCGCCATGCTGTGAATGAATTCGTAGCACACCTCGGCTGCGGCCTGGAAACGACCAGGCACCACAGCAGCAGGACGCATACCGAAATACAGGAATGCAAGAACCAGGCACGCGGCCAGGATCATGTAGAGGGGTGACTGACTGAAGCGCAGCGCCTCACCAAGCCCGCCAAGAACGGATGAAGCTCGAACTGACCAAGTACGTCGATACTGGAACCGCCCGCCAAAACCGTTCTCCTACTCCACTGTGTCCGGTCTATTCTGCCGGATCCTCAGCTTTCCAACTCACTGTTCCGGTGGCTTTACCAGCCGCCAGACATTCAGCACTCCTGCACTTCCGCCCAGCAGCGCGAAGATGATTAGGAAAACAGCACGGGTATGGAGCCAATGGTCCAGTCCCCAGCCCACAGCAACCCCAACTACCAGCGCGGAAATCATTTCCGTCCCGGCTCTGAGCGCCAGCGCTGGCAAGGATTGTTCATCCTTCTCAGCTTTGCTGGCTTTTTCATCTTCCTCAACCCGACCGGAGCGGCGTTCCGCCTCTTTCAGTCGCTTCGCGAAAGACTCGTCGCTGTCTTCACCCATACTTCGCACTCCAGAGGGGTGCAGGCGCTTGCTAACGGCGCTGCCATATCCTGTCAAGGAAGCATCCGTAGCACTGGGCGGAAAATCCGTCACGCATGCAAAAAAAGCGCACCGGCGGACGATTCCGCCTGCGTCAGGATGCAGCTTCCGCCCCCATTTCAGGCGAGCCGACCAGCCCTTTGGCAAAGTCCTGCGCCGAGAACGGACGGAGATCTTCCACCTGTTCCCCCACACCCACAGCATGCACCGGCAAGCCAAAACTGTCGGCCAGCGCCACGACAATACCGCCACGGGCCGAACCATCCAGCTTGGTCACCACCAGACCGGTGACATTCACCAGTTCGCGGAACACGCGCACCTGCTCCACAGCGTTCTGACCCGTGGTGGCATCCAGCACCAGCAGGACGGAATGCGGAGCGGTCTCATCAAATTTCCGCATGACCCGGATAATCTTGGCCAGTTCTTCCATCAGCGCACTTTTATTGTGCAGGCGGCCCGCCGTATCCACAAACAGCAGATCCGCACCCTGCGCCTTGGCCCGTTTCAGGCCCTCAAACGCCAGACCGGCGGCATCCGCGTTCGGTGCGCCAGCAATCACGGGGCAGCCCGTGCGCTCGCCCCACACCTGCAACTGCTCCACTGCGGCGGCACGGAACGTGTCCCCCGCCACCATCATCACCTTCTTCCCCTGATCGGTGAAAAAGCGGGCCATTTTGCCAATGGTGGTGGTTTTGCCAACACCGTTGACGCCCACCACCAGCACCACATGCGCTTATGCGCGGGGTCGGGTTCAAACGGAATGGCCACAGGGGCAAGCACACTGGCAATTTCATCCGCCAGTGTATTGCGGATTTCCTCGTCCGTGACTTCCGTGCCGAAGCGCGTCTTCCGGAACGATTCGATAATCCGTTCGGCAACGCTTGGCCCAAGGTCTGCGGTAATCAGCAGATCCTCCAGCTCTTCCAGCGCCTCATCATCCAGCTTGCGCTTGGTGAAGACGGATGTCAGCCCGCCGCCCAGCTTCTGCGTTGAGCGGGACAGCCCCTGCTTGAGGCGTGAAAAGAAACCTAGCGCCATCTCAAACCCTTTCCGCCAGCAGGCCCGCAGCATCTGCCGCCACAGCCCGCAGACTGATAATCTCACCCGTTTCCGCCTCACCTTCTGCCAGACGGACCGGGGCAAACTGTTCACTATGCCCTGATGTGGGCGTTTCCATCAGCACACGCAAAGTCTGGCCGACCAGACTCTGGTAATACCGCTCGGCCGAGGCCGCCCCCACCTCCCGCAGCCGCGCAG
>NZ_BAJW01000040.1 GCF_000613905.1 Acetobacter persici JCM 25330
CCCGGTTCTGTTTTGCCTGTGGTCTGCGGTCTGGCCGCCGGAATATGGCGGGCAGGCTGTGGGCTGCCATGCTCTTGGTGCGCAGGGGGCTGGCTTGATCTTTCCTGAATTTGCAGGCCAGTTTGGCGCATATTCCGCTAGGGAGATTCTGAATGAAACTGATTTCCGTACGTGCCTGTCGGCGCTTGCTGTTACAACAATGCTGGCCGGCGCGCCGCTGTTTGCTCACGCTGCCGATACCCCGGCTCCCGTCTCCAAAGGGGGTGAGCAGGCTGAATCCGGTGCCAAAACAGCAGCTCTGACCGATACGGACCTGTCCGGTTATGTTGGTTCCATCAACCCGGCTGAAGTCGGTGGTCTGCTGAACTACTGCACCGAAAACAACTACGTCCCTGATTATGACGACGCCTTCAAGGTGCTCCAGTCCTATAATCAGAAAACCAACGCTGTGCCGGACGGTCAGGAAGGCAACATGTTCTACGCCCGTGGCACGGCAGGCCAGTTGCAGGCCAATGGAAAAACCTACTCCATTGCCACGTCCAGCATCCCTGTGCGCCAGAAGACCTGTAAGGCTGTTCTGGATCGCGCCAAGGCCGCTCTCTAAGGCATGCCTCAGGCCATTTGCATCGGGCGGGGTTAAGCCGCGCCGGGTGGAAAAAGCCGGAGCCGGGAAGGGTCAGTCGGATACCGACTGGCCCTTTCTGTGTTTTGTGGAATAATTTTAATATTTCCGATCAAGCGGCTGTGCCTTTCCCCCTTGCTCCTGATGTGATCAAAACCATTCTCCCCCTGTAACCAGACACAGCAGGGTGCAGAGTAGTAAGGGAGCGGAACGAGCGTGTCAGAAGCGTTTGAAGCTCCGGCTGGAGCAGGGCTGACAGCCGGGCAATACAAAGACATGGTGCTGAAGGCCGGGCAGGAGCCTGAAGCCTTCTGGCTTGAGCAGGCCCGCAAGCTTGTCTGGCATGTTCCGCCTCAACAGGCGTCCCGCTCCGATTTTACGGGTGATGTGCGTGTTGACTGGTTTTCTGACGGGTTTCTGAACGTCTCGGAAAACTGTCTGGACCGGCACGTCCGCAGCCAGCCCGATAAGCTCGCGCTGATCTGGCAGGGGCAGGACGAGGACCAGAAGGAGAGCCTGACCTATCAGGAGCTCCACGCCCGTGTGTGCCGTCTGGCCAATGTGCTGCGGCGTCTGGGCGTGAAGAAGGGGGATTGCGTCGCGATCCATCTGCCCATGGTGGTGGAAGGGATTATCGGCATGCTGGCCTGTGCCCGCATTGGCGCGGTGCATGTTGTGCTGTTTGGCGGCTTCTCGGCGGAGGGACTGGCCGAGCGCCTGAGTGACAGCGGTGCTGTGCTGGTGCTGACAGCCGATGTGGCGCGCCGGGGCGACAAGCGTATCCCGAGCAAAACTATCATGGACGAGGCCATTGCGCGCTGCGGGGCGGAAAGCCGGGTGCGGCATGTTCTCGTTGTGTCCGTGACCGGGGCGGATGTGCCGATGCAGCCGGAGCGGGACCTGTTTTATACGGATGAGGTCGCGCAGGAGCAGCCAGACTGCCCGGCAGAGAGCATGAGCGCGCAGGACCCGCTTTTTCTGCTGTATACGTCCGGCAGCACCGGGCGGCCAAAAGGTCTGGTGCATGGCTCCGGCGGTTATCTGGTCTGGGCAGCGTTTACGCACGCCACCGTGTTTGACCATAAGCCGGACGATATTTTCTGGTGTACGGCGGATACAAGCTGGATTACCGGCCACACCTACGTCGTCTATGGCCCGCTGGCCAATGGTGGCACCATTCTGGTGTATGAAGGTCTGCCCTCATGGCCCGCGCCGGGCCGCTGGTGGGATGTGATTGATCAGTATGGCGTAACCGTTTTCTATTCCTCCCCCACAGTCGTGCGGGGCGTCATGCGGGAAGGGAATGATGTGGTGCGGAGCCGCTCACTGGCCAGCCTGCGCGTGATCGGCACGGTGGGGGAACCGATCAGCGGAAGCCTGGCAGTGGTTCCATGATGAAGTAGGCAAAGGCCGCTGCCCGGTGGTGGATACCTGGTGGCAGACGGAAACCGGCGGCGTGATGATTACCGCTGCTGCGGGCTGCGTGACGCCCGCGCCCCGGTGCGGCCTGTCTGCCGCTGCCCGGTGTGCGGGCGACATTGCTGGATACGCAGGGGCAGGTTGTGGACGGGGCGGGGGAAGGCCTGCTGTGTATGGCGGCGTCGTGGCCGGGGCAGGCGCTGTCTATCTGGAAAGATCATGAGCGTTTCCGCCAGACCTACTTTACCACCTGTCCGGGCTATTATTTTACGGGCGATGGCGCGCGGCGGGAGGCTGACGGCTATTACTGGATTACTGGCCGCGTTGATGATGTGGTGAATGTTTCCGGCCACCGGATTGGCACGGCGGAAATTGAAGATGCCGTGGCGATGGACCACGAGGTGGTGGAAAGTGCCGCCGTGGGCATTCCGCATGACCTGAAAGGTCAGGGGCTGGTGGTGTTTGTCGTGCCGAAGGAGGAAGGCGTCTTCCATCCATCCGCTGTAAACCGTGCCGTAGCCGAAGGCGTCGGGCGCTACGCTGTGCCTGAGAAAATCTATGTGGTGCGGGATCTGCCCAAAACCCGGTCTGGCAAAATCGTCCGCCGTCTGCTGCGCAAGATCGCAATGCATGATCTGGAAGGGCTGGGGGATCTGTCCACACTGGCTGACCCTGAGATCGTGCCGGAACTGATTGCTCAGGTGAAGGCGCAGGATGCTTGAGGTTTTCGCCCGGTAAAAGGGGAAAGGATTTTAGACCAGCACTGGCAGACGGTGTTTCTTTTCTGCGCGAGACTTGCTCACTACAGAAAACGGGGGCTGGCGGTTCTGCCAGCCCCCGTTTTTTCTGAGTGCCCGTCAGGATGGCACCAGATTATTTGGTGTCGGTGCCCGGAGCCGGAACGAGCTGCGCACGTACTTCACCATGCGGGTGGCAGCGGTGCCCAGACCCACAAACAACTGACCATGACGATACAGATCAATCTGGTCGGCGCTGAGTGTCAGGGTGCCGGTCAGCGGGGCAACATACGGGCCTTTCAGGTCCGCAACTTTTTCCGCTGTTTTGGAAAGATCCTTCGCCGCCATCAGTTCAGCGCCGGTCACCGGACCAGACAGGTTATTCCACGTAATGGTGTAGCTGAGCTGATTATTTTCAGTTTCCAGCGTGGCGCGAACACCGCCGGTGACGCGGGACGGCGTGGCTTTTGCGCTGGCAAAATGGCCTTCGGTCTGGATGGTTTCCGCGTGGGACAGGGCTGGCGCAAAAGCCAGAGCGCCGGTCAGAAGAGCAGCGCTAAGCGTAAAATATTTTTTTGAAATCATAGTCGTCTCCTGTGAAGTATAATGTGTCTTACGGAAGACCTAAACGCGCTTTATGGTGCCGGGTTCCCTGAGATATTTTTAAAGGAATTCTGAGAGAACACATATCTGTGTTGCTCAGGGTCTCTCTTTTTATTGGGAACCCGGATCTGAATAGTCTGAATGGACCAGTTATTCGGTTTCAGGCTGCGGGATGGGAGCAAAACGCGGCACGCCGTTTACGGTTTCCTGCCACATGGCCAGAGGCCGCACCCAGTAATCTCCTCGGGCTTCACTCCGGTAGGTGACAAGCCATTCCTCGGTCTCGCTGTGGCGCCCGACACAAATCACGGTATAAAGTCCGCCTTTATAATGTCGGTACGGGCCGGGGCGCGGATGGTCGGGTTCGGGTGTATCGAGAATGTTGGGGTCGTGCGTTTTCATGGTAGTCTTCTGTTCCACAGCTTGCGGGGGGATCGCAACCTTGAACCGACATGTTCTTTCAGGCCGGGCGCTGGCTGCTCTCGCCGTGCTGGCCCTGAGCACGGCTCCCGGTTACGCCGCAGCACGCGCAAAGACAGGCACACACACCAGCAGCACGCATAAAGGCCATGCCAGCAAGGCCACGGCATCGCAAAGAGGGGACCCGGTTATCATGACGAGCCAGCCCGGCACGGCGCTGGATAAGCAGGCCCGTATTCTGAACGCGGATGATCTGGCCTCCGCCGCCCGCCACCATGAAAAACCGCTGGTGCTGATCGGCTCAGCCCCCCTTTCTGCCAGCGGGAAAAGCATTGGCCTGTTTGTGCAGGTGCAGTCCGCCAGCCTGTGCGGCTCTGCCGGATGCTCAACAGATGTCTATTTGCAGCAGAAGGGCCGGTGGGTGAAAGTTCTGGATTCCGTCAGCGGGCCGATCACCCTCGGGCCGTCTTCCCACGGGATCATGAAAGATATTGTGGTGGACGGGTCTGACCGCTGGGTCTGGAAAAAAGGCGCGTATGCGGACACGCTGGTGGCGACGGACCTGCCGGGCTTTAAAACCTCCATCCGCCGCCATCAGGCGGCTATGAAGAAAAGCGGCCACCCCGTTTCTGAATAACACACAACACGACTTTGACCGCCTTTACAGCCAGTCCGGCCTCTTTTGTACGCGGACTGGCTCTTAAAGCCCAAAAACGGAGAGAGTATGCCGGAAAACAGGCATCCCCCCACATCTGCTGGCAGCCTCTGGCGTACGGTGCTGAAAACACTCTGCACCGTGGGGCTGACGGCTTTGCTGATCAGCCTGCTGCGCGAAGGGCTGAGTTTGCTCCCATGGGTTGACCGCCAGACAGGCCAGCATGTCGGGGCCTCAGTGCTTCAGGTTCTGGCGGCCGACGGCAACGCAAGCCAGCAGCAGATGATAGCTGCTGGCCTTATGGTGCTCTGCTTCTTGCTGGCAATTGTGCTGGTGCGCTGGGGCGAGCGGCTTTTAGACCGCAGGCGCTGAGGGCGCTTCCGCCGCAGCCTCGGTCTGAGACCAGAAAAATGTCAGCTCATGTTTGTTATGCGCCAGATGGCGCAGGCTGCCGCCGGGAATGGCCTCAAAGGCCGCAACGGTCTCATGGTCCGTGTCGCCCTGAAATTTGACGGTCAGCACCATGTTCCGTGTACGCCCGGACTCAATCCAGCGTCTGGCCAGCGCCAGCAGGCGGGCGGGGTAGGCAATAATATCGGAAAAAACCCAGTCGACTTCCGGGAAGGAGGCGGGCTCCAACCCGAAGGCGCTGCCTTGCTGAAACTGCACATGCGGCATGGCGGCAACAGCCGGGTCCAGCGGGGCGCGGTCAATAGCCGTCACATCCGCGCCAAGCTGGGCAATGGCCCATGTCCAGCCGCCGGGGGTGGCTCCCAGATCCAGACAGGTCTCGCCCGGTTGTGGCCAGCGGCGCAGCAGCGTGCAGGCTTCCCATAGTTTCAGGTAGGCGCGGGAGGGTGGCCCTGTCCGGTTTTCCACAAATTTCGGGGCCCCGTTGATAAACGGGCTGCTTTTGCGGGCTGAGAATAGCATGGTGTCTGGCGTCAGCAGGGTCCACGCGCCAAGGGGGGCGGTGGGCGCAGCGGTGGGGAAGGTCAGCAGCGCGGTTTTGATGGGCGGCAGGTTTTCTTCAATCAGAGCCGCGCGGCGGAAGAAATCAGCCGCATACAGGCCCCAGTTGCGCTGATGCCCCCGCAGGATTTTTGCCGCTCCTTTAATGGACGGGATGGTGACCTGCTCCGGTGCTTCCCACACATCCAGCGCCCAGGGGGAAAAACGGACGGCTGGCGGGAGAGCGCAAGCTGCCCATGCCAGCGGTCTATGGTCACGCCGCGCCGCTGGAGATCCTGTTCCAGAACGGCTTCCAGCCCTTCCGCGCCAAGCCATGCGCCACGAATCACGTCTGAAATCCCGTCAGTCATCCGCGCAGCCACCCTGCGGCGAGGCAGAGCCATGAGAGAATGAGAATGCTGCCGCCTGTTGGCGCAATATGGGCTGCGTGCTGGCCTGTCAGGGCTGTGTAATACACGCCGCCGCAAAACAGCAGCGTGCCCAGCAACAGGCCGCAGCCGCCCAGTGCCAGCGGTTTTGCCGGGCGGTCACGCGTTGTCAGCCCCAGAACCAGCAGGGCCAGCCCGTGCCACATCTGCATCTCCAGCGCGCCATGCGCCATCAGGCGGCCGCCGGGGCCAAAATCTGCATCAGGCAGATGCGCGATCAGCGCGCCAGAAATGGTGCCAAAGCCTGCAAGCAGAGCGCCGCAGACACGCCATGAACGGGGGAGACTGGATAATGAAAGCATGATGCCGCTTTATAGAGGCAGAACCGGGCAGGGCGGAAGCGGAAACCTGCCTGACGCAGACGAACCTGAACAGAAGAGGACACCTTATGAGTATCCGTATTGATCGCGTTGTGACCCGTGGGGGGGATGCCGGGCAGACGTCTCTGGGCGATGGCAGCCGCGTCTCCAAGGACAGTGCGCGGATTGAAGCCATGGGGTGTCTGGATGAACTGAACGCCGTGGTGGGGCTGTTACGTAGCCATGTGGCGGCGGAGAGTGCCGCTGCTGCGCAACTGGAGCAACTCCAGAACTGGCTTTTTGATATGGGGGCTGATCTGTGCCAGCCCGAAGGCCGAAAGCACGCACGGCCAGCCGGATGAACGGAGATTTTCTGGCCTGTCTGGAAAACTGGGTGGAGCAGTGGCGACAGGCGCAGGCTCCCCTGACCAGCTTTGTACTGCCCGGCGGCACCCCTGCTGCGGCATGGGCGCATCTGGCGCGCACGCACGCCCGCACAACAGAGCGGCGCGTGGTGGCGCTGGCGCAGCTTGAGGCGGTCAACCCGGAGCTGCTGAAACTTCTCAACCGGTTGTCTGACTATTTCTTTGTGCTGGCGCGGCATTTTAATCAGGATGGCGCAACAGACCTTGTCTGGACTCCGGCCGCGCAGCGGAAAGGCGTGTAAGAGCGGAATGGTGTTCGGCCTTTTTTAACGTGGTGGGGTGGAAAAGGCCGGGCAGACCGGAAATATCCCGTGACTGAAAACAGGATTGCAGAACTATTTGCAGAACAGACGCTGGAAATATTTTTAAAGCAGAGGTCAAGTTACAAAAAAACTTTGCGTGTTCTTGCTGTCTGCCTCTTCTGAAAATCACGCGGCACAGTCCGCTGCACACTCTGTTGAAGATGTGGGAAGGCAAAAAAAGATGCCGCACCCCCGGAAACCCTTTGAAAACCGGGAAATGCGTGGTAAGCAGAGCCCGCAAACCTGCCTGAGGGCTTTTAAAAGTTAAGGCAGGTCTTTACCAACAAATATCAGGAATCTGTTGGGTTATGGCCCACCTTGCCGCAGGTGAGGGAAACATTTTTCGGAGTGTTCTGGCGGGCTCCGGTGCAGAAGCCGGCATCCGCTGCGTGTGACAGATCCGGTTTTTCATGTTTGACAGCGTCAGGAAAGTATAAAGAAGCGTGACTTCCGAATTTATGAAGACACCATCATTTTTATCCACCCCCATGGGTGACGAAAAACGGGACGAGGCGTTTGAAGAAGCCTCCCTGCGCAACGCTCTTGAGCGGCTTGGCGCACCCTCCCGCGCCCGTGCGGGAACACCACGCCCGGCTGCTGATCCTGCGCAGGGCAAACGCCGCCGTTTTGTAAAAGATGGTGATGTACCAGTAGAAAAACATTCTCTGGCCCGCACAACACCGCGCACGCTGGCAATGCCCCGCACGGCCTCCACATCCCGCGCTGTGCATTTTTCTGAAGAAGATACGACGGAAGTTTCCAGACTGCGCCGTCAGCTTGCGGATGAAAAGCTGCGGTTTGAAGATGCGGAACGTCAGGTTGAATCCCTGCAGACTGCCCAGCGCGGGCTTGAGACCCGTCAGGCCCATGCGGATATCATGGTGCGTGAGCTGAAGGCCAAACTGGCCGAGCGTGAGGAAGAACTGACGGAAGCCGGACGCGCCCTGCGCAGCGCCCAGCGCACGGTGGAAACGCTGGAAGAGGAAATGCAGGCTCTGCGGAAAAAGCTTGAAGCCCGCCCGCGTGGTCGCCCGCGTCTGAAACCGCTGGATGATGAGGATGAAGACGAAGTTCTGGTTTCCGCCGAGAGTGACGAACCGCAGCCTGTCAAATGGTGGAAAGACTGAAATCCTGACACATTTTGCAGTAAAGTGCGGGCATGAAGAATAATTCTGTCACGCCCGCGCTTGTCGTTCTTGTGGTTGATGTCGCACTTGGGGTTGCCTTTGTCCTGCTGCCACCGGTGGTGATGGGCTTCCTCATGCTGCTGAAAGATGTGTTTGGCGTGCTGATCCTGCCGTTCAGCTTTCTGTTCGGGCTGGCGGGCTGGTCATCGGACATGTCTTCTCTGGATAGCGTGATGGGCGGGCTGACCCCCAGCATGTTGCGGCATCCCTTCCGGGCCATCACCGCAGCCGCGTTTATTGCGGTGGGTGGCCTGTGCTCTGTGCTGGCATGCAGCAGCCCGCGCGCCGCGCATGCGGAACGGATTGTCGCCCCCATTCTGACACTGGCTGCAATCGGCTTATGGGTCTGGAGGTTGGTGTGGTCCTGCTGCCTGCGCTGCTGCTCCAGCTTTCCGCATTGCGCTACCCGGAAATGGATTTCTTTTCACGCTGGAAATAAATGTGATTTTCCCATTCTGCGCGTCTTGAGCCTACTTTCCTGAAATTGCTGTCTGTATGAAATAAGCCGCGCTCCTCCTGAAAATACAAGAGGGGCGCGGCTTTGGTTTTCTGGTGCCCGGTATCTGGTTTTGGTGTTTCCAGTTTTTGGCGTTCAGCTTTCAGGGAAAATCTTGCCCGGATTCATCAGGTTTTTCGGGTCCAGCGCGGTTTTGATTTTGCGCATGGCATCCAGTTCCGCGCCGCCACGCCATGAGGGCATCATGTAGGTTTTAAGCTGCCCGACCCCATGTTCGGCAGAAAAAGACCCATCCAGCGTGCGGACAATTCCGGCAACCGTATCCATCATCGCATGGTCCTGCGCCAGAAAGGCTTTGGGTCCATGCCTTCGGGCTGCACCAGATTGAAGTGGATGTTGCCATCCCCGATATGCCCGAACGGGGCGACGCGGATCCCGGGGATCAGCGCCTCACAGGCGGCGGTGGCTTTGGTAATAAATTCGGGAATGGCGGAGAGCGGAACAGAGACATCGTTCTTGACGGACGCTCCGGCACGCTTCTGGGCTTCCGCATGTTCCTCACGGATCATCCACAACGCCTGACGCTGGCCTTCACTTTCCGCCAGAACCGCGTCTGTCACCAGACCGTCTTCCAGAGCCTGCCCCAGAACGTCTTCCATCAGGGTGCGCAGGCTGTCATCCGCGCGGGGGCTGCCCAGTTCAACCAGAGCATAGGCTGGCGCAGGGGCTTCCAAGGGGAGGGACGCCCCTTCAATCAGGCTGTTGACCAGCGCCATGCTGGTGCCGGACATATATTCAAAGGCCTGAATGGCCGCCGGGTCCTGCTTGCGGAAGGCTGCAAACAGGTTCAGCACGGCCTGCGGGTCAGCCAGCGCGCACAGAGCGGTCTCGCGTGAGCGCGGGGCAGGCTGGAGCTGAATAATGGCGGTGGTGATCAGCCCCAGCGTCCCCTCTGACCCGATCAGTAACTGCCGCAGCGCGTAGCCCGTATTGTCCTTGCGCAGGCGGCGCATCAGGTTCAGCACCTGTCCGTCCGGCAGAACGGCTTCCAGCCCCAGAGCCAGTTCCCGCGCGTTGCCATACCGCACGGTGTTGTTGCCCCCTGCGTTTGGTGGCCAGAATGCCGCCAATTTCTGCCGAACCTTCGGAGGAGATGGAGAGCGGGAGCATCAGCCCTTCCGCCGCTGCGGCGTCCTGCGCGGCTTTCAGGGTGACGCCTGCTTCCACCGTCATGGTCAGGTCGGCATGGTCAATGGTGTGAATGCGCGTCATGCGGTTGGTGGAAATGACAACCGCCTTGCCACTGTTATCCGGGGTGGCCCCGCCGACCATGCTGGTATTGCCGCCCTGCGGCACCATCGGCACGCCATGCTCCGCACACAGGGCCACAGCTTTTGCGCAATCTTCCGTGCTGGCCGGGCGTAACACCGCTGCACACCGGCCATGATACAGCATCCGCCAGTCTGTGCAGAACGCTTCCGTATCTCCAGCATCGGTCAGCAGGCCGGAGGGGCCGAGCAGATCAGACAGGGCAGTCAGAAGGGCTGGGGGCAGAGACGTGTCGGACATGGTGAAAACCTTGGTCAGGGTCAGGAGCTTACAAAACGGGGCGGGGCAGGTTGCGTGTGTCCTGCCCTTAATACAGATAGCGGGCGTTGTCTGTTACAGGGTGAAACGCAGCATAGAACAAATGGAAAAGCTGTGTACCGGCAATACCTGCCAGCAACCCGGCCATAACGGCCACAAAAATAATCATCAGCCGGGGGTAGGTGCTGTCCATCATTTTCATGCCGAGCCTGTGAGTGGCTTCCGCATGGGCATTCTGAAGAACATGAAGCTGAGATTTCAGATTTTCATTATTGTTTCGTACAATGCGCAGATTATGTTCCATCCGGTTCAGAATTTCTCCCCGGTCATGCAACTGGATGCGCAGGGTGTGGATGGTATTTTCCAGCGTGCGGAGTTCCGCCCCGTCCGCTGCTTTGCGGGCGGCGGTCAGGCGGTCAATGTCCGGGGCCAGAGTCTGAAACAGGTTTTTGAGCGCACCACCCGTCATGCCGTCCCGCCGGGCGCGGGCCTTGATGGCCTCAAGCGCCGTCATGGATTGCCCCTGCTGCTCTTCCAGTACCAGTGCCAGAATATCAGAAAGAATTTTGATTTCCTTGGGGTCGATCTGGCTCATGACAGATCCGGCTCTGCGGGCCGGGGGGCGGCTGCCCGGTTCAGGCGATCCTGAATGGCAAGGCCAAGCCCCTGCGGCGGGATGGGCTGTACAGCAAGGCCAGTCAGGTCAAATGTAAGCTGCTGGCTGTCCAGAAAGCGCAGGCCGGAAAACAGGCGGGCGGCAGCCTCTTCCAGATTACCCGTGGGGCTGAGGTTCCATGTGACGGCAGCGCCCGGCAGCGGAGCCGGGCCAAATGCCAGCAGTCCTTCCCGCGGGCCAACGCTGGTGGCGTTCAGGCGCACCGGCAGGCTGGGAGCGTAGTGGGAGAGCATCCGGCCCGGAGAAAGCGGGGCGGCATCGGCCTCTGTTTCCGGGCGGGCAATGGGGCCGCACAGGGCTTCCAGCGCCTCCACCGGAACACCGCCGGGACGCAGCAGGCAGGGGCGGTCCGGGTTTGTCAGGTCCAGCACGGTGCTTTCCAGCCCCACGGCGCAGGGGCCGGTATCCAGCACGGCATCAATCCGGCCTGCCAGTTCTTCCAGAACGTGGCTGGCGTCTGAGGGGCTGATGCGGCCAGAGCGATTGGCGGAGGGCGCCGTAACGGGCCGCCCGACGGCGCGCAGCAAAGTCAACACAGCCTCCCCGCGTGGCACGCGCACGGCAAGGGAGGACAGGCCATCGGCGGCCAGATCGCTCACCGTGCTGCCGGGGGCGCGGGGCAGAACAAGTGTGAGCGGGCCGGGCCAGAAGGAGGCTGCCAGTTTCTGGGCAAGCGGGCAGGCCTGCACCTGCGTAAAAGCGGCGTCCGCACTGGCAAAATGGCTAATGAGCGGATTGAAGCGCGGGCGGTTCTTGGCTTCAAAAATACGCGCAACGGCGGCGGGTTGTGTGGCGTCGCCCCCCAGCCCGTAAACAGTTTCCGTGCCAAACGCCACCAGTCCGCCTTCCCGCAGGATGCGGGCGGCGGCGGTTATCCCGGCTGGCGTGGCGGCAAGGCGTTCCGTCATGGAGGTCAGAGCGTCCCTGTGCAGACAAACGGCGGGTTTTTCCAGTCCGGTTTGCCGTATAGCAGCGGGGTGCCGTCCAGAAGTGTGACGTGCCCGCCAGCGGCTTCCACAATAGCCTGCGGGGCGGCTGTGTCCCACTCCATGGTCGGGCCAAGGCGGGGGTAGAAATCCACAGCGCCTTCCGCCACGCGGGCAAATTTTACGGCCGACCCAATATTGCCTACGGAGGCAATGCGGCGTTCCCCCAGATAAGCCGCCAGACGCGGGTCATCAGCATAATGGCGGGAGGCCAGAACGCTCAGCCCTTCGGCGGGTGGCGTGCGGGTGTGGATAACGGTGGTACCGTTTTGATCGCGGCGTTCGGCAGGCAGGCCGATACCGCCGGTATAAAGCTGATAATAGGCAGGCAGAGCCATAGCGCCCAGAACGGCGCGGCCACCCCGCACAAGGCCGATATTCACCGTAAAATCATCCCGCCCGGCCGCAAATTCCCGTGTGCCGTCCAGCGGGTCCACCAGCCAGTAGGTATCAGACACAGCACTGCGCAGGCCCGCGGCCATTTCCTCTTCCGCAATCACCGGGATTTCCGGCACGGCGGCGCGCAGGCCTTTCAGGATATGCGCTTCTGCCGCGTGGTCCGCTTCCGTCACCGGCGAGGAGTCGGTTTTGGTCAGCGTTTCAAAACCCCGCGCGCGGATGGTGCGGATAATTTCGGCGGCTTCTTCCGCCAGTCTGGCGGCAAGGGCCAGCAGGTCAGCGTCTGTATGGGTGCTCATGCTGCCACCATACGCCAGGAACGGCGGCGCGTCATGTCCTGCCTGTTTTTTTAAGGCGCCCCCGGCTGTGCTCTTGCCAAGGGGCGAGGCGGGACGTACCCAAGTCAGGCAAAAAGCTTAAGACGTTTATGGAGGCCAGTCATTATGCTTCAGATTTCCTTTTCCCCCGAAACCCTGCCCGATGGCGGGGCACTGGCTCTTCTGCTGGCCGAAGGGCAGGACCGTCCGGCCATTTTTGCCGAGGCCGACAAAGCGACCAACGGTGCGCTGAGCCGTGCGGCTGAGGCCGATGACTTTACCGGCAAAGACGGCACAACCTGCGTTGTGCTGGCCCCCGGTGCTGGTTTTTCCCGCATTGTGCTGATCGGCGTTGGCAAGCTGGACGCTTTTGGCGCGAAGGAAGCAGAAGCCGCTGGTGGCGTTGCGGCCTCCGCTTTTGGCGCGCAGGAAAAAGCGACTGTTGCGCTGGGCAATGTGCCGCAGGGCTTTGCGGCGTCTGTCGCGCAGGGTGCTGTGCTGGGGGCGTATCACTTCTCCCTGTATCACAGCGCCCCGACGGTTGAGAAAAAGCATCGTCTGGCCGCTGTGACTGTTCTGACGGCTGACCCGGCTGCGGCCGAGGTCGCGTTTGCGCCGCTCTCCGCTGTGGCGCGCGGTGTGATCCTGACCCGCGATCTGGTAACGGAACCGGCCAACGTCCTGAACCCCGAAGAATTTACCGCGCGTGTGACCACGCTGCGCAGCCTTGGGCTTGAGGTCGAGGTGCTTGAGCAGGCCGAGATGGAAAAGCTTGGCTTTGGCGCGCTACTGGGCGTGGCGCAGGGCAGTGCGAACGCCCCGCGCACCGTTATCATGCGCTGGAATGGCGGTGCGAAGGATGACGCCCCGCTGGCCTTTATTGGTAAAGGCGTGACATTTGATTCCGGCGGTATTTCCATCAAGCCCGCGGCAGGCATGGAAGAAATGAAAGAGGACATGGCCGGTGCTGCAACCGTGACGGGCCTCATGACAGCGCTTGCGGGCCGCAAGGCGAAAGTGAACGCTGTTGGCGTGATCGGGCTGGTGGAAAACATGGTGTCCGGCACGGCCCAGCGCCCTGGGGACGTCGTGCGCAGCGCTTCTGGCCAGACGATTGAAGTGCTGAACACGGATGCGGAAGGGCGTCTGGTTCTTGCCGATATCCTCTGGTATGCGCGTGAGCGTTTTGCCCCGAAACTCATGGTGGACCTCGCCACGCTGACGGGGGCAATCATCATTAGCCTTGGCCATGAATATGCAGGCCTGTTCTCCAACAATGACGATCTCTCTGCCAATCTGACGGCAGCGGGTGCGGCAACGGGTGACAAGCTGTGGCGTCTGCCGATGGGCGCTGAGTATGACGCCATGCTGAAATCCGACATTGCGGACATGAAGAACATTGGTGGCCGTCCGGGTGGTTCCATTACCGCCGCCCAGTTCCTGAAACGCTTTGTGGGAGAAACTCCGTGGGCGCATCTGGATATTGCCGGAACAGCATGGAGCAAAACCCCGCGCAACGGCCAGCCCAAAGGGGCTACCGGCTTTGGCGTGCGTTTGCTGAATGAGTTTGTGCAGAAAAATTATGAAAACGCCTGACGTTTTCGGTTTGGTATGTTGTGAAAAGGGCCTATTTGTGAGGCCCTTTTTTATTTTTTGAACACACTGAGCGTTGCGCAAAGAGACGTTTTTGAATTTTCTATAGTCTGTATTTCAAGAATATTATTTTAAGAAAAAGATTTTTTTTACAAAAGGCCGGGAGAACATAAATAGAGGCACGATCATTAACAGAAACTGCATACCAATGCCCGGCAAACTGAACATGAGGCCGTTATCTCCTCCATTAATCAGTTCAGAGCCGCTCACCGTCAGATAAACAATCTGTATTGGGCTGCCGGAAAGGTTCGTGCCGGGTGTGCCCAGAACAATGCCTGCAAGATCAGCAACGGCGTGGGCGCCAATTCCGAGCCAGAGAGAGCCTGACAGACGTCGTAATCCGCACAGTATCAGTCCTGAGAGGAATAAAAACACCATTTCAGCATAATTTTCGTTCTGGTTGTGCATATGGCAGGCAGCGAAAGCACAGGATGTAAGAAGTGCTGCGGGCCACCAGCCGAGGCTGTCTTCAAATTTTTTGAGCGGATACCCTCTGAACCATAGCTCTTCCGTCAGACTTACAAAAAACACCCAGAATGCAGCAAGAGCGATAATGGCTCCTGTTGTAAGAAGCGGCCAGACCAGCCCCGATATACGAAAGCCCCCAAAACAATATTCAAAAACACCAAGAAGGAGAGCGCCTGTAAACGCAAGGATGCCGCCATAGCAAAAGTGTCTGAGGCCGAATGCATTCAGCGGGATGCCACAGAACGCTGCGTCTTTATGGTCCCAGAGTGCAAAAATAAGCGTCGTCAAAGCATGATGGAAAAGAGTATAATTTCAGAAATACTAATGTTCACACCATAAGAAAGTGCGGGATTGGAAATTTTGAACGAGCCAGACAAATAAGAGTGTGACAGATGGGGGAAAACGACAAAGAACAAGAGAGATGTTGTGACGGCCAAATACAAAAATGCAGGAAGGGATGCCTTGAAGGATGAAAATATTTATGAGATGGCACAGGCATGCTATTCCAGATTAAAATTATGATTCCGAAATAATAGGCTAAAAATTGTTTCCATGACAAGAAATGTCTACTTCCTATTCTGGGTGTAAACATCGCTCATAGAATGGAAGACCCAGTCAATTTTTTTATTTATCTGACACAATTATGCTATGAGTTTAATAAATCAAAAATAAAAATATAGTTCTCAAAAAATATAAATTGAATAAATCTAAAAATATAAGTATTTGTGAATAAATTTGTAAATTTATTTAATAATTTCCAAGAAATTATTGTTTTTCTTGGGGTCCACGTCCGCTTTTTTCGTTGCTTCCGGCTCCTGCGCAAAAATCCGCCCTGCTTTGATTGCAGCGCAGAAAGTTTTCCAGTCGGCTTTGGTCTGGTCAGCGTAGGCGGTGGAGAAGCTGGCGATGGCGTCGGCAAAGGCGCGGCCTGCGCCGAGATAGCCGGAAAGGGTGGCAACGTCACCAGAGCGGGCATGGGCACGGGCCAGCGTGCGGCCACACAGGAGCGCGTAGTCCGACAGGCCAATCTGGGCAAATTCCGCGCCAATGGCGGCAAGCCGCTGGTCTTTCAGGCGGCGGACGTAAAACTGCCGTTGGCCGGTAGGCAGGGTGCCGGTCTCACCATCCACTTCATCTGTGCCGCCGCTATGCGTCCAGCCCAGAAACGCATCGGACGCGGTCTGCATAATGCGCTGGCCGGTTACCACGCGCTCGCCCTGATTATGGAACGGGGAGGGGGCCAGATGCGGCGCAAGGACGGAGGTCTGTGCTTCCTTGATCTGGAGCAGCAGTACCTCATTATCCGGTGTGGCAAACAGGCCGATTGCGCAGAAAGTGCCCACGCTACCCACCCCCACAACCTTGAAGATCACATCTTGCAATGTGTAGCGTGAGAGCAGAATGGCGCGTTCCGGTGGCTGGGTGGCGAGGTAACGGGCAAAAGCGGCGCGGATGGTGTCATCCTGTTCCGGCAACCGCATGACGAGCGGCGGCTTTTCCGTCAAGCGCGGGGTGCCGCCATTGTCTGCCACAAGCTCAAAATGGCTGCGCGCACTTTCCAGCCGGGCATCCAGCAGGCTCTGCACTTTTTTGCGAGCCTGCTTGTCTTGAAAACCGGCGATGGCGGCGGCAAGGTCAATCCGTTCCGCCCAGATGGCCAGCGGGTTCAGCGGTGCCAGATAGGCCATTTCCTGCGCATAAGCCTGCGCCATGCTGCGGGCCAGAGCGCTGGCGGCTCCGTCGGACAGGCCATCTTCCCGCCCGGCCAGCACCAGAGAGGTGCCCAGACGCTTTACATCCCATTCAAACGGGGCGGACAGTGTTTCATCAAAATCATTGATATCAAAAACCGGGACCCCTTCCGGTGAGGCATAGCTGCCGAAGTTGGCCAGATGGCAGTCACCACAGCTTTGCACTGTGGGGCCTGCTGCGGGTGTTCCGGCCAGATCCGCCGCCATGACAGCCGCCGCCCCACGCAGGAATGCAAAGGGTGAGGCCGCCATGCGGGCATAGCGTACAGGCAGCAGTGCGCTGATGCGATGCATGCCTTGCTCTACCAGAATGGAGACCGGGTCCTGCCTGTTTTTGGGGGCCTGCCACTCCGCCTGCCGTGTGCGGGGCGTGCGTTTGCGCAGCTTGACGCCCTCGGCATGGCGGAGGGCGCGGGGGCGGAGGCTGGCAGTCGGGGCCGGAGGGGCTGAGGTCATACGATATTTTTAGGCACAGCCCGGAGGCCGTGCCAACAGACTAATCTTAACGCTGGTCAGCCATGCGCTTTGATCGCCTCTGAATCCGGCATCTTTCTGAAAGTTTTATGCGGGATTATCCGGAGATTTTCAGATTGACGTAAAAATTCCGCCCCTGCTCCGGGTAGCCGCCCACCATCTGATAGTTCTGGTCCAGCAGGTTGGAGGCATTTGCGCCAATCTGCACATTGGGGGTGATCTGGTAATCCACACGGGCGGAAATGTTTACGTTGTGCCCGGTGCGGAAATAGGTTGTGCCAATGGAATTCATGGTCCAGCGGTTGGAGGAAATAGCAACGTTCGGCACAAAACGGAGTTTTTTGACGGGTGACCATTCCACATAGGCAAACGCCTTATGCGTGGGTACATCCGTAGGCCGGTAGCGCGGGGAGGAGCCGGGGGCGCTCACATCCTGATGCGTATAGGTATAATTCCCGCCCAGCAGAAGGTTTTTACGCACCGGAATAGCCAGAGAAATTTCCGCCCCGGCATAGTTCCCGCTATTGATGTTCCGGCTCTGGGAGACGGTTGTGCCGTTATACTGCACAGGGAAAGAGGCAATCAGGTCCGTCAGGTGAGAATAGAAAAGGGCTCCGGCCACCTCAATTTTTCCAAAGGTGTGGGAACCGCCCAGCTCATAGTTCTGGGCGCGTTCCGGGCGCAGGCCGGGGTTGGAAACCGCGCCGCCAAACCGGGTGCTGAAACGCTCAAACAATGTCGGAAAACGGACGCGGTCTGACACGCTGATATGCAGTTCAGACACGGGATCCGGCCGCCAGCTCAGGCGCGCCTGCCCGTTGGGTGCGCCCCGGTTGCGGGTGGGATAATGGATCATGCCGCCGGAATAACCCTGCGCGCGGTCCAGCACGCGCCAGTCATAACTGACGCCGGTTGTCAGATCCAGATTAGGCAGGAACCGAAACACGTTTTCACCCGCAATGCTGTAGCTTTCCTCAACCGAGGTTGTGGTGGGCTGATAGGCTTCGCTGGGAAAAACCTGCTCGTGCTCCGCATGTTCATCACGCCGGCCATAGAACGCAATGCCCAGCGTATCCCGGCGGGAAATTTCCGCATCCAGACGCACATTCCCGCCCCATGCGGTATCATTATAATAGCTGTTAAACGCTTTGGGTTTTGTCTGCGTGTTCAGGCTGGCGTTATCAAAACTTCTCAGAAGGTTATAGAAGGTATTGCGATACAGGGGGACCGGAGGGTGAGCCTGTCGCTCAATCTGGTGCGGGAGGTGAGGGAGAGGCTGTCCAGATCCCACGCGGGCCATGTCCAGTCCTTTTGCGCGCTGAGGGAATCTGTCACGCTGAACGGCGCACGTTTTTCACCGCTCTGGCGGGTGTAGTTAATGGTGTATTCATCCGTGGCGTTGGGTGTGTAGCCAACTTTAAAATTGACGCGCCAATCCTGAGAGTCTGTCAGCTGCCGTTTGCCTTTGCCCTGTGTGGGGGTGGGGTCATAATTGGAGGACAGATCGGTATGGTCCACGTTATTGATGGCAAAGTTGGCCTGTGCGTACCATTTTTCATGTTTGGTGCCGATCAGCCCGAACACGTTATAACCGGAATACCCGCCATCATGCCCCAGCATGGTACCGCCGCGCAGTTCGCCTTCCAGTTCCTTGTGCGGTTTTCGGGTGACAAGATTGACCATTCCGCCCATGGCGTCCGGGCCATCCAGAACCGAGGCATAGCCTTTGGCAACCTGAATTTCCGCGATGTCGGGCGTTAAAAAGCGCCCGTAATCCAGCCGGTTATCCGCAGGCAGATAAATGCGGATACCATCCACCATGAGCGGCACCTGAAAACGGTTGAACCCGCGCACCAGAATAGTGCGCTCGTTGCGCGTGCCGCCGGTACTGGCGGAGTTGACACCGGGGATCAGGTTCGCGGCTTCATCCAGGGTGTTTTTGTTCAGAGTATAAATAGCATTGGCGGAAACGGTGGACGTCCCCACAAGCGCATTGCGGTGCGGAGTGCCGAAGACCGTAATTTCACCGGGGCCGAAAATGTCGGACGCGCCGCGTTCCGCCACCACGCTATTATAAGGGGGGCTACCGGTGGTCAGCGCGTCATAGGCGCTGTCCGGGCGGCTCTGTGGGGCGGCAGCGGAGGTGGCGGAGATCGGTCTGGAAGCCTTCTTTTTAACCTGACGAAGGTCCGGCCTGGTGGTCAGCGGGGCAGGTGCTGCAAGGGCCGCCCCTGCGCTGGTGGAGAGCAGGCTGGCCAGTGTCACGGCGGAAAGGGTGCGCGTGGTCACCGGGAGGAAGGCTTTCATTTAGGGAAAGGGTCCTTTATCAATATACAAACATATACAATATCTCACGGTATATAGATGGGGCGTTCGGCTTATGGCAATCACGAAACAAATTGCGTTAAAATCTGTGGCAGTTTTATCACTTGGTCTGGCAATGGGGGTGGGAACATCTGCCCGGCAGGCTGCTGCCGCGCAGGCAGGAGAGGCCGGGCAGATGCAGGCAGGTGCGCCGCATCATGCGGGCCACGGGATGCAAAACTGCCCTCAGGAGGCAGCCCCTTTGCCGGAGGCGCTGAAAGGCTGGGCGCAGCCTGCCCCCGTTACGGCAGCCGCAACATCGCAGGATCTGGAAAGCGTCAGACTGACCGCGGGCAAGGCCGTGGCCGCACACCTCCGTTCCACGGCAGACATGCAGTATGTGGTGCGGCCTGAGCAGCCGGGCGGCAAGGTGAGTTCCGGCGGCATGTTTGCGTTTGATGTGCCTGAGGCGGGGACATATCGCGTGATGCTCGGCAACAGGGCCTGGCTGGATGTGGTGCAGGGCGGCAAAGCCATCCTCTCTTCTGGCCATAATCATGGGCCTGCCTGTAGTGGTATTGGCAAGATGGTCGATTTTCCGCTGGAAGCCGGTCGTGCGGTGGTTGAAGTAAATGGCAGCGGCAAGCCCGACATGATGCTGATGGTGATCAGAACCCCATGAGGCCAGCCGTAGCTGTGCTGCGTTTGCTGGCGGGGGTGTGTCTGTTCTTCGCCGTGTGCGGGCCGTCTTGCACTGCCGCCCCGGCACAGACGCCCTCTGTTACGGCGCTGGACGCCCGTGCTCTGGGTGCGTCTGCTTCGGGTGCGTTTGGCCCCGTTGCGCTTTCAGAGCAGGAGGCGCGCATCCAGCTTGGGCGGCGGCTGTTTTATGATGCGGATTTGTCGGGTGATGGCAGTATGGCCTGCGCCTCCTGCCATGAGCAGCGCCATGCGTTTGCGGATGGTATGGCAACCCATGCCGGTATTACGGATGAGGCCGGGGTGCGCAACGTCCCGTCGCTTGGGAATGTAGGGGCTTTCAAAACCCTGACATGGCTGGACCAGCACATCACCACACTGGAACAGCAGGTAGCGACGCCGGTTTTCGGGCACGGGCCGGTGGAAATGGGGATGCCCGGTTGGGCAACGCTCCTGCATCGGGTCTCCGGGGAGGCCTGTTATCAGAAACTCTTTGCTGCGGCCTTCAAAAAGGATAACGGACGGATTGACGCCCGCACCGTGCCGCAGGCGCTCGCCGCGTTTGAGCGCATCCTGATCTCCCGGAACAGCCTGTGGGATCAGGCGCAAAAGAAACAGGCGCTTCTGCCCGGCCCAGCGCAGCACGGGGCCATTCTATTTTTCGGCCCAGCGCAGTGTGCGGCGTGCCACAGCGGCTTTTTGCTGAGTGATCAGTCCTTCCATAAGATCAACACAGACCATCCGGCGCGGATCAGAACGCCCTCCTTGCGCAATGTGGGCGTGACCGCGCCGTATCTGCACGATGGCTCAGCCCCCACGCTGCGCGCCGCACTTCAGGCTCATAGCCACAGCCCCGCGTTATCCGCGCAGGACGAACAGGCGCTGGAAGCGTTCCTCCAGACACTGACGGACCCGGATTTTCTGCATAACCCGGCTTTTGCCCTGCCGCCGGAAACCTGCCCGATATAGAGCATCTGGCTTTTTTACTCAGCCTGTCTGCTGAACCCGCTGTTGCCGAATGGCCACAGTCTGCGCGCTTTCCGGGCGTTGCGCCGGAGAGCATGCGCAACCTTCCCCTTTGTGCTGCGTCCAACATAACGCCTGCTTATGATGTCATGATGACAAACGCTTTGTCGTCCGCACGGCTCTGGTGCAACACCCGGACACCATGCGGTGACATTTCAGGCGCTGAGATCGGGAATGTTTCGCACTGAAACCACGTTCGTGTCGTCGAAGACCAGTTCCTGAAGGCGCGTACGTTCTGAACATGGAGTACGAGCCTCGTGGGCGCACTGGACCCCTTATTTCTGGCACGACTGCAATTTGCGTTTACTGTCGGATTTCACATTGTTTTCCCCGCCTTTTCCATCGGGCTGGCCGCGTTTCTGGCGGTGCTGGAAGGGCTCTGGCTTAAAACCGGGCGGCAGGTCTATCTGGACCTGTTCCGTTACTGGCTGCGGGCTTTTTCCATTGTCTTTGGCATGGGCGTGGTCTCCGGGCTGGTCATGTCTTATGAATTCGGGACCAACTGGGCGCAGTTTTCACAAAAAGCAGGTCCAATTCTGGGGCCGTTGCTGGGTTATGAGGTCATGACGGCCTTCTTTCTGGAGGCGGGCTTCCTCGGCATCATGCTGTTCGGCATGAACAAGGTTGGACGGAAACTGCATTTTTTCGCCACCTGCGTGGTGTCCCTCGGCACGCTGATTTCCATGAGCTGGATCCTTTCTTCCAATTCATGGATGCAGACGCCACAGGGCTATGCGATTGAACCCGGAACCGGCCGCTTTATCCCAGCGGACTGGTGGGCCATTGTTTTCAATCCCTCTTTCCCGTTCCGACTTGTGCATATGGCGCTGGCAGCGTTTTTGTGCGTGGCCTTTGCGGTTGGCGGGGTCGGGGCCTGGCATCTGCTGCGCGCCAGACGCGCAGGGCGCGCGCCGACGGAGGCGGTGAAAATCATGTTCTCCATGGCCATGTGGATGGCGGCCATTGTCGCCCCGCTGCAAATTCTGGCCGGAGATACGCAGGGGCTGAACACGCTGAAATATCAGCCGCCAAATCGCTGCGATTGAAGGGGACTGGGAAAGCCAGAGCCGCGCCCCGGAGCTGTTGTTCGGTATTCCGGACATGGAGCATGAAACGACACGTTACAAAGTGGAAGTGCCGCTGCTCGGCTCGCTTATCCTGACTCACAGCCTTGAGGGAAAAGTACCGGGCCTGAAGGATTACCCGAAGGATCAGCGCGCCCCGTCTCCTGTTGTGTTCTTCAGTTTCCGCATCATGGTGGCGCTGGGCATGCTTATGGCGGTGCTGGGGGTGTACTCGCTCTGGCTGCGCTGGCGCGGTCGGCTGTGTTCGGACGTGCTGTTGCAGCGTTTTGCGCTGCTCATGGCCCCGGCAGGCTTTATCGCCATGCTGTGTGGCTGGGTGACAACGGAGGTCGGGCGGCAGCCTTACACGGTTTATGGCCTTCTGCGCACGGCGGAAAGTGCCTCACCCGTGGCCGCAGGGAGCATCGCCTCCACACTGGTTGTGTTTGTTATTGTCTATTTCATTGTTTTTGCCTCGGGCATCAGCATCCTGCTGCGCGGTTTTGCGCAGGAACCCCATGCGGGTGAAGCCGGGCCGGATGCGCACGCCCCCCAGCGGGCGGCCTCCATGCAGGCGGCTGTTTCGGGCACCGCAGCAACAGGCATTACAGGGAAGGAAAGCTGATCATGGATCTGACAGGTGCAGCCTACTGGCTTCCCATTGTCTGGGCGGTTCTCGCGGCAATGGCGATTTTTATCTATATCGTGCTGGACGGGTTTGATCTCGGGCTTGGTATTCTTTTTCTTGCCGAGCGGAACAAGACATATCGGAATGTAATGGTGCAGACCATCGCACCGGTCTGGGACGGTAACGAGACATGGATGATTTTTGGCGGTGCGGCGCTTTATGGCGTCTTTCCCAATGCTTACGCCACCATCCTGCCTGCCTTGTATCTGCCTGTGCTGATCATGCTCTTTGCGCTGATCATGCGTGGGGTGGCGTTTGAATTCCGGTCCCGGATGCACACGGAAGCAATGCGGGATGTGTGGGATATCGGGTTCTGTGGCGGCTCACTGGTAGCCGCTATAATGCAGGGTGTTATTCTGGGCACGCTGGTCTCCGGGATTGCTGTGGAGAATAATGCGTTTGTAGGCGGCAGTTTTGACTGGCTGGCGCCGTTCCCGCTGTTCTGCGGTCTGGCTGTGGCGGTTGGTTATACGCTGCTGGGGGCCACATGGCTGGTCTGGCGGACAGAAAGCACGTTGCAGGACACCATGCGCAGGTGGTCCGGCCTTCTCTCCCTCGCCATGCTGGGCATGATTGCCGCGGTGTCGCTCTGGACCCCCGCGCTGCACGTGACATACATGCAGAACTGGACAGACTGGCCGCGTATTCTCTTTGTGGCCCCTGTGCCGGTGGCCGTGCTTGTTCTGGCACTGGTCATGGTCCGGGCACTGCGGGGCGGCGTTTCCCGCCGTATTCCGTTTTTCTGTGCTCTTGGCTGGTTTTTTCTGTCTTTTTCTGGACTGGGGATTTCCATCTGGCCCTATATCGTGCCACCGGGTATGACCATCTGGCAGGCGTCGGCTCCGCCCTCCAGTCAGGCGTTTCTGCTCGTGGGCGCTGCGGTGCTGATCCCGCTCATTCTGTCCTACACAGCTTTTGCGTATCATGTTTTCCGTGGCCCGGTGAACGAGCATAGCGAGAGCTACCATTGAGGGAGGCGGTAATGCAGCACATAGCAGAACGCCCGTTGTGGCTCAGGCTGCTCTGGTTTGTGGGCCTGTGGGCTGGGGGTGTGGCCGGCTTAGGCGTTGTGGCTGGTCTCCTGCGCCTGCTGATCCATCCGTAAGCGGTCCGCAACCCGGCAAGGAATGGTGTTATGGAACAGGGTGCCTCCAGTTTTCCGCTGGAGGCACCCTGTTCGTTTTTGTGCTGTGCTGTTGCCTTATGGAAATGGTCCTGACTATTCTCTCAGGCTTTATTTTTTCCCCGACCCGCAAGCAGGACACAGCATGATGCGCACGACAGACCACACACTCCGGAGCAGACTTGTCCGTCAGGGAGGCATGCAGGGCCTTCGGCGTGGTCTGCTGGCCTGCGCTGCGTCCGCCACGGCACTTGTGGCTGCTGCTGGGCCGCTGGGGCTTTCTGTTGCGGCGCAGGCGAAGGAGGTTTCTCCGTCCGTTTATGCGCCCATCAGCCCGGAGCGGATGTCTGACGCCATGAAGGTTCTGGGGAGCGATGCGTTTGAAGGTCGCGCCCCCGGTTCTCCCGGTGAGGCAAAGACCGTCGCATGGCTGATTGAGCAGTATAAGCAGATTGGTCTGGAACCCGCCGGGGAGAATGGCGGGTGGACGCAGCGTGTGCCGTTGCAGCATACCCGCGTTGGTAAGCCGGACCTCCTTCAGGTGGCATTTGCCAAAAACACGCTGAAGCTGGAGCAGGTGCAGGATGTTTACTTTACCACCGCGCGCGGGGTGGACCGCCTGACAATCCGCAATGCACCGCTGGTTTTTGTGGGCTATGGCGTGCATGCGCCCGAACGCGGGTGGGATGATTTCAAAGGTGTTGATCTCAAAGGCAAGATTGCGGTCTTCCTGATTAACGATCCTGATTTTGATGCAAAACCGGATGAAGCCGTAGCCGGTAAATTCGGTGGCCGCGCCATGACCTATTATGGGCGCTGGACCTACAAATATGAGGAAGCAGCCCGTCGCGGGGCCATTGGCGCGCTGATTGTGCATGATACGCCCGGTGCCGCCTATGGCTGGTCCACCGTGATTGCGCCGGGTGGTGAGTCTTTTGATATCGCGCAGAGCGGGGAAGCCCAGCCTGTGCTGATGCAGGGCTGGATTTCCACCCCGGCGGCCACAAAGCTTTTTGCTCAGGCCGGGCTGGATCTGCCAGCGTTACGGGTGCAGGCGCGTCAGGCCTCCTTTACACCTGTGACCTTGCCCAAGGCCCGGTTCTCTCTCGATGTGCCGGTTGAGGTCTCCCATCTGGAAAGCCAGAACGTGCTGGGCAAGCTGACGGGCAGCAAACATCCTGATGAAACCGTGATGTTTGGCGCGCACTGGGATGCGTTTGGCATGAGCAGGGATGCGCAGGGCCAGACCATTATTCGTCACGGCGCGATTGATGATGGCTCTGGCGTTGCGGGCGTGCTGGAAATTGCCCGCGCATTTAAAGCCGGCCCGCGCCCTGAACGCACGGTGATGTTTGCCTCATGGACGGCTGAGGAACGGGGGCTGCTTGGCTCTGCATGGTATGCGGCCCACCCGATGGCTCCTCTTGAGAAAACCGCTGCCAATTTCACGATGGATGTGTTGCAGATGGCAGGGCCTTCCCGCAACGTCTTTATGGTCGGGGCAGGTCAGGACACGGTGCAGGATGATATTGCCGCCGCTGCGGAAAAACAGGGCCGCGTGATGCTGCCGGAAGCCATGCCCGAACGCGGGGCGTTCTACCGCGCTGACCATCTGCCGTTTGCCCGCGCGGGTGTGCCGGTGGCGGCCCTTATGGATATGGCGGGGTATCCGGACCTGCTGAACGGGGGCGTGCCCGCCGGGCGGAAATGGTTGCAGGATTATATGGCCTGCTACCATCAGGCGTGTGATGCCTGGAGCTCGGACTGGGATGTGCGCGGTGCGGCGGAAGATGTGGCCCTTCTCTATACCGTTGGCCGCAGTCTGGCGTTTTCACAAAACTGGCCGCAGTGGAAAGCGGGTTCCGAATTCGCGGCAATCCGGGCTAAGAGCGCTGCCGTGCGGGGTGGCCGGTAAGCCGCTTTAAAAACAGGCGGATATCCGCAAGCAATGCCGATGGAGAGTGCGTTGTGGCAACGGCGGCAAAGGCCCAGCGCGCGGTATGGAACTGAATGGCACACCCAAGAGCAGTTCTGCCTTCAGAGGCGCATGGACCCCGGGGGCTGGCCGTAGGGCAGGCGGTGGCGGGTGCGCCACGCCTGTTGGGGGTGCGGGTTCGGGGACGTATTCAACTGCCGGGGGCACTGGCAGGCGGATTATCTGGGTGTGAGCGGTGCGGGTGCTGGCACCGGCGCTGGTGTGGTAAACCAGCCCAGACGCTGACAGAGCATAAACACCCGGCGGCCGTTCATGCTGATCAGCATCATGATGCCGAGACTGACCCAACTGATAACAGTGCGGAGCATGAGCGCTTTTGTCAGGGGGAAGGCCGTCATAACCCAGAGAAAAACCCCGGCGCGCGCGACAAAATAGGCAGCCCACAAGACGGTAAAAGCCCTGAAAAACTGTATGATTTCCGGACGGTCTTTTGGAATGGTGTCCCCGTTTCTGGAACTTGCGGCAAGACGCAGGATTAACGGTTCTTCCCCCACGGCCCCGGCGGCAAAAAATGCTGCGGTGATAAGGTTGGAGACTGTGGCTTCATACCGCAGCATGAACGGTGTTTTGGCGTACAGATCAACAAGGCCAAACACCATCGCCATGATATTGGAAAACCACCATAAAGCCGGGAAAGGGCGGCGGGTTGTCACGCGCCAGATAACCTCGGCCACAATAAAGGCGAGGGTTACGGCAATGGCCGGTTTGATACCAAACAGCAGGAAGACCGCCCAGCGTACCCGTTAATCGTTTCATTCTGAGTGTTCCTGAGCGTTTTCCATCGTCTGGCAACCGGGTGCCTGTAGCGCGCACTATGGGCATATTTTGGAGGCCATGTCGCGTGAAAGAACGTGGAGCGTTCAGGGTGTGAGCGTTTTGGCACTCAGTGGGTTTTTAATACCTATCCGTTACGATTCAAAGCGCTCTTAGCGGGCGCGTTTCCAGCCCCGGTCTTCCTGCCGCCAGTAGGCCAGATCATGCCCGGCGGCTTTCATGGCGGTCCATCGCCCTCTGGCTGCGGCGACGGCGGCTTCATCCTGCCCGTCAAACAGGTCAAACACCCGCTCAAAAGGGGGATTGTCCGGGCAGGTGCGGCTTTCCAGCAGGAACAGGAACGGGGCGGCGTTGGGAACGTCCTCTCCCAGTGTCAGCCAGATGGGTTGCAGGTCCGGGCATAAAATGCCTTCGCTGCCATGCGGGAGCCATGCCGGGTCGGACACTTTCCATAAGGCTTTATCAACCGCATCCAGCAGCGGTTTGCCAGCGCACCACACCACAGCTTTCTGCCCGCTGGCCAGTGTGCGGGAGAGCAACTGGGGCAGAGCCTCCTCCACACTGGTGCGGGTGAGGTGATAAAAGCCGATCTGCGTCATGCGGGGCGGGTCCTGTGCTCGGGCATCGTGTTTAGTCTATCAGCTTTCAGCAGGGAAGCAGAGGGCCGGTATGTGTTGCGGGTATGTGCGCTTCCCGCAGGGGAACGATTGTGAGGCTCCCGCGCTGGCTGGAGTATCAGTCTCTGGCACGGACGGCTGCCCGGCCCGTTGGTCTGGCCTGTTGCAACCTCGGCAGAGGCTGTAGGGCTTGCCTGATGTCAGGGTGTGCGAGCGCCGTGTGGACCAGGGCAGCCGCAGTTTGAGAAAGAAGGACGCAAGCGATATGGCGAAAACAGTCACTCTGGCGGATGGCACACAACTGCCCGCGCTGGGTATGGGGACCTGGAACATGGGGGAGTCCTCCGCCACATGGAAAGAGGAAGTCGCGTCCCTGCGTCATGGTGTGGAAGCCGGACTGAAGGTGGTGGATACCGCGGAGATGTACGGGCAGGGCCGCTCGGAAAGTCTGGTGGGAGAAGCCATGCGGGACGTGCGGGATGATGTCTTTCTGGTGACAAAGGTTTTACCCAGCAATGCCTCGGCAGAGGGGGTGGCCAAAGCGTGCCGGTCCTCCCTGCGGCGGCTGGGGACGGACCGGATTGACCTATATCTGCTCCACTGGCGCGGCAGCGTACCGCTGGCGGAAACGATTGACGCCTTCCGCAAGCTGAAAGAGGAAGGGCTGATCCGCTACTGGGGTGTGTCCAACTTTGATGTGGAGGATATGCTGGAACTGGAACGCTACAGCCGCTCCTGTGAATGTGCGGCTAACCAGATCCTGTATAGTCTTGAACACCGTGGCGTGGAGTATGACCTGCTGGATACCAACCGTTTCCGGCATGTCATGACAATGGCCTATTCACCCATCGGGCAGGGTGGATCGTTGCTCCGGAATGCGGCGCTGCGCACTGTGGCCGCGCGGCATACCACCGCGCATGGCCCGGCAAGCCCGGCGCAGATTGCTCTGGCATGGGTGCTGCGGATGGACAATGTCATGCCCATCCCCAAGGCAGGCTCTCTGGCGCATCTGAAGGATAATATTGCCGCGCAGGACATTACGCTCACGGAGCAGGATCTGGCGGATCTGGACGCAGCGTTCCCGCCGCCTGCCAGCAAGACGCCGCTTGAGATGATCTGACGGGCGGCGGCTGGTCTTTCAGAGAGACGCAGGCACAAAAAGCCGCCGGGCAGAAGCCTCGGCGGCATTTTTTTGCGGATTTTTTCAGAAAAACCGGACCTGAAAACTCAGGCGCCTTCTTTCTGCATGTTGTCCAGCACATAGCCTGCCATCAGCACAACCGGCAGACCGAAGGCAATGCAGAAAGACACGAAGGTCATGTCGTTCAGCTTGAGGCCGGTATACAGCATGTCCAGACCCAGCAGTGTCAGAAAACCGTACATTTGCATGGTGAAGCCCTTTCGGTGGCGCACAACATCAGAAAAAAATGGCCGGCGCCCGAAAAACCGGGTGCGGCGTCATGAAGAAACACACTCACTAGAACAACTATTCTGTAAACGCATCTCTTTTCCCGCGCATTTTACGCTGACAGCGGGTGGGGTCAATCTTTATTTGGGTTGCGTAAGTAATGGACCAATCTGGTCTTGTTTCATGGACCTGTAGTTTTTAAAGACGCCACGCGCCCTCAGTCTTCAGAAAGCGGACGGTGGCCGATATGGATGGTCAGCGTCATAGGCTGGCTTTGCCGCTGTACGCTGATCTGCACCGCGCTGTTGGGGTGGGCCGCAGCTACGGCGCGGATCATGGTGCGGGCGGTGTCCATATGCTCTCCGCCCATGGCAGTAATAATGTCACCGCGCTTCAGGCCGCCCTGAGCGGCCGGGCTGTTGCGGTCCACTTCCGCCACGCGGGTGCCGTTGCGGGTGGTAATATCTTCCAGCGTGGCGCCCAGCCAGCCCCGGTCAATGCGCCCGTCACGCTGCAGAGCGTTGACGACGGGGATGACAATTTCCGAGGGGATGGAAAACCCCAGCCCCACGGACACCGGTTGGGGAGACAATGGCGGTATTCAGCGCAATGACCTGCCCGGCCAGATTAAAGGTCGGGCCGCCGGAATTGCCGGGGTTGATGGGGGCATCCAGTTGCAGGAAATCATCAAACGGCCCGGTGCCGATATCCCGCCCACGCGCGGAGACAATGCCCGCAGTCACGGAGGAGCCAAGCCCAAACGGATTGCCCGCAGCCATAATCCAGTCCCCCACCTGCACAAGGCGGCTGTCCCCCCATTCCACAAAAGGCAGAGGGGTGGGGCTGTCGATCTTGATGACGGCAATATCCGTCAGATCATCAATGCCTATCAGCCGGGCGGAAAATTCCTTACCGCTGACAAGGGCGACGGTAATTTTATCCGCGTCTTCCACCACATGACCGTTGGTGACAATCACGCCGGAGGGGTCAAGAATAAAGCCTGAGCCTGCCCCCAGAACTTCATCCCCATGCTTGCGCATCCGCTCCCTGAAGCGGCGCTCCAGCGGCGTGCCCTTTACGGCGGAGGGGAGTTTTTTCCGGGTGCTGGAATCGGAATCCCGCGTGACGGCAATATTAACGACAGCAGGCACAACCTTGCGCACCAGCGGCGCAAAGCTGGTCGGGCCGGGGGCGGCAACCAGCGGAACAGGGGGGATCGGGTCAGCATGGGCAACACTCAGCCCGGCGGACAGACCGGGCAGACAGAGTGCGGCCATAACCGGCAGGCCCCGCCTGAAGTGCTTCATGAGTGTGTGGTCTGCTTTCCGTTCATAAGGACTTTTGGCCCGGTTTAGCGTTTCCGCGCAATGGCTGTGTGCTCTGGCGCCACGCTATGCTGCTGTTTTGCAACGGAGAGTGGTACTGAAGTGACAAAACCTTAACGTGCTGGCCGCCGGGAGGTGGCGGGGCTGAGAGCCGGGTTTTCCGGCCATTCATGCCGGGGGTAACGGCCCCGCATGTCCCTGCGCATATCGGCCCAGCCGCCTTTCCAGAATCCGGCCAGATCCGCCGTAATGGCCTGCGGGCGTCCGGCGGGGGAGAGCAGGGCCAGACGCAGCGGCACGCGGCCGCCTGCCAGTTTTGGTGTCTCCTCCGTGCCGTAGAAGACCTGCGCGCGGGCCGAGGCCACGGGTACGGGCTGCGTATAGTCCACACTCGCCTTGCCACCGGGGAAGGGGAGAGAGGTGGGCAGTTCCTTATCCAGCCAGGCATTGAGCATGTAGCCCAGATGGTTTTTCAGCAGCGTTGTCAGGTCCAACCCGCGCAGGTCGGCCAGTGAGGTGACGCCTTCAAGGTATGGAGCCAGCCATTCCTCCATCCGCGCGGCCAGAGCCTGTGTGGTAAAATCCGGCCAGTCCTCACCCGGTCCTGCGCCACCGGGCAGGGCGCGCGCCAGTTCCACCCGTGCCTGCAACTGGCGCGCGGCGTCCGGCCAGTCCAGCGTCGTGTCTGGCGTGGCTTTGGCCTGCGCCAGCAGGAGGGAGGCCGCATTCCCGGCCTGCACTTTTTCCGTCAGGTCCCGCAGTACAAGGCAGCCGATCCGGGTGCGGCGGCGGGCGAGAATATTGCCGGAAACCGGGTCCAGCGAGGTTTCCACCTGCTCCTTTGTACGGTCCAGCAAGGCAGGCGGCAGGGCGTTGAGGTCCAGCGGGGCGGCAAGCCGGATCTCGGCGGAGGCGCGCAAATGCAACCCGGCCACGGCCAGCAGCTTTTTTTCGGCCAGCCCGTCATCCCGGCGCAGGCGGGCGTTGCTGCCATTGGAGAGGCGGAAGGTTCCTGCTTCCCCGCGAGAGAGAGCAATACGGTCCGGAAAGCCCGCGGCAATCAGCGCAGCAGGGTCTCCCCCCGCCTGCTGGCGTGCCCGCAGGCCGAGCCGCAGGCGGAAGC